>NZ_JALQDI010000017.1:0-40017 GCF_023631305.1 Caballeronia sp. INML3B
CACGTAGAGCGTGAACATGGTCGCGTCATGGCGCGCGTTCTCCGCCTTGAAGCGGAAGATCCATTTCTTGTCGAGCAGGTACTTCACGACGAGCCCGACGCCCGTGCCGATGAACACCGACAGCAAGATGTGGAACGGGCCGGTGTAGAGGCGTGTCGTGAGGTCCTGCGCGCCGATGTTGGCGGCGGTGGCGATGGCGGCGAAGAAGGTGTAGAGCAGCGCGAGTTGCATGCGCTCAGTCCGACGCGAGCGCCTCGTTCGAGCGTCTGGCGTCCGCAGCCTTCGCACGCTGCCGCAGCACGTCGCGCAGAAAGCCCGATGGACGCGGAATGCACCCGGCCGCCGACGTCGCCTTGACGAGCGACGTGTGGCGCGTGCGGATCGCGTGCGCCGTGCCCGGCACGATCTTGTGAATGCCGCCCTGCCGAATCACATCGACGTTGAAGCTCCAGTCCTCGTAACCGATGTGGTCCTTCAGATGCGTCCCCGCGTAGGGCACCTGGCGCAGAAACGCCACGGACGAAAAGCATAGCGAGGTCCAGGCGTTGGTATGCGCGAGCGTTGCCACGCGGAATCGCGGGTCTTCCATGTCCATGTGCAGGAACAGGTGCGGCGCCACGCCGAAATAGACGTTGACTTCCGGATGCCACGCGATGTTGCGGGAATCCGCGCGCGCGGCCTCGAGCGCGAGCGTGAGCCAGCTTTCGCCCCAGATGTCGTCCGCGTCGAGGAACGCCACGTATTCGCCGTTGGCCAACGTGATGGCCGAGTTGCGCGCATAGCCGAGATCGCCGTGCTGCACGACTTCGATACGAAGCTCGGGACAGGTGCGTGCGAAATGCTCGAAGACTTCGCGCGTGAGCGGACTCGGACGATCCAGCACGGCGAGCAACTCGACCGAGTGCCCGCGTTCGCGCGCCGCGTCCGCGCTACGCACCAGGCTGCGCAGCGACGCGTGAGCCAGCAGCCCTTCGCCATGTCCATTAATGACGGCGGTGATATCAAAAGAAGCCATGTTCTACTCGATGAATGACGGTGGAACAGCCAGCATGCTGGTGAAGCGCTTCCACGTATGATTGCTGAGAACGCGCTCGCGCATGCGCGCGCCCTTCCGTTTGGCCAGTTCGGGCTCGGTCTGGATCTGCTTCAGCGCATCGACATAAGGCTGAACCTCGCGATAGGAAGGAATCAGCCATCCCGTGTCCTGGGTGACGAGTTCGGGAATGCCCCCAACTGCGGACGCCACGATCGGAATGCCGCTCGACGCGACATCGACGAGCGTGAGCGGAAGCCCCTCCCACAACGACGTGAACAGCAAAGCCGTGTAATCGTTCAGCGGCAGCGCCATCGTCGACGTGAACGGCCCCATCAGACGCAAATTGCCGTGCCTGGCGGCGGCCGCCTGCAGCATGCGCGCGTATTGGTCGTCGCCGTAGCCGTACACGTCGAAGCGGAACTCCGGCGCGCGCGCGACGATGTCGATCAGCAAGGCCACGTTCTTCTGCGTACAGAAGCGCCCCGCCCAGATCACCGCGTTGCGCTCGCGCGGACCGCCAGCATGAAGCGGCGCGCCGGAAGACATCATCGGCTGATACACGGTGACCATCTTCGCCTGCAGCGAAGGCGGCACGCCCGCGTCGAGCATCATTTCGTTCAAGAAACCTTCGTTGTCGAAGTACAGCTTCTTGAGATACGGAAGCGCGTCGCGAAAATGCGTGTCCGAATAGCCGGCGGCGCGGCCGTCGGGCGTGTAGTCGCGACAGAAGAGACAGGCGTAAATGTCAGTGGCGCGGCCGAGCGCGCCGCCTCTGCGCACGATCGCGTCCCAGCATGCGCCGCTGTTGACGTTGAGGATCGACTTCGGCTGCACAGCCAGGATGAGCGCTTCGACCATCAGCGAGCGATCCGCGCGCGAGAGCGTCGGGCCGAAGTTCGAGAACACGCGCAAGTGCGTTCCGTGCGGGAGCCAGTCGATGGCATCGGTGCGCTCATGGTCCGTCAGCACGACGAGCGTGGAATCGATTCCGTGCGCCTCGATGACCGCCCGCGCCGCGTTGGCCGCAGCCAGGTCCGCGCCGCCTCTCACGAGCCACGGCACGAACACGATGTGATCGTAAGGGCGATCGAGCGTGTCGAAGAGATCCTGCCACGCGTGAATGCCCACCCAGTCCTGCCCGCCCAGATTGAAGCTCAGCAGCGACGGCTCGGCGAATGCGGGTTCAAGCAGGATGGTCGATTCGAGCGAGCCTGCCTCCGCGATCATCCGGTCGACCGAATCCATGATGCGCGGATCGAAGCGGTAGCTGCGCCCTTCCGGCTTGCCGATCGTCAAATAGTGCACGAGCGGCGACAGCCCGCTGTCCCGGACATCGGGATAAGCCGTGGCATACCAGCGCGGATCGAAATGCGCATGCGGGCGCCGCCCTTCGCGGCCGCCGTGCTCGACGAAGTGATCGAGCGGATCGATGTTCGCGGCCGCGATATCTGGATAGGTGCGTCGATAGAACTCCGGATCGAACAGGCCGGATTCCTCGATCAGCTGATGCAGGCTGCCGTAGCGATTCGCGGCCTTGCCGATCGTCGCGTAGTGGAGCAGCGGGCTGAGCCCGCTTTGCTGCACCTCCGGGTAGGCGTTCGCGTAGTAGCGCGCGTCGAACAGCCGGTTCGGACGCCGGCCTTCGCGCTCGCCATGTTCGATGAAATGCGCGAGCGGGTCGACCCCGGCCGCGTCGATGTCCGGATAAGTCCGGCGATAGAACTCCGCGTCGAACACGCCGGCTTGCTCGATGGCCTCGCGGATGTCGTCGGCGCGTTGCGGCCCGGCCGGCGGAATCGGCTGCGGCGGGATCGGCTGCGGCGGGGCGGGCGGCATGGTCGCCATGTCGAGCGAAGGAGAAACGTGCGGCTGCGCGACGCGCCCTTCGGCCTGGCCGAAACGCAGATAGTGCACGAGCGGGTTGACGCGCGCCCGCGCGACGTCCGGGTTGTCCCGCAGATAAGCGACGGCATCGAAGAGCGCGCTAGGCTGACGGCCTTCGTCCGGCCCGAAACGCAGATAGTGCTTGACCGGATCGATCTGCGGCCCGATGTCGGGATAAGTCGCGCGATAGAAATCGGCGTCGAAAAGATGCGACGAGCGCAGCAGTTCTATGTCGTTGCCGGCGAACTTGTCCCATATCGCGGAGGGCACCAAGGTCCAGCTCGCGGAACGAGCCAGCTGTCGCAGCATGTCGGAAAGCATGATTTTCTTCTCTAAAGGGTCAACGGACTGGCCGCGCGCGCGAGCTGGCTGTTCCACCGGCCGGGATGTTCACGGGCATGAGCACCGCGTGTTCAAACGCGTGCCTTGAGGTTGTCCAGCATTCTCGTCATGCCGTCGCTGAATCGGGTGGAAGGCGACCAGTCGAGAAGCCGTTTGGCGAGCGACACATCGAGCACGTTGATCGGGAGATCGAACGTGCGGGACGGGTGATAGGTGACGTCGAGCTTCGTGTCCATCAGTTCTTCAATGACACGAATGATTTCGATGATGGAGACGCCATGCCCCGAACCGATGTTGACGACCGGCTCGGTTTCCGTCCAGACCGACCGCGACGCGTTCATCATGGCGATGAACGCCTCCACCGTGTCGCCGATATACACGAAGTCCCGAACGATCGATCCGTTGCCCCAGATATTGATCGGCGCGCCCGTCACCGCGCGCCATGCGAACACCGTGGCCGCGCCGAGCTGACCTTCCACATTCTGGCCAGGACCGTATGGATTGCTAAGCCGCAGCACGCGGGCATCGACGTTCCATTGGCGCCGATACGCCATCAGGTATTGCTCCGCGCAAGCCTTCGCCGCACCGTACACGCCCATCGGCCTGAGCGGATGGCTTTCCTGGATCGGCACTTCGCGAGGGACGCCGTACACCGTGCCGCCCGAAGACGCGAAAACAAGGGGCACCGAAGAAAAACCGCGCAATGCCTCGAGCATGCGCACCGTGCCGACCACGTTGGTATTCAGATCGTCCAGCGGCGCCGAATTGGCCGTTCCCGGCACGGTCGACCAGGCGAGATGGAACACGCCGTCGCAACCATCGATGGCCTTCTCCCATGCGGATACGGGCGCTGCGAGATCACAGGTCAGCTCCCAATCACGCGTGGGCTGCCCGCGAACGACCGCACGCACCCGATGCCCGTCGGCGAGAAGACGGGAAATGAGCGCGCGGCCTACGAATCCGGAGGCGCCCGTTACCAGATAGGTTCGATTGCTTGTCAAGGTCGTCTCGAACGTCTGTCACTAATATGAGATGACCGGCGTTCTGTAGTAAGTTGCGGATAACGCAATAATTTACCATGTGAGACCCGAGGCGCCGACGTGGCGGGACATCCGGGTGTCGAGTGGTGACGCGCGGTTCGGACTAACTCCCGACTATATTCCGATCAATCAGACGAAAAATTTTTCATGCAACAAGCACAGATCGACCACGTCGCCTTCAGCGACTACGAGACAGAATCAAACCGCCTCTGGATGCAGCACGATAGCCGCCCGTCGCCGTCCACAGGCGCGTCGGACCTCGCCGATCTGATTGTCAATATATGCGGGCTAGGGTCGGTGCTCGATGCAGGCTGCGGCGCGGGCGATCTCGTGCGCGAGCTGACCAGCGCGGGCATCAACGCGCGCGGCGTCGACGTCTCGCAAGGCGCGCTGGCCGAGGCCCAGTCCCGGCATCCGGGGCGGTTTTCGCAAGGCAATCTGCTGCATCTGCCCTTCGCCGACAGCGCTTTCGACACCGTCGTCGCCGAGCGCTCGCTCGAATTTCTTGACGAGACCGACATTCCCCGCGCCCTTTCCGAGCTGGCGCGAGTCAGCAAGCGTTTCCTGATCCTGCGGATCGCAACGGGTGACGCCGCACCGGGCCCGTGGCGCCGCATTGCGCAAGGCCGCGCCTTCTGGGAAGGCAAGTGCTTCGAAGCCGGCTTGCGCAAGCATCCGTTGTTCTATGACGTCAACGCGTACGAGTCCCTCAATCAGGACGGCGCCGAGATCGTGATACCACTCGAAAAGATTCCGGAGGCGGCAAACCGGCAATATCCACTCAGCGCACTGCGCGAGGAGCGCGACCTCCACATGGACATGCTGCGCGAGCATGGCAGCCGTTCGGACGCGCATGTCGGCCGATATCATTTCGCATCGCGTTACGTCCGTCCCGGCGATGTGGTGCTCGACGCCGCGTGCGGTCTCGGCTACGGCTCGTACGTGATTCAGAAGTCGACGCAATGCGGCCCGGTGACGGGAATCGACGGGAGTGCCTACGGTGTCGACTACGCGACGGCCAATTTCGGGATTCCCGACAAGCTCTCGTACATCGAAGGATTCTTGCCCGACTGTCTTGCGAACATTCCGAGCAACAGCGTCGATACGGTGCTCAGTTTCGAAACGCTCGAGCACGTCGAAGCACCCGAAGCCTTGTTGCGCGAGTTTCACCGGATTCTCACGCCCGGCGGGCGTCTCGTCGCGAGCGTTCCGCATGACTGGAGCGACGAAACCGGCGAGGACCCGAATCCCTTCCATCTGCACGTCTACGATCGCAAGAAGTTCGTCACGCAACTGAGCGGCGAATTCGAAGTCGAGG
The DNA here is from genome assembly GCF_023631305.1 of Caballeronia sp. INML3B. Lineage (NCBI taxonomy): Bacteria > Pseudomonadati > Pseudomonadota > Betaproteobacteria > Burkholderiales > Burkholderiaceae > Caballeronia > Caballeronia sp. INML3B. Next base: position 5,621 of record NZ_JALQDI010000017.1, read on the forward strand.
CGATATTCAGCCAGACCGCCGACCGCGTCAAAAAGCCCGGCGGCAATTGTGAATGGCTGGTGCGTCCGCGCTCACTGGCCGAGATCGAACCGGCGCCGGAGAACCTGCCCGTCGAAGCGGAGTGGCTGCTGGCCGTCGCCTGCAAATCGCCGTTGAACGGCGCAAGCGTCCCATACGAGGAACGCATATTCAGCGACGGCGAGCGCGAGGCGAGCGGGCATGCGCTCGCATTCGACCGCGACTACGAGAATCCCTGGCTGGTGCGCGCGGTGGTATCGATCGGCCTTCGTACCGAAAAGGCTCATCTTCGCGAGAAGTGGGCGCTCGGTACGCTCGAACACGCCTCGCCGTTCAGCGCGGACCGGGGCGCGGCGCTCTGCATCCTGGCCTATATGGCGCGCGAGCGCGACGTGGGCATCGTCCGTTCCGCGCTCGTCGAAGCCATCGACGCGTATCTCGCGAGCGAGCCCGCAAACCCCAACGCGCTGCGCTGGCATGTATCGCTGCGCTTCGTGCGCGCGCTGATGGAACTGACGGACGGTAACCGCGCAAACGCCGAGCGCTTTCTTCAGCAGGTCATCGATGGCCCGGCTGCGCAGTACAGCCCGACGCTTCTGACCAAGTGCGCGGAATCGGCGCTTCTGCAAGGCACGCTGCATGCCGCCGACGGAGACATCGAAGGCGCGCGCGCGATCTGGCAGCGCGGCTATCGGGGCATTCTGGCCACCGTGGGCGAGCATCTGAGCATGCCGTATCCGTCGGCGCCGCCCAAGTTCGAGCTGCGCGAGATCGGCGCGGTCGTGACGCTCGCGGGGCGGCTCGCCACCGCTTCGGCTTACGCGTCCGAATTGACGACGCGGCCCGCGATCTTCCAGCGCCAATCCGCCGACGATATCGCGATGTACATCGGCAATCTCGAAAGGGGCAAGGCGTGGTTGAGCTCCGCGTGGCACGCGAGCGTCAGCGAAAACGAGGAGAAGCAGGCGTACCTGAGGCAAGTGCTCGAAGGCAAGGACTGGCTCGAAGGCCAATGGCGGCACTTTCAGAGCCGCACGCAGGAACTGGAAACGCAGCTTGCCGAACGCGAGCACGAGAAGCGGGACCTGGCGCAGCAGCAGCGCGAACTGATCGAATCCACTCAGCGGCTCGAGGCACAATTGCAGGAAACGCAGGCGCATTTGCACGAATCGCAGGCGCAATTGCAGGAAACGCAGGTGCATTTGCAGGAATCGCAGCGTCGCAGGCAGCGGCTGGAAGCGAGCCTGCCGGTGCGCGTGGCGCGCAAGCTGGGCAGGCGCTACGAATGACCTGCACGGCCGGGCCGCTTATCTGCGAATCCCGGTCAGCGCCCTCAGCATCGTCACGCCGCGCCTGATCGGCGCGGTCGCTCGCCAGCTAGTCGAACTTCGCAGCCCCTCGAGGGCGTCTTCCAGTTGCCGGACGCACGCGCTCGCTCGCGCCAGTTCGGCATCCCGCGCGTTCGAAGCGTCCGGCGTTCCGTACTTCGCGCGCCACGCCTCGCACTCGGCGCGCAGCGCCTGAAATTGCCGCGAAGTCTCCGCGGCTTCGTCGTGAATCCTGCGCAGCAGTGCGTTGCGCATCGTTTGATAACCGGCCGGCCGCAGCGCGTCGGTCGCGTCCGTGCAACGAAGATGCGCGTGGAACTCGCAACCGGCATCGAATACTTCGAGCACTTCGAACGACGCCAGTCCGAGATATGCAACGTCGCGGATCAGCATTTCGAAGGACGCAGGCGTGAACACCGAACAGTGCGCGTCGTGGTACGCGATGTCGTCACTCGCGTGACGCGTCTTCCATGCCGCATAGACCTGCTCCAGGTCGAGAAACGCGCTCACGCGATCGGGCGCTCCGTCGCGAAAGAACGCGTAGGACGAACCGTTTTCATCGTCCACATGCGCGAAGAGTTCGCACGAATCGAAGTTCTGCGCGGGCGACGGTCTTTCCCTTCGATCGATGTACGCCTGGAGCCACTCCGACAGACGCGTCACCGGCCTGAAATAGTCGAAGCATGCGCGCCGATCCGGAATCGCCATCGAAAGCATGCCGCCCGGTTTCAGCACGCCCGCGCAACCTTGCAGGAAGCGAATTGGATCGGGCAGATGTTCGAAATTGTGGGAAGACACGATGTAGTCGATTGCGCCCGCCTTGCCCGCGCCGGCCACTAGGTCGCCGATGCTCGTGGACGAACCGACGAGATCCACGTCCTCGATATTGACGGCCGCGCCGTCGGGCACGTTGGGATCGTCGAGTGCGCGCCGTTTCAGCGTGGCGGCATCGAAAACGTCGAGCACGAGGCATTGCCAGCCTTCGCGCTTGGGCGCCAGAGGATTGAACCACGGCCCGATCTCGATGCCCCGCTCTTCCTTCGTGACATATTTCAGAATCGAATCTCTTCGGTCCATCGCGCCCTCCGCAAGGATCCTTTCGATTCTACACATGCCGCCGCTCCGAAAGAAACGCTCGCGAGGCTCGCGCGCCTGACACGACGACGCAAATGCGGCGCTTCTCGCGCTAGGTATACTCGGACCTTCAGATCATCGACGCGAACCGATCGCAAGCCGAATGCAGAATCTATCGAATACGCCATTGCACTCCGACGTCAGCTTTCACGGAATCGGCAGCCTCTGCGATCCTTCGCTCGATCCGATTTTCTGGCGCGCCGAAAGAATCGATGCTTCGAGCGCCTGGTGCGAGCACATTCCCTTCGCCTATTGGCTGATTGCATCGACCGAACCGCGCTCCGTCGTCGAACTGGGTACGCTCGGCGGCGTCTCGTATGCCGCGTTCTGCTCCGCCGTCGAGCGAAGCAAGCTCGCGACGCGTTGCCACGCCGTCGGCGCATGGGCCAGCGACCGGCATGGCGAGGCGCTCTACGCCGATCTGCTCGCCTACAACGACCGGCACTTCCGCGCTTTCTCCACCCTGCTGCGCGTGACGTCCGGCGAAGCGGCGCAACACTTCGCGGATGCCTCCGTCGATTTGCTGCATATCGACCGTCTGTCTCCATATGACGCCGCTCGGCGCGATTTCGAGCACTGGCTTCCAAAGCTTAGCGACCGCGCCGTTGTCCTGTTCTACAACACCAACGAAAAACGCGAGAACCTCGGCGCGGGACGGCTGTGGCAGGAGTTGAGCCCCCGCTATCCGTCGTTCGAATTCCTTCACGGACACGGGCTGGGCGTGCTTGCCGTCGGCGCCCTTCCGCCGGAAGCGATACGGCATCTTTGCGAACTGGATGCGCGCGACGTCGCGCGGACGCGCAACCGTTTCGCGATGCTCGGCGAACGATGGGAAAGCGAGCGGCGCGAACGGGCGCAGACGGCACGGCTTGCACAAGCGCCGCACGAGGACGGCGATGCGGGCGACGCCGACCAGATGCGCGCGCGTCTGCAACACGAAACCCAGCAACGCCTCGCCCTCGAACAAGACCTGCGCCGGGCGCGAGCGCGCCTCCTCGCGGTGGAAGACGCGCGCGCCGACCTCGAAGCGCAGATGACTCACGTCCTCGACGATGCGCAAACGCGCGCATCCGAAGCGGAAGAAGCCTTGCGCGGCATCGAATCCAGCACCATCTGGCGTGCCACTCGTCCGCTGCGCTCGGTGCTCGCTCAGGCGCCCAAGGGACGCCGTAACGTCGGCGCTTCGCTGCGCGCGCGCGGCGCGCGTATCGCCAAGCAACTGCCCCTCGGCCTCGGTGGACGCGCACGTCTGGAAGAAAACGCGCGGATCATCGCGAACTCGCCGCTCTTTGACGCCGAATGGTACGTCCAGCACTATCCGGACGCGGGCGCGTCGGGGAAAAGCGCGGCGCATCACTACGCGAGCGCCGGCACCGTCGAGCAGCACGACCCGAGTCCGCTCTTCGATGCGCAGTGGTATCTCAAGCAAAACCCGGACGTCGCGGCTCACGGCATCAATCCGCTCGTTCATTTCGAAAAGTTCGGCCGCGCCGAAGGCCGCGCCATGCGCGCGCTCGATGGCAAGACGGCCCAGCCAGCGATCGAACCGGTCGAGCCCGCCTTCCCGGCGCCCGCGCCCGGCTGGAAGCCCGAACCGGCCGGTCCCGAGCTTCACTCGCTCCTGACGCAACGATTCGCGCCCATTGCGCCGCTCCGCATTTTCCATGTCGCGGGACAGGCGCAGCATGTCACGCTCATCCTCGACAGCGTCGACGGCGGCCCGCTCGCCACCGATTCGCGCGCCGGCCTCGCGCTCGCCGTCACGCTCGCGAAACGTCTGGGCGCGGGCCTTCGCGTCATAACGCGCCTGAAAGCCGTCGACGCCGGCAACGTCGATACGCTGTTCAGGCATCACGAAATCGCGTGGGACGGCAACATCGACTTCGTGTTCTCGGCGGTGAAGGATGGCCCGGCAGTCGCGGTCGGCGCGGATGACATCTTCATCGCGACGAACTGGTGGAACGTGCACGCCGCGATTCAGGTCATCGAACCCCGCCGGATCGTTCATCTAGTTCAGGAGGACGAACGCGCGCTCTACGCGTGCGGCGAAGAACAACTGCGCTGCGCCGAAACGATCTCGACGCCGGGATTGCGCCTCGTCGTCGATTCGCAGACGCTGCACGCGCACCTTGCGGCGAGCGGCATCGTCCAGGACGACACGCCGTGGTTCGAGCCCGTCGCGGCGTCCGGAAACGCCAAGGACGCGCCGCGCGTGGCGGGCGGCAAACGCCAGTTCGCGTTCCACGCACGGCCCGACCAGCCGCGTCATCTCTACTGGCGCGGCCTCGAAGCGATCGGCGCGTGCCTCGAAGACGGCATTCTGAATCCGCAGGAGTGGGACGTGCATTTCTTCGGCGCGGGCCTGACACCGCTGGCGCTGCCCGGTTCCGTCTATCCGCGCCTTCACGAAGCCGCGTCCTTCACCGAGGCGTACGCCATCCAAACCGCCGACGTCGCGCTGTGCCTCGTCGAATCGCCGCATCCCGGCTACGTGACGCTCGATCTCGCCCGCGCCGGCATTCAGGTCGTGTCAAATCGCTACGGCCTCAAGACATCGCTCGAACGCTATGCGCCGAATCTGCTCTGCGTCGACCCGACCGTCGCGAGCCTGAAAGCGGCGATTCGCGATGCCGCCCAGCGCGGGCGCGCGCCCGAGGCTGCGGCACGTTCGACGAACTGGGACACGGTGTTCTCGTCGGCATTGGCAAGTCTCGAAACGGGAGCATCACGCAATGTTTAATTCGGTGTTCGAGAATCCGCTGCATTACGCGCATCCCTGGGACCTGAATTTCGAGCGGCGCTACGAAGCGCTGATGAAGCGCCCGCGGCGCGTCGCCTACTTCTACGAGAACCCCGACAGCACGACGTTCCGATACCGCGTCTTCAACATGGCGCAGGCGCTCGAAGCCGACGTCGATTCCGGCGTTTGCGCGTCGTGGTTCTTTCGCGAAGACATGCCGCATATGGCGCGCATCGTCGACCGTGTCGATACGCTCGTGTTCTGCCGCACGCATTATTCGCCGAGCGTCGGCGAACTGATCGACCGGGCGCGGCGGCGCGGCGTGCGCGTGCTCTTCGACGTCGACGATCTCGTCTTCGACACCGACTACGTCCATCTCATCCTCAGTTCGCTCGATCAGGATGCGAACAACGAAGCGGCGCTGAACGGCTGGTTCGCGTCCATCGCCCGCCAGGGAACGTTGCTCAAGATGTGCGACGGCGCGATCGTGACGAACGCGTTCCTCGGCGAGCGCATCCGCGCATTCGCACCGTCGCTGGATATCTCGACGGTGCCGAACTTCCTCAATCGCGAGCAGCAGAGCGTGTCCGAGCGGATGTTCGAGCAAAAGCGCGAGCGCGGTTTCGAGTCGTCGCAACCGTTTCATATCGGTTACTTCAGCGGCACGCCGACGCATCGGCGTGACTTCGAGATTGCAGCGCCGGCGCTCGCGCGGCTGCTTCGCGACGACAGCCGCCTCAGAGTGCTGATCGTCGGCGCGCTGGAATCCGCCGAGGTTCTGAAGCCCTACAAGCACCGGATCGACCGCTATCCGCTGCAGGATTACATGAACCTGCAACGGCTCATCGCGCGTACCGAGCTGAATATCGGTCCGCTGTTGGACAACCTGTTCACGAACTGCAAGTCGGAGCTGAAGTTCTTCGAAGCGGCCATCACCGGCACGGTGACGATCGCGAGCCCGACCTACGCGTTCCGTAACGCCATCACGGACGGCGTGACCGGACTGCTCTCGCGGTCGCATGAATGGCACGCGAAGCTGGAGCGCGCGATCGAACTGCTCGATGACCGGCGGCAGTACGCCGAAATGGCCGTCGCCGCTTACGAGCACGCGCGAAACGTCTACGGATGGGACCGGCAGACGGGGGCGATTCAGCGCGCACTGTTCGGCGAGACGGCGGATGCGCGGCCCGCGCATCAGGCAGGCCGCGTCGCGCTGGCGTGATTGAATCGGGCATGACGGCCCGACGAGGGAATCAGCGTTCTTCGATGCGTCCGTGCTGGAAAGTCAGCACGCGATTGCACATCTTCTCGACGAGAGTCGGCGAGTGCGAAGCCAGCACGAGAATCGACGAATTCTCCACGACCTTGTCGAGACGCTCGGCCGCCTTCTCGTTGAACGCGGCATCGCCGACGGACAGCCATTCGTCCATCAGCACGATATCGGCATGAATCGACGTGGACACCGCGAAGGCCAAGCGCAGCAGCATGCCGCTCGAATACGTGCGCACGGGCATGTTGAGGAAATCCTCGCCCAGCTCGCTGAATTCGGCGATTTCATCGAGCTTGCGTTCGATTTCGCTGGGCTTGATGCCCATCATGATGCCGCGCAGGAAAATGTTCTCGTAGCCCGTCGCCTCGTGATCCATGCCGAGGGAAAGATCGATCAGCGACACGATCCGCCCGCGCACTTCCAGCGAACCGCCGACCGGCGGATACACGCCCGCCAGCACGCGCAGCATCGTGGTCTTGCCCGCGCCGTTGTGCCCCACGAGCCCGATGCGATCGCCCGGCCTGAATTCGAACGACACGTCGTCGAGCGCGCGCACGGTCACGCGCTTGGCGGCGTCCGCGGCGACGCGACCGCCGGTGGTCGCACGCATCAGCGACTTGCGCAGCGAACGGTGCGACGCGTTGTAGATCGGGAATTCGACGACGACGTTCTGCGCGCGAATGTATGAATCACTCATCGAAAGCTCACAGCCAGTATGCGATCCGGTCACGGAAACGCCCTTGCAGCGCGATGCCGATCACGAGAAGTACAAGAGTGGTCGCCAGCGACCAGATCCACGAATCCAGCGGGAAATATCCGTTGATGATCGGCGCCCGCACGATCTCGATGAGATGCGCGAATGGGTTGTACTGCGCCACCCATTGATGCTTCTCACCGAGCGCCTCGGGACGCCAGATGATGGGCGTGACGTAGAAGAGCACCATCGTCGCGTTTTGAATGATCATCGGCATGTCGCGAAAGCGCGTGCAGAAGACGCTCACGACCATCGAAATGGCGAGCATCGCGATGGTGCCGAGCAGCAGGCCCGGCAATGCCAGCCACGCATGCCACGTCAGACTCGGGCCCAGCAGGCCGATGACGATCACGATGATCACGCAGTTGTGCCCGAGGATGATCAGGTTGCGCATGAGAATGCGCAGCAGATAGACACCCATCGGGAAACGGATCTGCTTGATCGTGGATTCGAACTGCGTAAAGCCGGTGCACGCTTCGTTGATCTGCGCGGCGTAGAAAGTCCACACCACGTTGCCGATCGCGAAGAACGGCAGGAACGACTTGACGTCGTTCTTGAAGAGCACTGACCACAACACGCCCATCGTGCCGATCATGATGCCCGTGGAAAGCGTGACCCAGAACGGGCCGAGAATGGAGCGGCGATACCGCTGCCGGATGTCGTACCAGGCGAGCAGCGCCCAAAGATGCGGATTGGCAAGCGCGGCCCAGAGATCGCGCAGACCTTTGAAGCGGTCGAGTGAGGTTGTGTTCATACCTGCTTGCAAAAATTTAGCTCACTATTGTATCTGAATGCGTTTTCGCGAAAGCACCGCGTGGGTCACGATTTCGTCTGACACCGCCTTCGCAACGACGCGGGTTTCAGGTCCGAAGAAATCCTTCGGTAACTCCCTTCAGCATGGCTCGCGCCCTCGCCAGCCGTGGCGCGACGAACAGGCTTTGCAGCACGAACAGCCGCACGAGCCGGCGTATCCAGAAACGCCGCCAGGGCGTCGGCACGTCCGCGGAGCGAATCAGCCGGACGGAATTGCGGAAATAGTAGTAGTCGCGAAGCGGGCTGTGCACCGCAAGCTCGCGTCGCCTGAGCAGCCAGAAAGACACCACTTCATCGCCGATCATGTGATTGAGGCGCGCGCGCGGCGCGCAGTACATGGCAAAGCCCGATCGCTGCGCGCGCAGGCACCATTCGATGTCGACCTGATCGACGAAGTACGTTTCATCCATCGGGCCGACCGAATCGAATACCGCCATCGGTATCAGCGAGCCCGAAGCAATCAGATATTCGCATTCGGTGGGCTGCGAGGGCGGCGCCTGTACGAATCGAACGGCGCCATCGACGATCTGCGGCAACGGGGCCGCGGTCTGCGTCTGCCTGTCGATGATGACGGGCCCCACCGCCCCGAGCGCGACAGCACGCGCGGCGAGTTCCTCCGCCGCGACGCGCAGCGCGGCGACCATGTCAGGATCGGGCACGCTATCGTGATCGAGCAGCAGGACATGGGTCGCGCCAGTTGCCCTCGCCCATTCGATCCCACGATTCTGCGCCGCCGCGACGCCCAGGTTCTTGTGCAGCCCGTGCAGCTCCGCCCGCGTGCCGCAAAGCCGCGCGACCTCGCGCGCCGATTCCTCGCGCGATCCGTTGTCGACCACGACGATGCGCTCCACCTGCGCCCGCGTCGCCGTCAGCAGGGCGTCGAAAACGGCGGCGTCCGGATTCAGCGTGACCACGACGGCAACGATGCGGTGCGAGCCCGCCTTTCCATCCGGACACGGCCCGGCGCGCATCGCGTCCGTTCCGTTCATGCGCTCGCCGCGTAACTGCCGATGAGCGACAGGATGCGCTGCGCCCGGCTCGCGTAGGTGTGATCCGCGATCGCCCGCGCCTGCGCTGCGCCGGCAATGGCCGCGGCTTTCGCGGGATCGTCTCGGAGCATCTCCACATGCCGGCGCAACTCGGCCGGTGTATCGAAGAGCAGGATTTCGCCCGCATCGGGATCGAAGTAATCGTAGATTTCTAGTCCTTCGACGAACATGCATTGCACCGTGCCCGCCATCGCCGCTTCGAAGGTGCGCGGTCCTGGCGTGGGCGCGTCGAGGTTGAAGCGCGCGTTGGCGAGATCGAAACGGCGTCCGAAGTTGAGCGTCACGAGCGAACTCGCATAGTAATCGGGCAGCAAGCGGTTATCGATTCGCTCGTTGCGCGCGAACTTCAGCGTATCGGGCCATTCGGCCCCGAGTATTTCGACCTTCAGATCGCCGAGAACCGGCGCGCAGTCGCGCAGCACGCCCACGCGGTTCGGAAAGCCGACGCCGCAAAAGAAGACTTCGCGATCCTTCGACGGCCGTGGCGCGCGATAGTGCTCCGCCCTGCTGGCGCCGAGCGGTACGTGATGCACGCGCGGATGCTGATAGTGCGTAACCGCCCAGCGATCGTTCGAGAAAATCACATCGGCGATCGGCAGAATCTTGTAGTTGAAGTCGAATTCGTAAGGATCGTCATGCAGCCAGAACGCCAGGCACGCACCGGTGCGAAGCGAATAATTCTTCAGCCCGTGATAGACGCTCACGGCAGGCATACACGATCCGAATACGAGAACCAACTGCGGCGCGAATTCCTCGGCGCAGTATTCGGCGGCTTCGAGCGAGGTCACGCGCACTGCCGCGTCACCGAGAATCGCGCGAAATCCTTCGGCGACATACCCGCGCAACTGCGCATTGTTGTTGATCGAATCGGGCGATGCGCTGCATACCAGCACACGTTCTAGCGAGTCCATAAAATCCTTTTCGCATGTTTTGCCAGTAGCTGGGCCGTTCTCTTGAAGCCGTGCGCCGCGTAATACGCCTGGACGTTGCGCAGTTTCGTGCGCCGCAGTTCGTTCATGAACTGGGCGGGCACGACGGCAGCGGCCATCGACTGCAGGGGCGACACGGAGGATGGCGTGCCCTGCATCGCGGGCAGGCACGGTGCAGCGCCGTTCTGAAACCACGACGTCGACTGCAGCACGATGCCGAGCTCCGCGATGCCCACCGCGCGAAGTTCCGCGGACGGCTGGCTGGCGTGCGGCAGGTCGCGCAGGTGCTGCCGGTATTCGCTCTTGAGCGCGGCGACGTGCGGCGTGAGCGTCGGGTAGAGTTCCTCACGCTGACGCGCCGCGATATGCGCCTTGAGCCGGGCAAGCAGCGCGCGATCTTCGGCGAGCAAGCGGATCGCATTGATGAGATCGCCTTCCGCGCCGACGCGAATCTTAATGCCATTGACCTGATTCTTCACCCGTTCGCCGAGCGCGCCGATGTCGGACACGACCGGCACGATACCGTTCTGCCAGGCCTCCGAGAGCGTAAGGCAATACGTCTCGGGCCAGATGGACACATGCACCGATACGTCGCACTCGAGCAGTGCCGGAGGAAGCTGGTCCGCGACGTAGGTGCCGTGGACGAACACGTTCGGAAACATCGCCTTGTCGTTCAGGTATGCGTAGCCATCGTCGATGCGCCCGAACACATGGAACTCCACGGCGGCATTCGCCAATGCCGCCGCGGCGGGTGCGAACAAGTCGCCGCCCTTGCCGACCGTCACGTTGCCAAGGAGCGCCACCTTCAATGGTCCGGCCGGCCGTGTCGCTTCTTGCGCGTTGGCGCATTGCGGCTTGGGCGCGAGGACGGGTTCGTCGTCGAGGATTGGCACCGGCAGCACCCGCACGCCCAGATGCTGGCGCACGGCAGGGTAAATCCCGCCGACCAGATTGCGTACGCCGGCTGTATTGAAAAAGATAAGGTCCGACGCCGCGAGCACGCCGTTCCAGAAATCCCGGCGCGCCGCCTGGGAGCCCGGCAGGATCTGACGCTTCTTCCAGAGACAGAGATCGCATTGCGCGAGCGACACATCCGGCGCGCCGCAGAATTCGCCCTTGAACGAGATCAATTGATATTCGTTGCACACGGGCAGATAGTCGTGAACCGTCATCGCGGTCGGAATGCCGAGCGATCGGGCCACATGCACCAGCGACGGCGGGTGGCCGATGAAATGCTGGAAATGAACGAAGTCCACCTTGCGCTCGATCAGCATCGCGTGGAACGCCTTCTCCCGCTCGGGCGATGACAACATCTGCACGGCGTACGGCTCTTTGAACGTGTAACGCTTGAGCAGCGAGTACTCCTGGTCGAGCAGAAGCGCGTCCCAATGCTCGCCTGCGCCTCCGCGCACATAGAACAGGATGTCGAATTCGTCGCCGAGCTTCGCGCGCAGCCGATCCAGATAAATCTCGACGCCGCCGAAATCGCCGCGCGCCACGTAGTTATGGCTCACGAAGAGAAGCGTCTTGCGTGCGGGCTTCGCGGGGTCGCGCGGAATCGCAACATCGCTCGCGAGCGGTTTCGGCGGAAGATTGGCGGCTTCGCCGAGCATCGTCGCCACGCGTTGGTCGTAGGTGTGATCGCGCAACGCACGCTCACGCGCGGCCGTCGCGATCTCGTTACGATACGCGCGGTCGTCGATGACGTCGGATGCCTTGCGGATGAAATCCCTTGCGTCCGAGAACAGAACGATCTCGCGCCCCGGCTCGAACGCGAGCGCAACCTCGGCAAGCGACTCCTGCACGAGCTGGACGCCGCCCGCGAGCGCCGCTTCGAAGAGACGCGGCGGCGGCGTTTCGGCGAATTCGCGGTTTCCCGACGCGGAGAAGACACGCGGCAGCAAGATCGTGATGGCCGAGCGGTTCACGAAGCGTCCGAAATCGGGCGGCGAAGTGCGCCATGTAATCAGGCTTTCGGGCAGATCGACGTTACGCGGAGGCAGATGCTCGTTCACCGGCAGTGCGAGCTTGAAGCGCCAGTCGGCAGGCATGTCGCCGAGTATCGATCGAACGAACGCCGTGCGGTTGGGCCATGCGGTGCCTGCGAAAAAGAGGTCGTAACGCAACGGCTTGTCGGTGGGAAGCACTGGAATGCTGTGAAACTCGACGGCGCCCGCAAGCGGCAGGTGGCGTCCCTTCGAACCGTATTCGGCGACGCTCGATGAATCGTTGGTGAAGACCAAATCGAAGATCTCAGCGTTGCGCTTGTTGATCGAGATTTCGTAGGGATCTTCCGTCACCCACAGGATCGAGCGACCGCATTCATGCGCGAGTCGCCTGCACAAGGTCGTGTCGAGCTCCTCGCCGTCGAATGCAATGAAGAGGTCGCACCGGTTGCGATAGGCGAGTTCGATGGCATCGATGGCATCGGCCTTGATGACGAGTTCAACGTCGCCGGAACGCGCGAGCGCCTCGCGCAGCGCAATGCAAATATAGTGATTGGGGTTGCGAAACTTGGTGTCGAGTAACAGAACCCGGTATTTACGGTTTGTCATGAATATCCCAGTGATCACTCTCTCGGTGCTCTAATCCCTTTCAATTGACCGGCGACAGCTTGTTCGATTACCCTTGTGCCGAATTATCCACTCGGGCTTCGTCACTTGTCTCGCCGCACCGCCGCTGTCATTGTCACATACGAGCCCGAGGCCGAAACGCTGGCGCGGCTGATTCAGTCGCTTTCCGCGCAGGTACGCACCGTCTTTATCGTCGATAACGCGTCGTCCAATTTTGCGCATTGGCAAGACATCCTTGCGCCAGTCGATTGTCGTGTGATCCGCATGGCGGACAACGAGGGCATCGCGGCCGCGCTCAATCGCGGGCTGATCGCCGCCGAGGCCGAGCCGGGGCTCGAGTTTTGCGCCATCTTCGACCAGGACAGCGCGCCTTCGGAACGGATGATCGAAGCGCTCGAACAGCATCACGACCAACTATCCCGGCGCGGTCCCGTTGCGCAGATCGGCCCGTATTTCTTCGAGCACAATCGCGGCATCTTTCTGCCGTTCATCGAGTTCAGATTCGGCATTCCGCGCCGCAAGCGCGATCCGGGCAACGGCACCTGGACCACCGCCGATTACCTGATTTCATCGGGATCGCTGCTCTCGCTCGCCGCGCTCAAAAAAATCGGCAACATGGACGAGTCGCTGTTCATCGATTACGTCGATATTGAATGGGGGTTGCGCGCCCAGGCGGCGGGCTTCCAGAGCTACGGCGCATTCGATGTCCGCATGGAACACCGCATAGGCGAGGAAGCGCTCGATGTGGCGGGCTTTCGCCTCGCCGTCCACAAACCGCTGCGCCGCTATTACTACTATCGGAACGCCGTGCTGCTGTGCCGCCGCCCCTATATTTCGCTCGCGTGGAAGGTCAGCGAAATGACGCGGCTCGGCATCAAATTCGTGATCTTCAGCACGATGTCGAAACGCCGCCGGGAAGACTTCGTCATGATGATGCGAGGCATTCGCGACGGCTTGCGCGGCAAGACGGGCAAGTACCAGCATTAACGCGGCGATACACGCCGCGCCCACGGACTGCGGTCGTCAACGCTCGGTGAGACACAGCCGCAACGCTTCATCCCATTGCGGAACCTGCAAGCCGAATGTTTGCGCGAGCTTGTCGCACGACATGCGCGAGTTGGCGGGCCGCTTCGCCGGCGTCGGGTACTCGCTCGCGGGAATCGATTCGACGACCGGCTTCTTCTCCAGTGCAGCCAGATCGAAGATGGCCTGCGCGAAACCGGCCCACGACGTCGATCCGCCCGCGCAGAGATGATAGACGCCCGCTCTCGACTTCCACCAGTCCTGGCCGCCAACGACGCCCTGAGCGGTGATGTGCGCGACGAGCGTCGCGATTGTCTTGCTCCACGTAGGCGCGCCATGCTGGTCGCCGACGATGCGCAGCGCCGGCTTGTCGGCTGCGAGACGGAGCATCGTCAGCAGGAAGTTCTTGCCACGCAGCCCGTAGACCCAGCTCGTGCGCAGCACGAGCGCCGCGCCGCCCACCTGAGCGATGGCCGCTTCGCCGGCGAGCTTGCTCGCGCCGTACACATTCTGTGGATTCGTGGCGTCGGTCTCGACATAGGCTTCGGCCTTCGTGCCGTCGAACACGTAGTCGGTCGAGAAATGCACGAACGCAGCGTTCAGCTTGCGTGCCTCTTCGGCGATGACCCCGGGCGCCTCCCCGTTCACACGCATGGCCGCGGCGCTGTCCTGCTCGGCCTGATCGACCGCCGTGTAAGCCGCAGGATTCACGATCAGCGCGGGTTTCACATCGCGAATCACCGCGCGGATCTGATCGAGATCGGACAGATCGAACTGCTTGCGCTCGAGCGCGACGATCCGCCCGAGCCCCTGAAGCGTGCGCGCCAGCTCGAAGCCCACCTGGCCATTCACGCCGGTGACCAGAACCGTTTTCTGCGGCGCGGCGCTCATGCAAACGTCTCCGCGTCCGCGAGATGCTTGCCTGCCGCATCCTTCGCCGCAAGCATCGGCTCGAAATCGATCGGCCATTCGATCCCGATCTCCTTGTCATTCCACACGATGCTGCGTTCGAACTCGGGAAACCAGTAATCCGTCGTCTTATACAGAAACTGCGCCGCATCCGACAACACGACGAAACCATGCGCAAAACCCGGCGGAATCCACAGCTGGCGATTATTTTCCGCCGACAGCGTCACGCCCACCCACTTGCCGAAGTTCGGCGAGCTCTTGCGGATATCGACGGCGACATCGAACACTTCGCCCTCCACGACGCGCACGAGCTTGCCCTGCGCATGCTGAATCTGGTAATGCAGCCCGCGCAGCACCCCCTTCGCCGAACGCGAATGATTGTCCTGCACGAATTCGACGCCCGCCTCGACTTGCTCCGCGAATTCGCGCGCGTTGAAGCTCTCGTAAAAGAACCCGCGCGCATCGCCAAACACCTTCGGCTCGATGATCTTGACTTCGGGCAGCCCCGTAGCGATTACTTGGATGGCCATGCGACTTGGTCCTTGGGAAGATTGAGCAGATATTGACCGTAGGCGTTCTTCGAGAGCGGCTTCGCCAGCGCGAGCAACTGTTCCTCGCCTATCCAGCTCTTGCGATACGCAATTTCCTCCGGACACGCCACTACGAGTCCTTGCCGCTTCTGCAATGTCGCGATAAACGTCGCCGCTTCGATCAGCGAATCGTGCGTGCCGGTGTCGAGCCACGCATAGCCGCGCCCCATGATCTCGACATCGAGCATCTTCTGTTCGAGATAGCGCGAGTTGACATCGGTGATTTCGAGTTCGCCGCGTGCCGACGGCTTGATGTCCGCGGCGATGTCGCACACGCGGTTGTCGTAGAAATACAGGCCCGTCACCGCGTAATTTGAACGCGGCTGCGCGGGCTTCTCTTCGATCGACAATGCGCGGAACTGCTGGTCGAACTCGACCACGCCGTAACGCTCGGGATCATGCACGTGATAGGCAAACACCGTCGCGCCGTCCGTTCGGGCGCTGGCGCCCTCCAGTTGCTTGGCGAGATCGTGACCGTAAAAAATGTTGTCACCGAGAATCAACGCGGACGGATCATTACCGACAAATTCCTTGCCGATGATGAACGCCTGCGCGAGCCCGTCGGGCGACGGCTGCACCGCGTACTGAATGTTCATGCCCCACTGGTTGCCGTCGCCGAGCATCGACTCGAACCGCGGTGTGTCCTGCGGCGTCGAGATGACGAGCACGTCGCGAATGCCCGCGATCATCAGCGTCGAAAGCGGATAGTAGATCATCGGCTTGTCGTAGACAGGCAGAAGCTGCTTCGACACCGCGTGAGTGATCGGATAAAGCCGCGTGCCGGAGCCACCGGCGAGAATGATGCCTTTGCGCGCCATCGTCAGCCCCTCACGCGCGCTGCGCGTAGTTCGTCTCGACCCACTTCCGGTACTCGCCGGAAGCGACTTCATCGGCCCACGCTTGATTGTCCAGATACCACTGGACCGTCTTGGCGAGACCGGTCTCGAACGTTTCCGCAGGCTTCCAGCCGAGCTCGCGCTCCAGCTTGCGCGCGTCGATCGCATAGCGGCGGTCGTGGCCCGGACGGTCCTTCACATAAGTGATCTGATCGCGATACGAACCGCTCGATTTCGGCTTTGCCTCATCGAGCAAGTCGCACAGCGTGTGCACGACTTCGAGATTCTTCTTCTCGTTCCAGCCGCCGACGTTGTACGTCTCGCCCGGCGTGCCGCGCGCGAGCACTTCCCGGATGGCGGAGCAGTGGTCGCCCACGTACAGCCAGTCACGCACGTTCTGGCCGTCGCCGTAGACCGGCAAGGGCTTGCCCGCGAGCGCGTTCGCGATCATTAGCGGAATCAGCTTTTCAGGGAACTGGTACGGCCCGTAGTTGTTCGAGCAATTCGTAGTTAGAACCGGCAGGCCGTAGGTGTGGTGATACGCGCGCACCAAGTGATCGGAGCCCGCCTTGGTCGCCGAATAGGGGCTGTTCGGCGCGTAAGGCGTGGTTTCGGAGAACTGCGGATCGGTGGCGGAGAGCGAGCCGAACACTTCGTCCGTCGACACGTGCAGGAAGCGGAACACAAGCTTCTCTTCTTCGGGCACCTTGCTCCAGTACATCCGCGCGGCTTCGAGCAGCGTGAACGTGCCGACGACGTTGGTCTGCACGAAATCGGCCGGTCCGTGGATCGAACGATCGACATGGCTCTCGGCTGCGAAATGCAGGATCGCACGCGGCTTGTGCTTGGCCAGCAATGCATCGATCGCGGCGCGGTCGCAAATGTCCGCGCGCGCGAACACGTGACGGTCGTCGTCCTTGAGCGACTTGAGCGTTCCCAAATTGCCCGCGTACGTCAGCTTGTCGACGTTGAGAACGGGTTCCTCCGAAGCGTTGAGCCAATCTAGAACAAAGTTGGCGCCGATAAAACCGGCGCCGCCCGTCACGAGAATCATATAAGCCCTCTTTGCTGACTTCAGCCAGCTTGTAAGCCCGAACGCACGTTCGAGTATAGGAAAACTTGCCCGCCTGGCGCTTTTTTTGTGAAAAGTCGAAATCTATGACTGACCCAAACCTGTTTCTCGTCGCCTTTCGGTCAACCGCTAATTATAAGGCCACGCCATGCAAAAACTACACGACTAACAACTTGATACAGCTAGCTATTTATGGTTGCACACGTTGCAAAAAAGTGTCATTACGCGGCAGCGTCCCTACTTATCTGACCGCAGATACTCATGGCGTGTTTCATAATGCGCGGATCGCGCACTTAAGCCGGCTCGCGGCTCCTTCAAAACCCGTAATCTCCGATGACCGACGCCCTCACCTCCAGTCTCGACCTCGCCTCCGCCCCGCTCGTCTTCGGCGATCTTCAGGGCTGCTGCGACCCTTTCGAGCGTCTCCTGAAGAAAGCCGCGCCCGAGCCCGGCACGCCGCTCTGGTTCGCCGGCGATCTGATCAATCGTGGCCCCAAGTCGTTGCAAACCCTACGCGAAGTGATCGCCCTCGGCTCGCGCGCAACCGTCGTGCTCGGCAATCACGATCTCAATTTGCTTTCAGTCGCGGCGGGTCTGCGCAAGCCGAAAAAAGGCGACACCCTCGATGAAATTCTCGAAGCGCCCGACGCCGCCGATCTCATCGAGTGGGTGCGTCACAAGCCGGTCGCGCACTTCGAAAACAATGTGCTGATGGTCCACGCGGGCGTGCTGCCGCAATGGGACGCGACGATGACGATGGAGCTCGCGCACGAGCTCGAACAGGCGTTGCGTGCGCCGAACTGGAAGGAGACGCTCGCGTCGCTTTACGGCAACGAGCCGCATCGATGGGAAGATTCGCTCAAGGGCGCTGATCGGCTGCGCGTGATCTACAACGCGTTGTCGCGCATCCGCTTCTGCACGCCCGAAGGCGCAATGGAATTCGCCAACAACGGCGGCCCCGATGCCGCGCCGCCCGGCTATGTGCCGTGGTTTGACGTACAGAACCGACGCACGCAGGACGTAACAATTGTGTTCGGCCATTGGGCCGCGCTCGGCCTGATGGTCCGCGAAAACGTGCTGTGTCTTGACTCGGGCTGCGTGTGGGGCAACAAGCTATCGGCGGTATTGCTGACCGCTGATCCGGCCCAACGCGTAATCACGCAGGTGAGCTGCTCGGTCAATCACCCCGGCAAAGCCCGGAGCTTTTTGAAGCACTCGAAAGCTCGGGATTGACCAGACCTAGCACTGTAAGCGCTACGTTGTGCAGAGACAGCAAACCCACCGTCGAATGCTTCCTCAGTTCGACGCTCTGGAAGTCGCAGCAGCAGACAAGCCCCGGGTAGGTACGAAACGGGCTGCGACGGAAGCGAAGGCTTCACCTGCTGCACAACATGGTCGAGGGGAGCCATACCCGAAGGTATGCGTCACTAGGCCCGTAAGGCCAACCGCGCCGAACGGACTTCGGCGGTGATCGAATAGGGGCTGCCTTGGCTGTTTTTGTACTCGATCGGAATGGCAGAGCGTTGATGCCGTGCAGTGAAAAGCGCGCGAGATTGCTGCTCGCGCGGGACCGCGCACGCGTGCATCGAGTTGTGACGTTCGTTATTCGGCTCACGCACCGTAACGCCAATTGCAGCAAATTTCAACCGTTGCGCCTCAAGTTCGACCCCGGTAGCAAGACCCCCGGTCTAGCGCTCGTGCGCGACATCGTAACGCCGAGCAAGGAGTCCGTCGAACTCATCCGCGGCGCAGCCGTACTTAATCTATTCGAACTGGCCCAACGCGGCCGGCAAATCAGTGAGGCGCTTACGGCGAGTCGGGCCATGCGTTGCCGGCGACGCGGTAAGCTGCGCTACCGTGCACCACGCTTCTCGAACCGCACGCGCTCTATGGGTTGGCTTGCCCCCTCGCTCCAGCACAGGGTTGATACTACAAAGGCCTGGGTTCATCGTATCATGCGCTGGGCACCGATCAGCGCATTCTCCAGCGAGCTCGTGCGCATCGACACGCACCTGCTCGAAAACCCTAAAGTCACTGGGGTGGGCTATCAGCGGGGAACGCTGGCAGGCTACGAAACACGCGAATACCTTTTGGAGAACTGGGGCCGGCGTTGCTCATACTGCGACGCAAGTGGTGCGCCGCTGCAAGTAGATCACATCGTCGCTCGGGCCCGCGGTGGCACCGATCGAGTGTCGAACCTGACGCTGGCCTGCGAACCTTGCAACCGGGCAAAGGGGGCGCTGTCTGCTGAAGCATTTCTAGCGAAGCGGCCAACGCGATTGGCGAAGATCCTGTCCCAAGCGAAGCGTCCACTGAAAGATGCTGCAGCAGTGAACGCCACATGCGGGGCGCTGACCAACGCACTGGACACGATCGGCCTACTCTTGGAACTTGCCTCAGGCGGACGTACCAAATTCAATCGGTTGGCGTTCGGTGTACCGAAAACACATGCGCTCGACGCCGCTTGTGTCGGGGCAGTATCTGTCGTAACAAACTGGATTAGACCGATCCTGTCTATCAGCTGCACCGGTCGCGGCAGTTACCAGAGGACAGGGCTCGACCGCTGTGGCTTCCCGCGCGGCGGATATCTGACAAGGGCAAAGCGTGTGCACGGATTCCAGACCGGCGACCTCGTGCGCGCCGATGTACCCTTTGGAAAGAAGGCTGGCACATACGTCGGCAGAGTGGCGATGCGTGCTACCGGTTACTTCAACATTCAAAGAGCTGGGAAAGTTGTACAGGGCGTCGCGCATCGGCATTGCCGGTTGGTTCAACGTGGCGACGGCTACGCAGACTCCCAGATAAGCCCGGCCCACGCAGGCGCCCGCAGACGCGGTGAGGGCCCGTCGCCCTATCCCTTGTGAACGTGAAGCCCTTGGTCTCCGGCGCAAGTGGTTCGAAGCTCAGCTGCGCGATCACTAAGGGCGACATCGGTCACAATAGCCGACGCGCCACACATGCGATCCAGCGCAGCCTGCACCGCCGCCTGCGCCTCGCTCGCCAGCAGCCGCCGGTCCGCGCCCGGTGCGAGCGGATCGCATACGTACAGATGCGCGGTGATCGCCCCCGTGCGCAATAGCGCGTTCAGCGAATCGTTGAGCGACATATCGCCGATATACGCGGGCGCAGTCGATTGCCGTCCTCGCGCGTCCTCGTACATCAGGCAGATCGGCTGAACCGGACACGATGCCGACACCGCCGCCTGAAACATGTTCGCGTGAAACGGCAGCAGCGACTGGCCATCGGTCGTCGTGCCTTCCGGGAACACGCACATCATTTCGCCCGCGAGCAGCCGGTTGGCGAGCTCGTGCATGATGCGCTTCGCGTCACTGCGCTTCTCGCGCTGCACGAACACCGTGCCCAGTTGATGCGCGAGCCAGCCGACTACCGGCCACTTGCGGATCTCCGCCTTCGACACGAACGGCGTCGGACGCCATGCGTTGATCACATAGATGTCGATCCACGAAACGTGATTGCCGACGACGAGCACGCCCGCATCGAGCCGCGCCTCGTCGTTATGCACGACGAGCTTCATCCCGGAAAGACGCAACATTTCGAGCGACCACACGCGATTCATCTCGGCGCGCTCGCTCGCGGACGCGCGCGGAAAGCGCCTCGCGACGATCCACATGCCGTACAGCAAGTGGACGGCGAGCCGCAGCTTGCGCAACGCGAAGCGCATAATCAGCGGCACTCGTACGCGACGTGACCGCCGACGATCGTCGCACGCACGCGCGCCGGCAGTTCGTAGCCGAGGAACGGCGTGTTGCGGCCCTGGCTCTTCAGTTTCTTCGGATCGACGCGCCATTCGCCCGCCGCGTCGAACACGCAGAGATCGGCGAGCGCGCCGGTCGTGATGCGGCCCGCGGGCAGCTTGAGCACGTCGGCGGGCGCGGACGAAACGCGCGCGAGCGCCTTCGCGAGCGGCACGTTGGCTTCGCGCGCCCACTTCACCGTCAGCGACAGCAGCAGTTCGAGACCAGTCGCGCCGGGCGTCGCTTCGGCGAAGGGCAAGAGCTTTTCATCGTCGTCGAGCGGCGTGTGATCGGAGCAGATCGCGTCGATGGTGCCATCGGCGAGACCGGCGCGGATCGCATCGCGGTCGCGCTGCGAGCGCAGCGGCGGATCGAGACGGAACTGCGCATCGAAGTAGCCGATGTCGATATCGGTCAGATGGACATGATTGATCGTCACGTCGCAGGTCACCGCGAGCCCTTCGGCCTTCGTCGCGCGCACGAGCTCGACGCCCGCCGCCGACGACAGATGCGACAGATGCACGCGCGCGCCCGTCACGCGCATCAATTCGAAGATGGTATGCAGCGCGATGGTTTCCGCCGCCACCGGCACGCCCGACAAGCCGAGCCGCGATGCGACCGCGCCGCTCGCAGCCACCCCGCCCTTCGACATGTACGCGTCCTGCGGACGCAGCCACACGGTGTAGCCGTAAGTGGTCGCGTACTGCAGCGCGCGCTGCAAAGTGCGCGTATCGACGATCGGGTTATCGGCCTGCGAGAAACCGATGCAGCCCGCTTCGGTCAGCTCGACCATTTCGGTGATGGTTTCGCCCTTCAACCCGACGGTCAGCGCACCGAGCGGATACACATGCGCGAGGTGCAGCTTCTGCGCGCGGAACTTGAGCATCTCGACGAGGCCCGGCTCGTCGAGCGTCGGATCGGTGTCGGGCGGGCACACGAGGCTCGTCACGCCACCTGCCATCGCGGCGGCCATTTCGGATTCGAGCGTCGCCTTGTGCTCGAAGCCCGGCTCGCGCAAACGCGCGGACAAGTCGACGAAACCCGGCGCGATGTAAAGCCCCGACGCGTCGATCACCTTCGCCGCGTTGAAATCGGCGGGCGCTTGGCCGATGCCGACGATCCGCCCCGCCGCGATGAATACGTCCTTGCGCGCTTCCGTGCCCGCGGCCGGGTCGATGATCGTGCCGTTTTGAATCTGGATCTTCATGTCGTCTTCTTCAGTCGCTGTTGCCGGCCACGATGCCCATCACCGCCATGCGCACGGCGATGCCGAAGGTCACCTGATTCAGGATCACCGACTGCGGGCCGTCGGCCACCTGCGAGTCGATTTCCACGCCGCGGTTCATCGGGCCCGGATGCATGACGATCGCATCGGGCGCGGCGAGCGCGAGACGCTCGGGCGTGAGTCCCCAACTCTTGAAATACTCCTGTGCGGAAGGCAGGAGCGCGCCGCTCATGCGCTCGTTCTGCAAGCGCAGCATGATGATCACGTCGACGCCCTTCAGACCTTCGTCGAGATTGTGATAGACGTGCACGCCCATCTGGTCGAGGTTGCTCGGCAAGAGCGTGCGCGGTCCGATTGCGCGCACTTCCGGCACGCCGAGCGTGGTCAGCGCGTGAATGTCCGAGCGCGCGACGCGCGAATGCAGAATGTCGCCGACGATCGCCACGCGCAGCTTCGTGAAATCGCGCTTGTAGTGGCGGATCGTGTACATGTCGAGCAGGCCTTGCGTCGGATGCGCGTGGCGGCCATCGCCTGCATTGATCACGTGCACATGCGGCGCGCAATGCTCGGCGATCAGATACGGCGCGCCGCTCGACGCGTGACGCACGACGAACATGTCCGCGTGCATCGCGGAGAGATTGTTGATCGTGTCGAGCAGCGATTCGCCCTTGCTCGTCGACGACGCGTTGATGTTCAGATTCAGCACATCAGCCGACAAGCGCTTGGCCGCGATTTCGAACGTGGTGCGCGTGCGCGTCGAGTTCTCGAAGAAGAGATTGAACACCGACTTGCCGCGCAAAAGCGGCACCTTCTTCACCTCGCGGTCGGTCACGCTCACGAACTGCTCGGCGGTGTCGAGAATGTGCGTGACGATCGAGCGCGGCAGCCCTTCGATGGTCAGCAAGTGCTTCAGCTCGCCGTTCTTCGTGAGCTGCGGGTTGCCTTTGAGAAAGCCGTACCGGAATTTATCCGATGCGGGCGCGCCCGGAACGGCAGCGCCGTGGATGGCGGTGTTCATGATATTCCCGGATGTTTCTTTGGAAAGAAGCGTAAAGACGTAAAGCAGCCGCCATGTGCGCGTCAGTGCGCGCGCGGTTCGGTCGTGAACGCAAGTGTGTTGTCGTCACGGCGCGCGAGCACGAGATCCTCGTTCGCCGACACTTCGACCGTGCCGCCGGTAAAGCGCGCCGCGATCGGCATTTCGCGCCCGCCGCGGTCGGCGAGCACCGCAAGGTCGATCGACGCCGGGCGGCCGTAGTCGTACAGCTCGTTGATCGCCGCGCGCACGGTGCGGCCGGTCGACAGCACATCGTCGATCAGGATGATGCGACGGCCGTTCACGTCGAAAGGCAGCTCGGTCGGACGCGCCTGGCTGTGCAGGCCCTTTTTCGCGTAGTCGTCGCGATGCAGCGCGACATTCACCACGCCGAAGTGCGGCGCGTCCAGGTCCTTCGCGAGCCGCTCGGCGAGCCACACGCCGCCGCTGTAGATGCCGGCGAGCACGGGCCCATCGGGTGCGGCAAGCGATTGTCCGAACGCGGCGCGAATCTGGTCGACGAGCGCACGGTAGAGCGTCTCGGCGTCAATGGAACTCATGATCGTCGGCAAGTCCGTCGAGGTATTGTTGAAGGATGACGCGGGCGGCTTCGGCGTCGATCTCGTCGAAGCGGCCGCGTGTGTTGGTCCGCACGCCGCGTTCGCGCAGATCGGCTTTGGCGTCGACGGACGAGTAGCGCTCGTCCACCCATTGCACGGGCACGTTGAAACGGCCGTTCACCTGATTGCCGAAGCGCTTTGCGAGCGCGCTCATTGCATGAGGCGTGCCGTCGGGATGCATCGGCATGCCGACCACGACAGCGTCGGGCTTCCACTCGTCGAGCAGTTTGCCCACTTCGACGAAGCGATATTCGCGATCGCGATTTTCCAGCGTAAGGAGCGCACGCGCGCTTTTCGTGAGCGTGTTGCCGACGGCCACACCGATACGCTTCTCGCCGTAATCGAATGCCAGCAGCGTGGCTTCGCGGCTCATGCGTGCCCTGCTTCGCCGGACAACATGGAGCGCGACACGCCGAGCAGCGAGAGCGCTGCTTCGAGGCGATCTTCGGCGGGCACGTCGAAGATGATGCGCGGATCGGCTTCCACCGTGAGCCAGCCGTTCTTCGAGATTTCCTCTTCGAGCTGCCCCGCGCCCCAGCCGGCGTGACCGAGGGTGAGCAGGAAGCGCTCGGGACCCTTGCCGCTCGCGACTGCTTCGAGCACGTCTTTCGACGTGGTCATGGAGAGGCCGCCGGGCACGCTCATCGACGAACTGTACGGCTCGCCCTCGCCCGCTTCGTGCAGCACGAAGCCGCGCTCGGTCTGCACGGGACCGCCGAAATACACGGGCAAATGGACGAGCGGCTCGATCTCGAGCTTCAGATCGATGCGATTGAAGAGCGACTGGAGATCGATATCGGTCGGCCGATTGATGACGAGGCCGAGCGCGCCCTTCTCCGTGTGATCGCAAAGGTAGACCACCGTTCCTGAGAATGTCGGATCCGCCATGTTCGGCATGGCGATCAGGAACTGATTCGTCAAATTGATGCGATCGGAAGTCTTGGACATAATTCAGAATTTTAACAAAGGCGCTGCGAGATGGCCGGCTTTGATGTGGGTCTGGTCTGGTTTCGGCGGGACCTTCGCGCGGCAGACAATGCTGCACTCTATCATGCGCTTACAAGGTGCCGCCGCGTGCTGTGCGCCTTCATTTTCGATCGCGATATTCTCTCGCCGCTCGATAGAAATGACCGGCGCGTACCGTTCATCCATGCAAGCGTCGTCGAGCTGGATCGCACGCTGCGCGAGGCCGGTGGCGCGTTGATCGTGCGGCACGGTCATCCGGTTCACGATATTCCGGCGCTCGCGCGCGAATGCGGAGTCGATGCGGTCTTCGCCAACCGAGACTACGAGCCGTCCGCGAAGGCGCGCGACGAGGCGGTCGCGCAGAAACTCGCAAGTCAGGACATCGCTTTTTTCACGTTCAGGGATCAGGCCGTCTTCGATCACGACGACGTGATGACAGGCGCGGGCAAGCCCTACACCGTCTTTACGCCGTATAAGCGCAAATGGCTCGCCACGCTCACGCCGGACGCGCTGAAGCCGTATGCGTCGGAGGATCATCTGAGCGCACTCGTGCAACCGCCGGCTGGCGTGACATGCGCGGTTCCATCGCTCGCCCCGCTCGGCTTTCCGGATGCGCACGGCCCCGCGTTTCCCGCGGGCACGAGCGGCGCTTACGAACTTTTCGACGATTTCCGCGACCGCATGACCGACTACGGCCGCACGCGTGATTTCCCCGCGCTGAAGGGCCCGAGCTATCTCGGCGTGCATCTGCGGCACGGCACGGTGTCGATCCGCGCGCTCGCCCGCAGCGCGCACGACGCGCAGCGCCACGGCGACAAGGGCGCGGAAACCTGGCTCGGCGAGCTGATCTGGCGGGAGTTCTATTTCTCCGTGCTGCACCATTTTCCGCACGTCGGTGTGCCGGGCGATCATTGCGCGTTCAAGCCGGAATACGACCGCATAGTCTGGGAAACCGGCGATACCGCCGACGCCAGTTTCGCCGCGTGGTGCGCGGGTGAGACCGGCTACCCGCTCGTGGATGCGGCGATGCGGCAGATCAACACTTCCGGCTACATGCACAACCGGCTGCGCATGGTGGTCGCGAGTTTTCTGACGAAGGATCTCGGCATCGACTGGCGGCGCGGCGAGGCGTATTTCGAAGCGCACCTGAACGACTTCGAACTCTCGAACAATAACGGTGGCTGGCAATGGGCCGCATCCAGTGGATGCGACGCGCAGCCGTACTTCCGGATCTTCAATCCGGTCACGCAATCGCGGAAATTCGACTCGACGGGCAAGTTCATCCGGCATTACGTGCCGGAACTCGCGGGCCTGCCGGACCGCGATATTCACGCGCCGTGGCTTGCGAAACCGGACGCGCTGAAGGCTGCGAAACTCTCGCTCGGGGCGGATTATCCGCAACCGATCGTCGATCACGATGCCGCGAGAAAACGCACGCTCGCGCGCTACGACGTCGTGCGCGGACCGGGCGCAAAGCGCGACGCGCCGCCCGAGGACGATTAACGCGCGATCAGCGCCGGCTTCTCGATCATCGCGGTGAGCGCGACGATCGAGCCGCGGCCTTCGGAGGGCGCAATGCCGGCGGCCGCCTGATGCAGCATCGAGCGCAGCATTTGCGCGGCGCGCTCGGGCACGGTCGCATCGATGCCGCGCGTCGCGCCCTCGGCGCCATCGGCGTGGGTTTCTCCATGATGTGCGACGCGCCGCCACGCCAGACCGAGTGTGTCCGCCAGCAGCGCGACATGACCGAGGCCGAGCGCACAGGCCGCCGCACCCAGCCGATGCGACGCATCAGCCGCGGAGAGCGCCGCGGCTTCGTCCACGGTGCCGGTCTCGCTCGCCTGCGCGCCGCGCTCGACGAGCGCATCGATCGATGTCTCCGCACTCTGCAGGAAGTCTTCGTAGGCGGCCGCGTTGACGCGCAGCACGCCGAGATCGCGGGTTGCGGCGTCCCGCGTGGCTTCCTCGCTCGCCTGCGCGGCGCTCGCTTCCCACGCCGCCTCCGATGCCGGCGTCGCCGCGATGTGCCACGCCACGGTCAGGCCGTAGTCGCGCAGCACGTCGACGTGCCCGGCGTCCTCGGGCGCCGCGCCGTACAGCGCGAAATCGCGCCACAGAAGCGCGAGCGTCGCTCGCACCAGCGAACGGGGCGCGTACGACAGCGCATGCGCCTGGTCCGCCAGCACGAGGTTGAAGCGCGCGTAGAGACGCTTCGCGTCGGCGATATGGTCGAGCTCACCGCCCGTGCGTTCGGCGCGCTCGCGCAACGCACGGACCGTCGAGGACGCGAGCCGCCAAAAGTCGTAGGGATCGGAACCGCGCAATTCGTCGAGACAGGCATCGAGGCGCGCGAAGGCATCGGCGGATTCTTCAGCCGGTGCGCGCAGGAGCTTGAGCAGCGTCTCCTCGTAGTGCGCCCGCACCCGCGCGAGGCGCTCGGGTGCAATGCCGCGCAGCGTCGCCGGTGCGATCGCGCGGCCCGCGAGCGCGAGGTCGTCGTAGGAAACCGGCGCGACGCGCGTGTGCGCGGCCAGCAGCGCGTGCAGGCCGCGATAGTGATCGAAAAGCACGGTCGAGCACGAAAGCTCGCGCAGATTATGGCGCTCGACCGCGCCGCGAAACACGCCGATCGCGTCGGCAATACGCGCGTGGCTTCCCTCCGAGTCGTCGCCAAGCGGCGCGACGAGCGCGAGCGCCTCGGCGAATCGCTGCCCGGGCAGCCAGCCCGCCGAATGCAGCGCGGCAATGGCGCGCTTCAACGCGGCCCCGGTTTCGCCCTGACGCTGAAACGCGTGCAGCGCGTCGGTCAGCGCCATTTCGGCGAGGCGCACCGATCCGCCGCGCGGATTGGGCAGGGCTTCGAAAGGAACGGGCGGATCGGGACGAGATGTCATAACAAGCGCTCACAAGCCGGTTCGCGGGCGCGGTGATCGAACGCCGCCGTCGCACGCGGTTGAAATGCGTCATCGGTAGGCGCGCACGGTATCGCCACGCCTGCTTCAAGCGTATGTCTTGACGAGCGGGTGCGGGGATCGAATGTGTCCGACGAGACTTGTCGCACCTTTCACTTCGTTCGCCACACTCGCGCGATGCCGGAATCGCCGCAACGAAATCGCCCTACGCCTCGAAATCCGAAAAAAAATCAGGCAAACCGCACGGCGGCAGCCCGCGCGCGGCACGCGTCGTCATCGTCGAACGCGGTCCGCTAAAAAACGCGCGCCGCATGACGCGAGTCATGCGGCGCGGCAGAACGACAAGATCAGATCTGAACCATCTCGAAATCTTCCTTGCGGGCTCCGCATTCGGGACAGGTCCAGTTGATCGGAACGTCCTCCCAGCGCGTGCCCGGCGCGATGCCCTCTTCGGGCAATCCCGCCTCCTCGTCGTAGATCCAGCCGCAGATCAGGCACATCCAGCTTCTGTATTCCATACTTATGCCGCGTCGATTGGTCGGTTGAAATTAGGACATGATGGTACCGTGTTGCCGTGTCGATGCCTAGCAAGCGGCCCGCCCGGTGTGCGCGCATCGTGACATCGGTCGAAACGGGCGCCGCGCAGGCTTGCGCCACCCCGAGCCCGCGCGCCGGAAAAAAGTGCGCAAAGAGAACAGCCGGACGGCATTAGGCCGCATAATCAGACATGACCGAGCGGGCATTCGCTCACGCGCCCGAGGCGCGGACGAGTTCGCTTAAAGCCGATCGTCCATTCAAGCAATCCAATACCATAATGTCCGCTTTTGCCATGACCGGCGACTCCCCCCCGATCGTTCTCACTTTCGGCCTTTCCGATCCCACGGGCGGCTCGGGCCTGCAAGCCGACCTGCTGACGCTCGCGAGCATGGGCTGCCACGGCGCGACCGTGCTCACCGGCTACGCGGTGCGCGACTCCGCGACCTGCGATGAAGTGACCGGGCTCGATCCAGACACCGTCGCAACTCAGGCGCGCATGTTGCTGGAGGACATGCCGATCGCCGCGTTCAAGATCGGCGCGGCGACCCGCGCGGAGCTCGTGTCCGCCATCGCCGAGGTCGTCTCCGACTACGACGATGTGCCGCTGATCCTCGCGCCCGATTTCACGCTCGACGACGAACACGTGCTGTCCGCCGACGAGCTCCGCGAATCGCTTGCCGATCTGCTCGTGCCGCAGACCACCATGCTGATTGCCGACCATGCCACGCTGCTGCAACTCGCCCAGCCGGACAGCGACGCCGAATCGCCGACGCTCGATTCCGCGATTTCCCACATCCTGGCGCAAGGTTGCGAGTACGTGCTCGCCATGGAAACGGGCACGCATCGGCACGTGAACACGCTGTACAGCGAAGAGGGACAAGTGCGACAGGACACGTGGGAGCGCGGCGTGCAGCGCATCATGGGCCTGACTGATACGCTCGGCTCTGCCGTCGCCGCATTGCTCGCGAATGGGCAGGAGCCCGCCGAGGCCGCCCGCGAGGCGCAGGAGTACGTGTTCCAGGCCGCGCGCGCCGCGTTTCGCCCCGGCATGGGCGCGTATTTGCCGGACCGCTTCTTCTGGGCGCGCTCGAACGACGCCGACGAAGACGGCGACACGTCCTCGCTTCCTGATGATCCAACGGGACTGCCCGGAGAAGCCCGACACTGACACCCGAACAATAAGGGAGCGACGCGAGCGCATGCCATATCGACTGCCCCATCTGCACAAGCCCGGCCCGCAAGGCGCGATCCGCATCGGCTGCGCGGGCTGGGGCCTGTCGAGCGCTGTCTCCGCGAGCTTCCCGCATGAAGGCACGCATCTCGAACGCTATTCGCACGTGCTGACGTGCGTCGAGATCAACTCCAGTTTCTACAAGCCGCATCGCGAGCAGACTTACGCACACTGGGCGGAGAGCGTACCCGAGTCGTTCCGCTTCTCGGTCAAGGTACCGAAGGCGATCACGCACGACGCGCGCCTCGTCGATACCGAATCCCTGCTCGACGAATTCCTCCAGGCGGCCGGGCAACTCGGCGACAAACTCGGCTGCTGGCTCGTGCAACTGCCGCCGAGCCTGCCGTTCGATCACGACGTCGCCGAGTCATTTTTCGCGGCGTTGCGCGAACGCACGAAGTTGCCGGTGGCGTTCGAGGCGCGAGAGCATACTTGGTTCACGACGCACGCAGCGGCGCTTCTGAAGGCGCATCACATCGCATACGTGGACGCCGATCCGATCCCCGATGAATGCGAGATCAAGCATCGCGCGGACGCGTCGCTCGTCTATGTGCGACTGCACGGCTCGCCCGAGCTCTACAGGTCTTCCTACGACTACACCTATCTCGACGAGCTCGCCCGCACACTGCATAACCGCGCGAAAAAGACGGCTGAAGTCTGGTGCATCTTCGACAACACCACCGAGAGCCATGCGCAGCCCAACGCACTGCATCTGATGGAGCGGTTGCGGATTCATCACAAGGTCTGACCACATTCGACGCCACGGAGATTCCCCGATGCATAAGCCGGCAGGACGAATTGCCCGTTTGCTTGGAGCCACGATGCTCGCCTCGCTGTTCAGCCTTGCTCCGCCCGCTCACGCTCAGAATGCCGCGCCGCCGCCGGGGGCGACGCCCGCGGGCGACGGCACATTTTTACTGACGATTTTCCTCAAGCATGACGAATCGAAGACGCTGCCGCAGATAAACCAGCAGCTGAAAGAACAAGGCTACTTCAAGCAGTTCCCGCCGCCGGGCGTCGAAGTGGTGTCGTGGTACGTGATGATGGGCATCGGACAGGTGGTGACGCTGCGTGTGCCCGCCGAGCGGCTGCGCGAAGTGAACCGCGCGATCGAGAGCACCGCGTGGGGCGGCTATCGCACGGAGTTTTACCCGACCTACGACTACAAGGCGGCCGCGCAGAAACTTCGCGACGAGATGAACAAATAACGTTTGTATGGACAAAAAAACCCGCATCGCTGCGGGTTTTCCTTTGGCACGGCGCGAAACCTCTTCCGAAGCCCGCGCCGATGCAATCGGCCAAAGCCAGATTACATGTCCATGCCCATGCCGCCCATGCCGCCGGGCATGCCGCCAGGCATCGGAGCGTCTTCCTTCGGCAGTTCGGCAACGGCTGCGTCGGTCGTCAGCAGCAAGCCTGCCACCGATGCCGCGTTTTGCAGCGCGGTGCGCGTAACTTTCGTCGGGTCGACGACGCCGGCTTCCACCAGGTCACCGTACTCGCCGGTCGCCGCGTTGTAGCCGTAGTTGCCCGAACCTTGAGCAACGGCCGCCACCACGACGGAAGCTTCTTCGCCGCCGTTCGTGACGATCTGGCGCAGCGGCTCTTCCATTGCACGCAGAACGATCTTGATACCTGCGTCCTGATCGGCGTTGGCGCCCTTCAGGCCGTCGATCGCACGACGAGCGCGGATCAGCGCGACGCCGCCGCCAGCCACGATGCCTTCTTCCACAGCCGCGCGCGTTGCGTGCAGTGCGTCTTCGACACGTGCCTTCTTTTCCTTCATTTCGACTTCGGTCGCAGCGCCGACCTTGATCACGGCAACACCGCCGGCCAGTTTGGCCACGCGTTCTTGCAGCTTTTCACGGTCGTAGTCCGACGTTGCTTCTTCGATCTGCTTGCGCACTTGCTTCACGCGCGCTTCGATGTTCGTGGCTTCGCCAGCGCCGTCGATGATCGTCGTGTTTTCCTTGGCCACTTCGATGCGCTTCGCCTGGCCCAGTTCAGCCAGCGTCGCCTTTTCGAGCGTCAGGCCGGTTTCTTCCGCAATCACTTGACCGCCGGTCAGGATCGCGATGTCTTCCAGCATGGCCTTGCGACGGTCGCCGAAGCCCGGAGCCTTGACGGCGACGGTCTTCAGGATGCCGCGGATGTTGTTGACGACCAGCGTTGCGAGCGCTTCGCCTTCGACGTCTTCAGCGATGATCAGCAGCGGACGGCCAGCCTTCGCGACTTGCTCCAGCACCGGCAGCAGATCACGGATGTTCGACACCTTCTTGTCGTGCAGCAGCACGAACGGGTTTTCCAGAACGGCGACTTGCTTGTCCGGGTTGTTGATGAAGTACGGCGACAGATAGCCGCGATCGAACTGCATGCCTTCCACGACGTCCAGTTCGTCTTGCAGCGACTTGCCGTCTTCGACGGTGATGACGCCTTCCTTGCCGACCTTGTCCATCGCTTCAGCGATGCGCTCGCCGATCGACGTGTCGCTGTTCGCCGAGATCGAGCCGACTTGCGCGATTTCCTTGTTGGTCGTGCAGGGCTTGCTGATCTTGCGCAGTTCTTCGATCGCGGCCGTGACGGCCTTGTCGATGCCGCGCTTCAGGTCCATCGGGTTCATGCCCGATGCGACGTACTTCATGCCTTCGCGAACGATGGATTGCGCCAGAACGGTAGCGGTCGTGGTGCCGTCACCTGCGTTGTCGCTGGTCTTGGAAGCCACCTCCTTGACCATTTGCGCGCCCATGTTCTGGAGCTTGTCCTTCAGTTCGATTTCCTTCGCGACCGAGACACCGTCCTTGGTGACCGTCGGGCCGCCGAAGGAGCGCTCGAGCACCACGTTGCGGCCCTTCGGACCGAGCGTGACCTTGACCGCGTTGGCCAGGATGTTCACGCCTTCGACCATCTTGGCGCGTGCGGAATCGCCAAAAGTGACTTCTTTAGCTGCCATATCCAAACTCCTTGATTCGATTCGGTTTGCTGGCTTCGCTCAGCGCGCCCGAAAGGGCTGCGGCTTGTTGGCGAAGCCGAACGTGCAGGAAGGATGCTTACTTGACCAGAACGGCCATGATGTCTTCTTCGCGCATGACGAGCAGTTCTTGCCCGTCGACCTTGACGGTCTGGCCGGCGTACTTGCCGAACAAAACGCGGTCGCCGACCTTCACGTCGAGAGCGTTCTGCACGCCCTTGTCATCGCGCTTGCCCGGGCCGATGGCCAGGACTTCGCCTTGATCCGGCTTCTCAGCCGCGGCTTCCGGAATCACGATGCCCGATGCGGTCTTGGTTTCCTGGTCCAGACGCTTGACGATGACGCGATCGTGCAAAGGACGAAGGTTCATACACACTCCTCTCTTGATTGAGACTGAAAACACGGGAAAACCCGTCCGTTGAGAACAATCTCGCCGGACGGCAATCTTGTTAGCACTCTCGTGCAGTGAGTGCCAATTATATGGACCGAGTTTGACAATTTCAAGGAGGGGCACGAACGGAGTGTCGAAGTTCATCGAGTGTTGATTGCTCGACGACAAGCACGCATGTCTCACGGCGCCAGATCTTCCGTCAGATCAACGACTTAGGATTGTTGGACGCGACGGTCAGCTCGGGCAGGCGCCGTGGGCGGACCTGTAAAAAACTCAAAACCGGACGACTCGCCCACGCGAAGCGTTGCTCCTTGAGGGTTAGTGTTACCTCCCTCGAACCTTCTCATCCATTGACGTTCGCCGTCAGGGGACATGAAGTTGATTCCAATCTGGGCGCATCACCGGAGAATTGGGCGGGTCACGGCAGCAACGGCAGTAGGATGTGCGGATTCAATGGGTCGAACGTCGCTGAGCGACCCTCGACCGAACTTGACCTAGTGACCGTCGGTGGCAGCTACGGGGCTGCAACGGTCGCTCGGCCGGGCACGTTTTCTTTCGAATTAGGCACATCGCCGAGCAGCCTCTTTTCAACCGAAGATAGCGCAAAACGCCCACTTCGAGCGAAGCCTACGAATTCTCCAGAATGCGCGGTGGGGCGCTGGAGACCCGGCCGATCAACACCGTGCTGGACGTCTCAGACCCGCGTCCGCCAAAGAGAAGCACGGCGGGATGAAATTCCGCACCTCGTGCATCTTCGTTCGCGCCTGGAGAGGGAGGAAACGACAGCGGGATAGGAAGATAGTATCAACGATAGCATGGCGCAGCAGAGCGCAGCTTGTCCCGGCCCGCCCGACGCAGCCGCGCTCAAAAATAGGCTGGCTCGCCGATCCTGCCGCTCAGCGACTTCAGGGGCAACGTCGCGGCAAAGGTCATGAGCGCGTGCGGCGCGAGATGGGTTGCGGCAGCGGCATGAGCTGCTGGCGCCGTCTGCGCGACTGGCAGGCCGCCGGTGTCTGGGACCGACTGCACGAACTGCTTCTTGCAAAGCTACGCGAAGCGGACCGCATAGACTGGTCGCGCGTGGTCGTCGACTCCTCCTCGATCCGCGCGGTTGGTGCGGGTCAAAAACGGGACCCAATCCCACCGACCGTGCGCGACCAGGTTCAAAGCACCACCTCATCACAGAAGCGCAAGGCATCCCGCTCGCGGTAATCCTCACTGGCGCCAACCGCCACGATGTCACCCAGCTGCACGCGCTGGTTGACGCCATCCCGCGCATCGCCGGCAAACCTGGCCGCCCGCTTTCGAAACCCCGGATCGTTCAAGGCGACCGAGGGTTACGATCACGACAAATACCGCCGTCCACTACACACTGCCGGCATCGACACTGAAATCGCCCGACGAGGCGAACCTCACGGCAGCGGACTGGGCAAAACCCGCTGGGTCGTCGAGCGCACGATCTCCTGGCTTCACAACTTCCGACGGCTGCGCATCCGCTTCGAACGTCTTGCATTCATCCACGAAGCCTTCATGAAAATCGCATGCTGCATCATCTGCTGGAGACGACTCAAAACGTCCTTTTGTTAAGGCCTGTTAGCCGACATTGACGGTAGTCGCGTCCAAGGTCCGCAGCCTGGCGACGGACTAAACCGCTCGCGCGGTAGGGGCTACGGTCCGACGCTGGTGGTCAGGGAGAGGCCGGTCACCCGGCTTTATGT
>NZ_JALQDI010000018.1:0-37535 GCF_023631305.1 Caballeronia sp. INML3B
ATAAGAATTCCACTGCGACAGCACCATCATGCCCCACGCGCGCGCGAATCAGGAACTGGCCCAGCCGAGTCGCTTACACGCTTCATGGACAAACCGCGCCTGACTCAGCGACGCGAGGACTTCGGCCTTTGTGGATGTTCGGAGAGCTTCCTTGAAAGCCAGCAATAAGCCGGATTGCCGACTGTGACGCCGCAGTGCAGCGGGGCAACAACTTGCCGCGCCGGCAAGGATTGTGCCTGGCCAGTGTTGCCGCTACCCAACCTTACAGGCAAAAACCGCGTCCAAATGATGCGGGGTGGTGACGGCTCCAAATATCCAGCCCCGCCTGAGTTGGGCACACGAGGTTATCTGTTGTGAAACTTCCGTCTGTCCCGCGCTGCCGTTTTTGGTGGTAATGATTGCGGCGTCAGCCTGGAGAGAAAGTCCTTTGCTTCGAATTTCATATGGTCGTGGCAGTAGTGTTCGACGGCTCGCGGCTCAGAAACGTAGAAGCCGCTGAATTCTCTCGGGCTGACCGGTTGGCGCCGATCTCCCAATGGTGGTTCGTTCGACACCAGTAAATGCTTGCCGTCCCATGCGATCTCGAAAATGGATCGCACGTCGTTCAATAGGAAGTGAACCGTCAGTGCATGGTCGCGTGAAAGTTTGTCGAGAGCGGCCAACGTCGGATCATTTTCTCCAAGTCGATCCGAAATGTATATCGTAATTTGTACGCTTCGTGCGAGGCACGAGCGAATCCTTCTGAGTATATCCCCGTCAATCTTTGAGAGAGACGGATTGGTTGTAGTGATCACGATCGAGGACTCAGCGTTGTCCAAAGCCGAAGCAAGATAGTATTCGCCCTCGTGACATCGGACCGGAACTATTGGGATACGATCAAGCTCCTTCGAAACCTCCTTAAGTTCAGATTCATAGCGAGACTTCTTCTCTAGCAAGGAGTCGCTTCGCTCTTCGCCAAGGCGCATCTCGACGGCGCCCAAGTTGAACAGGAGGACGCTTCTGCGCTGAACAAGCGAAGCCACGTTGGGACCTCCGTCGCTCCCAGTGACCAAGTCGCGATACCGTTTCCGAATCGCTTGGCCTCCTGCCTTGTTTGCAAAGCCTCGCTCGACGCCGATTAGCTTTGCCAGGCCCACCTGAGCACAGGCCGTAGTCAGCTCATTATCAATCGAACCATTTACAGCGAGACGCAAAGACAATTCCCCACTTGATGCTCTGTAGATCAGTGCCAGCGCCGGCCTGAATCGCCCTAAAGACTTGTGGATTTTCGTGACTCGAAGCACCTCGAAACCCGGAGCAGTTGCTTCCTGGGGCGAATTCGTAGTCGTTCGCAGTTTATTAATCTCGCCGACATCCAACTCAGAGAGTCCCGGTGGTCCAAATGCATTTGCGATCGGAGCGGTAATTCCAGACGGATCCGCGCGTTGTTTCGTATAGAAAATGGTTCTCTCAAGCAGACTCTTCTGTACTGGATCCCACAGAAGATACAATCGTCGGTCAGAAGGACTGGACTCCCCATTTTCGCGTAAAGCTTCTTTCCCACGACGTAGCAGCACATGGTGCCCAAAAGCATTCTTTCCTACGTAGTCTCCATCGCAGAGACTTTGTAAAAGACCTTCACCGTAGTTGGCATCCACTCCGAGAAAAGCACATATATCACTGCACTCAGATAGTCCAGAATCGATAACACGCAGACAAAACTCTACCGGCGCGGGAAGGGGCCGACGATCAAGACCAATCACGTCAACAGCGAGGAGTTGTACGGGCAGATGAACCGTAAAGTAGTCGACGAGCGCATGTCCTTCAACTGCATCGAATCTGCGCGCGCTTTCATTCTGATCTCTCATAGGTCTCTCAGCAAGCAAAAATCGGGTATGTCAAGGGCGACGGCTGCTACCCCGGTCCGCAACACTCAAGCATACCAATCGCGCCGATCTTTTCGGCAGGCGCTTAGGAAATTCGCTTCGATGCCGATATGAAGGCATGGAACCTCAACCCTACCCTCCCTCTGCTGCTTATGAGTTGTTGCTGATCGACGCAGATCTTGGGCATCTGCAACGCGCGATCGCGTTGGAAGTCGTCGCCCGGAACCCGGTTCTGCCACTGACTTACTGGCGGCGCCGCGTCACTCGAATTCTCGAAACGCGGCACCTTCTACCCGCGCAGTTGGCCGTCGCCCGCGCGTTGCTGGACTTGATCGAATCAACCAGCCCTAGCGAACGGTTACTCGCCAAGGCCAGTTGATGAGTTTTTCGGTTGTTTGACGCACTCTCCCCTGAGAAGGCGATAAAGCGAGGTAAGAAGTGAGCAAACTCGGGGGCGGCATCAATCGGCGGCCACGTATCTGAATTTGTCGCAGGTCGTAGCCAACGTCGTGTAACGCTAGCGCGCAGATGCCTTGCCGCTGACCGCCATCGTTGCAGCAATTGTCGAGGCTCACGCCGTCCCTTCTCAGGCGTTGGTGCTTCTCCCCTCCGCGCATAGGAATCGCCTCGGCTAACTCATCCCCTGCCGCCTCGTCCGCGAGGCGACCATCGCCAATTATTGTGCTGTTGTTCCGAAGTCGGCGACCACCGTACCACCGGTCGACCGTCCCCTTCCGTTTAGGTTTGTTCGATGCCTGCCCTCGACCATGAGCGCGTGAGGCAAGGACAACGCGTGCGGGCAGGCGTTGAATAAACCTCGAGGAAAGAAACCGCGGAGTGGTCCGATGCGGCCAACTTCTTCACTATGGTGATTGATCAATCTGACCGATCTTTGTTGCGGGTCGATGGCAGGTGATGCGAGCGCCCGGAGAGGCGTGGATGCGGCAATGGAGGCGATGCCGCGTGCGATTTCGAGTTCGGAGTACGTCTGTGCAACGGTGCATGACACCGAAGGCACAATCGTCCACTCTTCGGCCTCGCTGACGCAAAGCTGACGGTTGAACTGCGGATCGACGTGAGGCGCTCATCGCTGTGCTGCCTTTGGCGGTGCGCGAATCGGTACGGTGCGCTTCAGAATGTCGATGACGAGCATCGGCGCGCCACAATGGCAGCAGATGAACGTCGGTCGATCGACGATGACTGCGTCGTGCGGTGACGGGCTGAGTTTGGGTCCAACGCCGAGCAGCGTGCGAATCTTGGCTAGGTTGGCGCGGCGCACTGGGTTGGCGAGCAACCCGTAATGGCGGATGCGATGGAAGCCACCGGGCAACACATGGAGCAGGAAGCGGCGCATGAACTCGCCGGATTCGAGCGTCATCGCTTTATAGCGAGTACGGCCCTTCTCTCGGTAGTCTTTCCAGCGGAAGCGCACGCTGCGTCCATCGAAGGCGAGCAGGCGTTGGTTGGAGATCGCGACGCGATGGGTATAACGTGAGAGGTAGGCGAGCACTGCTTCAGGACCCGCGAACGGACGCTTGGCATACACGAACCATTCAGAAGCGCGCAGCGGCGCGAGCCACTGCGCGAAGATCGTTCGATCAGCAAGCTGCGCATACTCGCCGAAGAACTGAAGCCATCCGCGCTGATGAGCATCCATGAGCGCTTCGAGGAAGCGCCTACGAAACAAACGCGAGAGCACACGCACCGGCAGAAAGAAACCGGGCCGACAGGCGATCCAGCGATCGCGGGTTGCTGACAGGCCTCCGCCAGGAACAATACCGTGCACATGCGGATGATGTGTGAGCGCTGAGCCCCAGGTATGCAGCACGAGCGTGGCGCCAATGTCGGCGCCCAGATGCTTAGGGTCCGCCGCGATAGTGCGTAGCGTCTCGGCGGCGATGTCGAACAGCAGCCCGTAGATGACGCGCTTGTTATACCAGGCGATCGCACTGATCGGTGCGGGGAGCGTGAAGACAACATGGTAGTACTCCACGGGCAGCAGATCGGCTTCTCGCGCCTCGAGCCAACGGCGTGCGGCACTTGCCTGACACTTCGGGCAATGGCGATTCCGACATGAGTTATAGGCGATCTCGGTTCGCAAGCAGCCTGAACAACGCAGCACATGCCCGCCCAGCGCCGCGCTGCGGCACTGTTCGATGGCCGACATCACCTTCAGCTGTCCTAGGCTCAGTGCTACCGTGCTTCGCCACGTGGGCCCGCAGGTGCGGAAGATGTCCGCGACCTCTAGCATTGGATCGGTCCGCGCGGCCGTTATTCGAGGCGCAGGCGCTCCAGCGGACTGACGACTTCATGCAGCAAGTCGGTAGCGACCTGCGCGTAGAGCGCTGTCGTTTCGAGCTTCTTGTGGCCAAGCAGTACCTGAATCACGCGAATATCCACCTTCTGCTCGAGCAGGTGCGTCGCGAAGCTGTGGCGCAACGTATGCATCGATACGCGTTTGTCGATCTGCGCGGCTTCGGCAGCGGCGCGAATCGCGCGATTAAGTTGCCGAGGCGTCAGTGGGTCGACAGGATCGAGTCCTGGAAATAACCAGCCGCCATCGGGCATCTTGCCTTGGGCGCGGGCCACGCGCCACCAAACTCGCAAGCGTTCGAGCAGCACCGGCGAGAGCATCGCATAGCGATCCTTGCGGCCCTTGCCTTGTTCGACGCGCAGCGTCATGCGCTGGCTATCGATGTCGCCCACTTTGAGCGCGACCACTTCGCCGGCGCGCAACCCTGTGCCGTAAGCCAGCGACAACGCCGTCTGATGCTTTAAATTACCTGTTGCCGCAATCAGTCGTCGGACCTCGTCAGGGCTGAGGATAACCGGCAGTATGCGCGGCACGCGCACCGGCTGCATCCTAGCCATCAATTCCGGCTGCTGAAGCGTGATCTCGAAGAAGAACTTCAGCCCGGTGATCGCGGCATTCAGGGAGACGGGAGACGTCCCGCGATCGACCAAATATAACTGGTAGTTTCGCAGGTCTTCGACAGTCGCCGTGTCGGGTGAGCGTTTGAGGTATCGAGCGAACTCACGCACAATGCGCAGGTAACCCGTTTGTGTCTTGGGAGAAAGCTGGCGCATGCGCATGTCGTCCGTCATACGCTGACGCAGAGGGCTGACGCCCAGTTGATTGGAGGTCATGATGCAGCTCCGTTGGAGAACGAGGCGGATTGCCTCGACCTCCAACATACGGAACTGCGCTGCGGGCTTCTCTGAACCTCTCACGCCTAGCCGTGGCCCCCTACCGCGCGAGCGGTTTCGTTCACCGTCGATCACGCGTCGTCCGTGCCAGTGACTTCCAGGGAAGGACGTGATTCAGGCAGCGATGATTGGGACGTGAAAGCTTACGGCGACGCGGGCGGCGACGCCGGATGCATATATGCAATCAGCATCTTGAACTGCATCTCAGTCACCGCCTCGATAGCCGACGCTTCAGTGGCGTCCCGTCCGACGAACGCTTTCAGGGAGAATACCCATTGCGGCCAGCGTGACATAAAAATCCAACGCGTCCAATCCCGGTGGCTGCCCCGCGCGCCCCCCTTCGTGCAGATTCTCGTTGTTGATGAGATTCAACCACCTCGTTCGCGCGGAAGTAATCCCAGATTGAGCGACGTACAGGCCTTCCTTGCTTTCGAAGTAGTAATAGAGCATCCGCTCGTTGATATCTGCGGCCGTGGGGATCGCGTCGACGCGGGCTCCGGAGAGTCCGTAGGTCGAGAACTGTTGCGTCGCGGCCTCCAGGATGCGCCGACGCGTGCCCTCGGGGTCCCTTTTGGTTCTCGGTTCGGTCATGGTGGTCGCCTCCGCGATGCAGCTGACCGGGATTAGCGCGTAGAGCCTCACGGCTGGTCCCGGTGCGTCCGGCGCGTCACGCGCGTTCGTTTTGCGTCGACGGGGTCGTTTCAATGGTGATAAGTCGTATTATCACGCTTGCGTTTAATGGCGGTGCTGCCATTGACGACAGGCGTCGTCGCAGCGAGTCTCTCGTCCGTCCGGCGGCTCTCTCCTAGTCCAGACCCTCTCAAACCGCATTCAGAGCGCGCGACGGACGTTCGTGCCAAACCGCTTGCAATGCCATCAAAAGTCACGCACGATCGGACTGATTCGCGCTCACCTTGCGGTTTGCCATCGGTGTACTAACGTTTCGTTTGGAACACGTCGATGGAGGTTGCCATGCGCGCGATAACGATTCTTCTGGCCCTGTTGGCCATTCCCGGGCTCGCACTGGCCGACGCCGTGAGCACCTCGAACAACAACTCGACGCTCACCGTAACGCGCGACGATCCCATCTATAACCTGAACCTGCCGAGCGATCCCGTGCAGCTCGTCAGAACGCTCGAATGGAACGTCGACGGCCGGCGAATCCTGATCTATCCATCCGGCCCTTCGACTTTTATCGACCTCGGACACATGCACGCGGACTCTCACGTCACAACGAATCAGATACATGCGCAAGGCCCGATTCTGGGTTACGGCACAGGCCCGCTTGCAGGCACGGTGCTGGGTGGCATCGTCTATACGGTAGAAGGCGACACCGCGGGAACGCTCAAATCCCGCCTGACGGAGAAGGTCGACATTCAGAACAAGAGCGATGCGCCCGTGCAGTTATGGATGAGCGGTCTCGGTTATAAACCGAGTCAGTCGAATCTCGAAGTGCCGGATTACAGCGGGCTCGATATCGTCGGCACCACCGTGGCCGTCCTCACGAATCGCTCGATCACGGAAATTTTGCCGCCGCCGCAGAACATGTTCGGCGAGGTCACGATATTCCCCGTCGTCAGCTTCGTGGGCTTCAATCCGCTGATCAACCAGAGCGTGACGATCCCGCCCGGCGCGACCTTGTCGATGATCAGCGAGATTAAGGTGTCGCGCACGTCGAGCGAGATTCAGCAGTTCCTGCGTGAACGTGCGCCGAGTCGCTTCCAGGACTCGCCGTTGCTGAACAACCCGTTCATACGCGTGCCCTGAGCGGCCACTATCGGGCGATATCGCCGGGCTGCGACGAGGCGCCGCCGCCCGAGCCGTACCCCGATGCTTTCGCCGCAGCCGCCTTCTGCGATGCCAGCCGGAATTTCGCGGCCTGTACTGCGCCATCCGGGAAGTCGGCCCATGCCGTCGGGCTGTAGCCGGATTTTTCCGCCTGAACGAGATCCGCGCGGACTTGCGCGCGCGTAAGGGACTGGCCGTCTGCCCGAGCATACGAAACGACCGGTGCGGCAAAGACCAATGCAACGACTGCTTTGACGAACGCTTTCATGGCAGCGCCTCCCAGTAAACCTTACTAGGCTCCGTTCACATATGCGATCGGCCCAAACGCGCAGGCAAGCGATGCAAACACGAGATAAGTGTCGGCGAGCTTATCGGGTGGAGACACCGCGAAAATGCTTGATGCGATTGAAGAAGCGCTCGACCAGGTTGAGAAGACGATACGCATCGGCGTGATGCCGGGCGTGGAAGCGGCCATCTTCGCGCATGCGCGGAACGTGGCGGCAAAGCAAGGCATGTCGCTGGAACTCGTGATCTTTGACGATGCCGCGCGCATCGATCAAGCACTCGCGAATGGCGTCATCGATGCCGCGAGTTTCGATGACGAAACGAGCCTCAAGACTCGCAGCGAGCGCGGCGGCTATGCGATCCAAAGCGTCGCCGCCACCATGACCTTGCCGATGGCCTTCTATTCGCGCAGGCTCGCATCGATCGCCTCGTTGCCGCACGGCGCGATCATCGCGATTCCCGCCGATGCGCCCGGCACCCCCCGCGCGCTGATCCTGCTGCAGAACTATGCGCTCATCACGCTGAAGGAAGGCGCGGGCCTGCATCCGACGCTCGCGGACATCACGGGCAATCGCTTCAGTTTGAACGTTCGCCGCATCGATCATGCAAAGCTCTACGATGCGCTCGACACGGCGAGCTTCGTCGCGATGAACGCCGGGCCACGCCGCGCGCTTTGGTTTGCGTCCGGGCCGCGACCGCATCGGCGTCGAAGATGCGCGCTCGCCGTGGCAACACGTGCTTGCCGTGCGCTCCGGCGATGCCGACGCGGCATAGGTCGCGCAACTCGTCCGCGTCTATCAGTCCGACGACGTCGCTCGTTTTATCCTCACGCAGTATCAGGACTCGGTACGCCGGCCATGGTGACGCCGGTATGAGCGCGTATTCGTTCGAATGCATCGCCTGCGGGAAGTGCTGCAATAGTCCCCCGCCCTGTCCTTGCGCGAGCTCTTTCGATACCGCGATGTCTTCGTCGGTTGCATCGCGCTCGCGCGGCTCCCGCGTAGTTCCACCCGCGCCACCGCACGCGTTTCCCGTCGATGACATCAACGCGATCGGCATCACGGCGCTCGCCCTCGATTACCCCTCGGCCGGACGCTGTCCCGCCCTCGCGGACGACGGCTTGTGCAGCCTGCATTCGACCGGTAAGCCGGACCAATGCGCGGCGGTGCCGCTTGATCCGCTCGTGCCCGATCATCTCCAGCATGCGGTGCTCGAGCAACGGTCCCGCGGAACCGGTTGGATCGGTGCAGGCTGTATTCAGCCGGAGCAGCACTCGGGGGCGGTGCTCGTGCGCCATGCCGAAATCGTCGATGAGTCGGCGGCGGCGGCCATGCAACGCACGCGCGTCCGTGTTCGACGGACTGATACGCGATTTCGCGGACCCGCGTCAGGCGCTCGCTATGATCCCTCCGGACGGCTACCGCACCATCGCCATCGCGCCCGCGCTCGTGGGTATCGGCCGGCTGTCGGGCCCCCTTGCCCAGCTCTCGCTCGCGCTTATCGATGCGCAAACGGCGCTGATCCAGCGTAACGTGGCAAAAGCCATCCAGCGCGGCCGCCTTGACGACAGGCCAACGACGAACCTGCTTCGCGGGTTCGCCGAGGCGCTCGATCGTGCGCGCGTCCTTCTCGAGTCGCTGCCGGACACAGTCCCGACGTCACGGCTTGCGCAGAAAGCCGAAGCGTGGCTGGCTACTTGACCCCAGATAACCCTATCTCGGCCGAACTTCCAGCATGTTGCGTCGCTAGACAGCGGATAAAGCAAGCGAGGCTGTCCGCTAGCCTGCGAGGCCTCCATCTTGAAAGGGTCTCGCACCGCGTCTAATGGAGGCAGGTCGGCCTTATGGAAAGCTTTGCATGAAGCCGATTACCGCTTAGGTTGTCCGCCGGATCTGGAGAAATGTTGCCGCTCCCTGGCGGAAACCTTGCTCGCCGAACGTCGATCAGCGCCAAAGCCTGCAGCGCAGTTATTCCGGCGCCGTCGTGCTACTCCGCGACGACATTGTGCTCCCACAGTAGCTCAGGTTCGGAGATTTTTCTCGCGGTCTGCCCAGTACCGCAACGGGTCGTGATTGTCCGGATAGCGCGAATCAAGCCACGCTGCACTCTTGGTCCAATCTGGATGATTGATACCCGTGCGCGCCGACCAAATCGAAGAGCGCTCGAGAACTCGGCCGTTTTCGCGATCGCGAATAAGCACACTTCCCAATCCGGTCGAACTATTCGCTTGCGTCTCGATTTGATAACGTGGCAGGATCCTGAGTTCAGCATTCTTTGCCCATCCAAATACTGCTCGGAC
The DNA here is from genome assembly GCF_023631305.1 of Caballeronia sp. INML3B. Lineage (NCBI taxonomy): Bacteria > Pseudomonadati > Pseudomonadota > Betaproteobacteria > Burkholderiales > Burkholderiaceae > Caballeronia > Caballeronia sp. INML3B. The sequence continues at coordinate 9,445 of NZ_JALQDI010000018.1, forward strand.
CACGCCGGACGGATCTCGCAACTCGCTGGGGCCACTTCCTGGACGAACCGCCGTCCAGCCGTCTGGGAACTCCGCGACAACCTCGTCTTTGCCCTCCCTCACCCACTTCACGCGCAAGGCCAGCGCCATCACTTCGCGCATGCGAGAGTCTAGGCAACTCAATCGCCACCGGGAGCCTGATCAGGTTGTCTTTCCAGAGCACGGATTCGTCTTCGACGCGCTTGACAACATCGGACACTTCTGGCCCAAAAGGGTTTTCGGGTCGGCTCGACACCCTTGCGGTTGCTCCCGAGGGCAGGCCTTCGAAAAGGCGCTCAGCGTCTTCACCCGTTAGTTTCGCCTTTGCTTTGTTCATAGTCTCTTCGGGTTCCTAGTTGAAAGCGAGCGGCGTTGAAAAGCAGTCAACCGTGGGAAGGACATGCACTTCGAGGTGCACTGGAGCAAGATTCCGCGCCACCGCTGCGCCCCTTGCAAACGCGTAGGCTGCCTATTTTGCGCGGGAGCGGTTTGTTGAGTCGCGCGATCCGCTCGCTCGGCTATTTGGCCGTACAGCCGAACCCGTATCTTCGCCGATCGTCGAGATTGAGTGCTTGAAGATCATCTGGGATCCCGTGGTGGAATTTAGATAAAGCATGTACGTATCAAATGATTGGATGTGTCCAACTAATCTAATCCCGTTGACCAAATAGATCGACACGCGCTTTCGTTCCTTTCTCAACGCATTGAGAAAGTCGCCTTGTCCAACGGGCTGGTTCTGCGCCATAGAGCTGTGTCTTCTAGAATGATGAAATCAAGCGCATCGGAGTTGTCCGATCTGCCATAGCAGCATCAGACAGCATCGGGGCCGTACTTGGCCTCACGTTCGTGGCGGATCGAAAGCAGGATCACGCGCGTCTCGGAACAGGCATATAGGACGAGGTGTGCGGAGAGTACAGACTCCCGAAACTCAAACAACCGAGCCTGTGCGGCCAACTGCTCAACTTGCCGCAGCCATGTCTGCGATGCGGTTGAAGTCACGGAATAGAAGTCCGCTCGATGACCGATCTTGGGATACCGCTCCAGGCGCGCAATGAGTTCAACTATCTCGCCCTCAAGGTGATCGGAACGTCGTGCGGCCGAGGCTTCGTCCTGAACAAACATGAACGCTTCGATGGCGTCGAGCGACTCACTAAATGAGTCAGCGACGTCAACGATGATCATGTCTCGGCCTTGGTGCGCCGTCTCTCAGCGCGCTCCTTCAATGCGCGCCGGAAATCCTCGGCGGACGAAGTACGTCCGGCAAGGACATCGTGCATCCCCCGCTCCGCGTCCGACAGCATTAACAAGCGCCCCCGCTCGTGGCGTTCAAGCTCATGATAAAAATCTAGCTTCTTCGCGTCGATGATGGCGACGAACGCGGAGCCGTTTTTTGTGAGGACCTTCTCAGCACCGGCGACGACGTCGTCTGCTAGTTCGGTCAGACGCGCCCGCGCTTCGCTGATGGGCACCACGTCCTGAGCACGGATTGTCATTTTAACAAATCCATTAACAAATTCGTTAAAGTAGGCTACGCCACCTCGATTGGCATGTCAAGTCAGTTAAAACTAAACTCGTACGACCCTGATAGCGCGTCGTGTTGAAACTCTTTCTTAAACTTGACATCGCCGCATGGAATACGAGGGTCTGGGTTACCTCAGCAAGTCATGAAGCCGAACAATGGAATTTGGCAGCGGGACGCTAACCTACAGTGAGCTGATCCGCTTGTTCGAAGGACCTCCGAAACGCGGAAGTGATCGACCGGCGCAAGATCGAGCAACTCACAGCATCGCGGCGCGCATTCGTGATCCCTCGGCCAAAAAGATCTGCCGCAGCCACGCGAGCGTCAGGCGCGACGCACACTGCGTCATCGATGCTGCACTTTCCGTGTTGCCATGTAGGCGTCAAACAGGCCCGTATGCAGCCGGCTCAGTTCTTCGCGTAAGGTCACCAATTCGTGCCGGTCGCCTTCATGTTCGCGGCGCAAGATCTCCCCGAGCAAGGCAGTGGCACGCGACGCCGGCACATCTCGCTGGACGCGCGCCTCGCCCAGCCGACTCGCGAGCGCTGGCTTGACGATCAGCAGCCAGGCCATGAACCACGCATAGTCCTCAATTTCGCCTGTACCGGGAAAGTCAGCATCGAAGCGCCGACGCAGCGCATCGAGCGAAGCGTCCCGAAGCCCGGCAATCAATGCGGCGAACCGTGATGGTGCCAGCCACGCCAATTCCGCGAACAGCGGCCACGCCGCATCGAGGCCGGCCGCTCGATAGCGCGCTTCGGTCATCCAAGCGAGTGGCGACGGGATGCGCCACCACGATTCGATCGCGTTGACGGCGTCAGTGGCCGCCGCCCAGTCCCCCGCGCGAAGCCAGAGCGGCGCGGCGTGGCTTTCGGTGTGGGTCCCGCAGAACACCAGTGGTGCAGCACGCTGGGCGAGCGAGCGCCAGCACGGTGTCGACCACGCATGAACGTCCTGTGTGGGCAGCACCCGTTGGGCCGCAGGCATCACCTGATCCTCGAGGTGTCGCCGGACCGCGGCCAGTTCCGCGTGGTCGGTCAGCGGAAGGCTTGACTCGTTCTCGAGTTCGCGAACCAGCACCGTCATCGCACGCAGCGCGGTGTCGTCATGGTATTCGCTGGCGAGCTGCGTCAGTGAGGCTCGCGCGTCCACCGCATGGCGACGCTGCAAGTGCTCCACGACGTCATTGCGCAGTCCCACGTCGCGGCTGTCGGCAAATATATCGAGCTGTTGCATGCTTTGCTGCATCGTCGTCGCACTCAGGAATGTCGTCGATGAAGAGCGATCAGGCTAATTCATTTCAGCGCGTGGAGGAAGCGGCTGCCGGCGCTTTCGACGATGTTTTCATGGATCACCGTGTGCCAGGTACGCCTCATAACAGTACGCTACCGACGCGCATCCAGCATCGTGCCGCGACAGCGGCGAGCGCCGCACCGGCATGCGTAAAGGCGCTTGAGCGCCGCCGTTCGGCGCCCTTCGACGTCGAGCGCGTAGTCGATGAAAATCTCCGCGCCCTCTTCGATCGTGCGTGTTGCCCGGATGAAGACCCGATCGCCTTCCTGTTCAGCTTCACAGTTAGGCGCGCAACTGTGATTAATCCAACGCGCGGAGTTGCCACCTTGTGCGCCGTCGATCATGCGTCCGTCGTCGAGCCCGAAGAAGAAGGTGTGTCCGTCTTCCGCGGTGGACCGCTCATACCGGCGCTGTGCCTCTCTCGCCGAGATGATCTCGCCCTTGTACTCGAGGATTACATCACCGACGGAGATAGTCGCCGCGGCGAACACACCACGACCATGAATCGGCGAGTGACGGACGGCTATGCGGCGCATGATTGACACTCTCGCATGGGAACGAACGAAAAAATCTGCGTTGGTGTGAGGACAGGCGATAATCGCATCATCGCATGTCAGCCTGTCAGGAAATGTCCGCTCTGCCTCGTCGCACGAAACTCAAACGCAAGCCGGCGCGCGGCACCCTGGTGCGCTATGAAGGCCGGATTGCGGAAGTGCTGGGCGAAGCCCGCGGGCAACGCGTCATGATTCGCTCCATTCACCCGGACGGACAGGAGCGCCGCACGGCGGTGAAATGGGTGAACCTCATACCGCTCGAGACTCAGCTTTTCTGATTAGGTCGGGACCCGTCGAACGAGTGATGCGACGGAAAACTACCCGCCTGCGGCCGTCGCGCGCCACCCGGGCGTTGCTGCGCTCACGCCTGATTGACGGCGTCTTTGAAGCCTTTCCCGGCGGTGAACTTTACCGTCTTGGCCGCGGCGATCTTGATCGTCTCACCGGTCTGCGGATTGCGCCCAGTCCGCGCGGCGCGTTCGCCGGTGCCGAACGATCCAAAGCCGATCAGCTGAACGGTCTCTCCCCCGGCCACCGTTTTCGAAATCGTCTCAAATACCGCATTGATTGCATCTTCAGCGGCGATCTTGCTCGTACCCGACGCCGACGCCACAGCGTCAACCAGTTCCTGCTTGTTCATTGAATCCCTTCCTCTCAAAAAAAAGAACGCGATCTTACCGAACCGCTACGACAACGCGGAACCGCGGCTGCTATGAGGCAGCATCGACCGCATCCAGGTCGAACAGATCCGAGGTCGTGCTGTGTGTGGACAGCAGCTCGGGCAAATCGCCCTTTCGAACCTTGGCCAGGGTGTCCGGCGACAGCCAGATTTCTTCCATCGCGTCGAGGCCTTCCTCGATCATCCGCTGCAAGAAGAAGGATTGCTTGCGCCCCGTGGCCTCGGCCAGCACGCGCAACCGCTGTTCGATGACGGGGTCGATGCGCACCGCCACGACCCGCAACTTGTTCTCTGCTGATCTTCTCATCCGTTTGCTCCTTTAGACCGTCGGCGCGACAGACGCACCGGCCGGCCGTGAACTGCTCGCCACTCTCTGGCCCCATCCGGTCATTATCTACGTGCGAGCTTTCGCTCTCGACGTTTTGCCAACGGCGGCCTTTCGGGCCGCTCGCCTGACTGCCGGATCGGAGTCTGCCGCGGGCATGCGCCGCGCCGGGGAGCGCGTCGTTCCGCGCAGCGTCTTCAACTGCTCCTGAAGTGACTTGTGTGCCGCTTCAATCGCGGCGAGCTTGCCTTGCAGCACGCCGGCCTGATGGCGGGCATCGCCCTGCTGCCCCTGCAGCGCCTCGACAGTGCGACGATGCTCGGCGTCTCGCTTGTCGGCTCGTTTGGTCGCCTCGGCCAGTTCATTCTGAGCCCTGGCCACCGCGCTGCGTTCGCGATCGATCTCCAGCAGTGCCCGCTTTTCCGATGCGCGTAAGCGCTCCTCGGCACGGCCGGCGGTCTCACGGAGCTTATCCAAATCACGCGAGAAGGTGTGGCGCACCGTCTCGAGTTCTCGCTCGCGCACGAGCGCCTCTTCGCCGAGACGCTTGATCTGCGCCTCAAGCGCTTTACGCGTGGCCGCCTCCTCGGCCTGCCGCCGCTCCAGCTCCCGGATCTCGACCTGGGCCGCCAGCAACGCCGCGGTGCGCTGCTCGAGCGCCGTCTCGGTCCGACCCAACTCCTCGCGCGCCGCGACCACTTTCTGTTCCGCCTCGGCGCGCTGCGCTTCGACCTCGTCGCGCAGCGACATCAGTTCGGCCTGTGCAGACGTCGTCGCCCGTGTCCACAGCGTCCCGATCAGCTCGCCTGCGGCGTCGCTCAGATCCGTCGGCAGATCCGGATGCTCGATACGCACCCGGCTTTTCTCGCGCAGTTCCGCCCAGAATTCACTTAGCACCGACGCCGGCGTGCTCATGGTGCCGCGGCGCACGAGGTTGTAGAGGCGATTGGCGGTCGGCGCGACGCCGAAGCGAAAGAACAGCAGCGCGCACACCTCGCGATAGAGTTCACGCGTCTTCGGGAATTCGACCTTGAGGCGCTCGATATCGGCCGCGAGGCGGGTTTCGTCGGAGAGAACGTCGGGCATGGCCGCGAAAGGATAAGCAGTGCGCTCATATTACAACGTAATCCGCTAGAGATCCAATTCAGCGCGGCTATCGACTTGACATTAATCCTATAATGTTGAGATTCCTATGCCGAGCTGCCGCCAAAACGAACATTGACCTGAAAGCCCCCTATGCCAACCTCACCGCCCTATGCGTTGCAACCGGCACCGCTCGAAACACTCGTCATCCCAGCGACGCTGAACGGCTCCGCGGGCCTAAATCGGGCTGTGACAGGGCGCCCCCAGATTGCCGCCGATCACGACCTCGATGCGATCCGCGCATGGCTGTCACGCTTTGTCGACACGAAAACCACCTTCGAGAATTACCGCAAGGAAGCCGAACGGCTCCTGCTCTGGTCGGTCGTCGAGATGGGCAAACCGCTCTCTTCCTTGACCCATGAAGACTGCTTGCGCTATCAGCAGTTTCTGGCCGATCCGCGGCCTGCCGGCACGTGGGTGGCCGGGGGCGGGCGCAAGCATCCGCGCAGCGACGCGCGCTGGCGGCCGTTTTATGGGCCGCTATCGTCGTCCAGCCAACGCCAGGCAACCGTCATCCTGAACGTGATGTTCTCGTGGCTGGTGCAGGCCGGCTATCTCGCCGGCAATCCGCTCTCGCTCTCGCGCCAACGCACGCGCCACGCAGCGCCTCGTATCACCCGCTATCTGGAGCCGAGCGTGTGGCAGGCGGTCAAGGACTTCATTGCGACGATGCCCAAGCAAACGGACCGGGAAAAAGCCCATGCGTACCGCGTCCGATGGTTGTTCACCCTGCTCTATCTCGGCGGGCTGCGCATTGCGGAGGTCGGTGCCAACACCATGGGCCAGTTCTTCGTGCGACACGATGCGGATGGCGCGCTGCGCTGGTGGCTGACCGTTCACGGCAAAGGCGACAAGCGACGGCTCGTGCCAGCCACGCGCGAGATGATGATGGAGCTATCCCGCTATCGCCAGCACCTCGGCTTGAGCGCCCTGCCGTCGCCCAACGAAGACACGCCACTCGTTTTGCCGATCGGCGCCACGGCGTCGAGCGAACGCACCAAGACGTGCGCGCCACTCACGCGCGCGGCGCTGCACGCCATCGTAAAGGACGTCTTTGCGGGCGCTGCGGCGCGCTTACGCGAGCGCGACGATACGGCGAGCGCGCGGGCCGATCTGCTTGAGATGGCTTCCGCGCATTGGCTCAGACACAGCGCCGGCTCGCACATGGCTGACCGCAAGGTGGATCTGCGCACGGTGCGCGACAACCTCGGACATGCTTCGCTGACGACAACCAGCATCTACTTGCACGTCGACGACGATCGGCGCCATCAGGAGACCGAAGAGAAGCACCGCGTAGACTGGTGAAACTAAGCGAGGTCACCCAACACACCCCGACGGCGCACCCTGCCGATTCCGTTCGCCAACCGCCACTCTCTCATGAAAGTCCCTGTGCCCGAACCCAAGATCTCTGCAGAGCTCGTTGCGATGCCAGGGGTATGCAAACATAGACGATTAGTTGCATCCACGGACCGGCGAAACTTGCCTGTCCGACCACGGTAAGTCCGCTAAGCGTCAGCGGCAATGCACACTTTCGGCCCAGACTGTGTCAAAACGCATTTTTGGAGCGCTAAAATTTCGCTATCCAATGGTCGGGGATGCGCAAAATGAAGCGTTTCGTTCGAGGCGACGATCGTAACCAGAGTTTTCTCCTTCCCGAAGCGCTTGATGATTACGTGACGGACACAAATCCGGTCCGCGTGATCGATGTCTTCGTAGAAGAACTTGATCTTAATGATCTCGGCTTCGAGGGAGTACAGCCAGCCTTGACTGGAAGACCGGCTTATCATCCTGAGGTGATGCTTAAGATCTATATCTACGGGTATCTCAATCGCATCCAGTCCAGTCGTCGTCTTGAACGCGAAGCGCAGCGAAACGTTGAGATGATGTGGCTCACTGGTCGGCTGGCACCGGACTTCAAAACCATAGCTCGGTTCCGTAAAGACAATGGCAAAGCGATCCGCAACGTCTGCCGGCAGTTTGTGATGCTATGCCAACGTCTGGACCTTTTCGCTGATGCGATCGTCGCTATCGACGGCAGCAAGTTCAAGGCGGTAAACCATCGCGATCGCAACTTCACGAGCGCCAAGCTCGAACGGCGCATGCGCGACATCGAATCAAGTATTGCTCGGTATCTTCAGGCAATGGACACCGCCGATCGTCAGGAACCTGCAATCGCGAAGGCCAAGACGGAGCGACTGCAGCAAAAGATTGCAGCCTTGAAGGAGCAGATGCAACGTCTCAAGGAGATCGAGGTCCAACTCAAGGCGGCACCCGACGGACAGATATCGCTCACAGATCCGGATGCGCGTTCGATGAAGACGCGAGGAACGGGAGTCGTCGGCTACAACGTACAAACGGCCGTCGACACGAAGCACCATCTAATCGTCGCGCACGTCGTCACTAACGATGGTATTGATCGCGATCAGTTGACATCGACGGCCAAGCTTGCTCGTGCTGAGATGGGCGTCGACAAAATCACTGCTATTGCGGATCGTGGCTATTACAAGAGTGAAGAGATACTCGCATGCCACGAGGCTGGAATAACGGTGTTTGTCCCGAAGACGGTGACCTCGATGGCCACTGCTGATGGCCGCTTCGGGAAGGATGACTTCATTTACAACGCAACGACGAACGAATATCAATGCCCGGCTGGGGAGAGACTGATTTGGCGATTCTCGACCATTGAGCGCGGCTTGAAGATCAGTAAATACTGGAGTTCGAATTGCCAACAATGTCCGTTGAAGGAGAGCTGCACGCCCAGCCCTCAACGTCGCGTGACTCGTTGGGAACACCAAGCTGTTCTTGAGGATATGCAGGCGCGACTCGATCATGCGCCTGAGATGATGCGGATCCGGCGACAGACAGTCGAGCACCCGTTTGGCACGATCAAGGCATGGATGGGAGCCACTCATTTCCTAACTCGAACCATTGAGCGGGTAAGCACGGAAATGAGCTTGCACGTGCTTGCATACAACATCAAGCGAGTGACCAAGATACTTGGTTCAGAAGTTGTGATGAAGGCGATGCGAGCGTGATGCTCGCAGGACTTCTAATCCTCGGCGATAAAGCTCGTCGGCGACTTTGAATTCGGCATGTGCAACGAAAGACGCAACTTGCGCCGAGACAGCGCTTCGTCAATTCGAGTGGCTGTGCGTTTTGACACGGTCTGGGCCATGAAGGGACATTCGTATGCGATCGTACCGAGACACCGAGACGGCTGGTCCCTCCCTGATATCGGCCATTTCATTCGACCTTGAAACGCATAGGATCGGGCAGTTGCGCGGTCTCACTATCAGGTAGCGTCAACTGGATAGTCCCGGCCACGCACCTCGGCCAGCGAAGCAGCGACGCGCCGCAGATGCTGACATAAACTTATCCAGGCAGACAAACTGTTCGCTAAGGCGGAGCAACGTGTGCCTTGCTGCCGCGTCTAACAAGGCGCGCTCGCAAAAACGGCTGCCTCGCGGCGAGGTTGAGGGCGCAGACCGCTATCCAATTTCCAGCAGTGCCCGCGAACTCTCATGCAATTAAAACAGATGGGTTACCAAATCGCCCACACTGTTCAGCGGAACAGTTTGTTCCAGCACCACGCGATTGGCGGCCTCCCTATCCTTCAGATGCTCCGGGACGAACGGGATTGGATAAGCGCGCAGTTGAGACTGGCTGCGGTTGCAGTCGGTCGCACGAATACCGCACTCGGCGCTTTCTACAGGCGCCTTGCAACCAGAATTGGCAAGGCTAAAGCTGTCACAGCGACGGCGCGCAAAATTGCTGTTCTCTTTTACAACACCATGCGCTTCGGCATGCAGTACAAAGACCCTGGTGCCGACCATTACGAAAGCCAGTACCGGGAGCGTGTGATCAAACAGCTTCATCGCCGTGCTGCAGAGTTCGGATACATCCTGCACGAGGCTACGCCGAAAGGTGTTTCTTAGGAAGCGACGGCGTACTTCGTAAAGGGGTCGCGGTGAAGTACGCATGGATCGACGAGCACCGCGACCAGTACAGCGTTACTCGGCTGTGTCACATCTTGATGGTTTCGCGCAGCGGATATTGCCAGTGGCGTAATCGCGGGCCAAGTCAGCGAGCGCAGGCCAACGCCGCGCTTGATCGGGCGGTCGCAGCGATTCACCGCGCCAATCGCGGCAGCTACAGCCGTCCTCGGATCGTGAAGCAATTAAGGATGCAAGGCCAGCCGGCGAGCGCCGAACGTGTACGCCGTAGTCTGCAACGCCTAGGGCTGCGGCCGGTCTATAAACGCCCGTATCGGGTGACGACGGATTCGACACACCGCTCACCGGTAGCGCCCAACCTGCTTGATCGTCGTTTTGACGGCTGGCAGCCCGATCAGGCTTGGGTCAGCGACATCACGTTCATCAGGACCGGCGAAGGTTGGCTATACCTAGCTGCCATTCTGGATTTGGCAAGCCGACGCATCGTAGGCTGGTCAATGTCAGAGCGCATCAACGCGGAACTGGTCTCCCAGGCACTGCGCAGTGCGTGCTGGCACCGTAAGCCCCCGCCAGGGTTGTTGTTACATTCCGATCGCGGAAGTCAATATGCAAGTCGGGCGTACCGAAAACTGGCCGCTGACTTCAAGATGAACGTTTCGATGAGCCGTCGCGCTAGCGCATGGGACAACGCGCCGATGGAAAGCTTCTTCAAAACGCTTAAGGTCGAGAGGATTTATCGGGTTCACTACGAAACGCGCGCTCAGGCCCGTCTGGATATCGTCGACTGGATCGAGGGCTACCACAATCGAGAACGCCTGCACACCTCTATCGATTTCTGCACTCCAGTCGACTACGAGGCTAGGTTGATCGCTGCATGATTTGCTGTACGTGGAAACGAGGCAGGGTCACCGAACCGATGGTGCTGGTAGTGAACCGCGACATCGCCGATAACGACCCGCAGCGCATCTTGCGCGCGCACGGCTTTCTGCGCTTCGACCGGCGCGTGCGCACGGGGCAGGTGGTCGAGCAGGCGCTGGAGAAAGCGGGCTTGATGGTCAACGAGTATCTCGAACTGAATTCGATCGAGACGATTGCCGCGCTGGTGCGCGAGAAAGTAGGCGTCGCGGTGCTGCCGCTGCTGATACGCGACAACTGGCTGAACGACCCGCTGCTGCGCGTGATCCCGATTTCGAGTCCGCCGACGCTGCGCACGGTCGGCATGGTGCAGCGAGCTTCGGATGACAGAAAAGCGCTGATGCGCGAAATCGTCGATACGTTGCAGGCGATGCCGCGCGATCGTTCGTGACGAGGTTGTTGTCGGGCCGTTGCATGCCATCAGCTGACGCGGGGGCGTTGTCACGTTCGCGGGCTGGTTAGATCCCGTAGGCTGAGCTTCTAGCGCAGGTACCAGCGAACATCTCGAGACTCTTCAGCTTGGTCATCGCGGGTCATCAGTCCGTTTTGCTCCGACAACTTTAACCGATTCGCCGACCCTATTTGCACCGGAGCCTCGCTCAGCTGGGTCGGTCACCCTTGATCGCGTCCCATCTGCTGGCTCAATAACCGCGGGTACGATCGACGATATTCGCGAGCGGTTCGCCGCGCAGGAATCGCGCGAAATTGCCAAACCAGAGTTCGAGCACCCGCAGGTTGTAATCGGGCGCGTCGCACGAAATGTGCGGCGTGACGACGAGTCCCGGCACGTCCCACGCCACATGGTCAGCCGGTAACGGTTCGGGATCGAATACGTCGAGCAGCGCGCCGCCGCACTCTCCGGAACGCAATCGCTCGAACAACGCCGCATGGTCGATCAGCGCCGCGCGCGAAAGGTTAACGACGCCCGCACCGGGCCGTATGCGCGCGAGGCGCGCGGCGGAAAGCAACTCGCGTGTCTCCGGTGTGAGCGGCGCCGTAATAACGACGAAGTCGGCCTGAGGCAGCCAGTCGTCGAGTGCGGAGATCGTTGCGAGTACATCGACTGCTTCCACCGCCCGCGCCGGTGCCGCGCCACTCCGATTCAGTGCAATGACTCGCAAGCCGAGCGCGCGCGCCGCGCGGCTCGCTGCCGTGCCCAGATCGCCGAAGCCGATTATCAGCGCCGTCTTGCCTCGAATGGATGTGGTCAGCCGGGCGTCCCAGCGATGCTCCCGCTGCGCCTGCAACACGGCCGGCATTTGCGCATTCAGGATCAGCAACGCCATTTGCGTGTATTCGGCCGCCTTGTCGCTATGAATGCCGCTACTGTTCGTCAGCGTCAGGTCGCGGCGCAGACGATCGAGCGGCATCAACTGATCGACGCCGGCACCTGTCGTGTGAATCCAGCGCAGACGCGGCGCGTCGTTCACCACCTCATGCGGGAATCTCGACGCCAGCAGGAAGTCGACTCCGTCGAGCGGACGCGCGAACCGCTCGCCGTCCCAGCCGAACGTCACGTCGATTTGCTGTGCGAGATCGGGATGCCGCGCGCAGGCGACCTGCCACACGGCTTCGTGAAGATGAAAGGCTGGCGACTGACACCGCTGGCTTTCGAGGTGCAGCCGGTAACGGCGGGCAGGTTCGGTCATCCGGGCAGCATCCTTACAGAGGGAGCGCAACGAGCGTGTCGTAGCGGCACGAATCCGTGACGACCGTGCGCTCACGCAGCAACGCGCGGCCGCCCTCGACAACGATCTGATCGATATAACGTCCGACGCTGAACACAACCATGCCGCCTTCATAGCCGGTTCGCACGACCATGTAGCTGGTTTCGCAACCGATCAGCCCGTCTTCGACGCTGACGACTTCGGTCGGTCCAAGTACATGACGGTAGACATGTGGCTCGAACACATTAACCGACTGGATCGAACTGACTCGATCCAGCAGCATGCCGCGCGTGTTGCAGAACCAGATGCCGAAATCGCGGCCCGCTTCGAAATCGGTGCGCGTGAGAATGCGGTAAGTACAATCTTCGGTGAAGAACTCCGGCCAGCGGTCGAAATCGCCATTGTCGATCGAACTGCAATAGTGAGCCATCAGGCGCGCGATACTCGCGCCCGTCTGGGTGCCGACCTCCAGGTCAGAGTAGCGCGTCGTGCTAGACATCCATCAGTTCTCTATAGAATTTCCAGAAACCGCGTACCGAGGTTTCGGTCGCCCGGGTCGCCATCGGGCCTGTGCCCTTGCCGCCCATCTCGATCACGGCAGCGTCGTCAAGATCGCCGCGAATACCCTTTTCGACGAACGCGCCAATCGTGCCGTCTTCCATCGACACAAGACCCGCGGGCCCGACGAGATTGCTCTGCTTGCGCCGGATGAGCGTCTGCTCCGGCGTGTCTTCCTCGAAGCCGAGCACGGTCCAGATCAGTTCGCATCGATCAACGCCGAGCGGCACCACCTGCCGCACGCCGATGGAATTCATGATCTGATGCAGCACGAAGCCCGGAAAAATGCTCTGGATCGCATTGGTGATCTGATCGGGATACTCCATCCACTGATCGATCAACGAAGGATCCTTCAGGCCGAAATCGTCGCGCATTGCACGAATCACGCCGGAGTCGTATGCCTGATCGCCAATGTCGGTATAGCGCTTCGTAAAGGTGATGTGATGCCGGCTATCTTCATCCTGCAACGTACCGCCTTCCGCGGACAGCCGGTTGATCTTGAAGGTCGAGAAAAACGCATGCAGCAGGCTCGGGTGATAGTTGTCGCGGCTATTCTCGACATAGAGCTTCCAGTTGTTGTGCATCACCTGACTATAGCGGCCAAGTATCTTTACCCGCCTATATAGCGTGCGCTCCATGTGCCGCACCATTGTCGGTCCGAGATAGTCCTTCAATGCAGGGGCTTCTTCGGAAAACGAACCGAACACGAGACCGCGGATGGTCTCCACGCGCAGCTTCGTCAGACGGAACTTCGATTTGTCGAAATCCTCGGGCATACCGCCTTTGCCTTGCACGCCCTTCTCGAACGCGACGCTCGTCAGTTCGCCGTCGAAGTTGTAAACCCAGTTATGGTAAGGGCAAACGAAGTTCGGACGCTTGCGGTGCCCCTGCGCTTCGTAGCAAAGCACCGAGCCCTTGTGCACGCACTTGTTCACGAGCGCACCAATGATGCCGTCCTGCTGGCGCACGACAATTACCGACGTATGGCCGACCTTGGTCGTGATGTAATCACCCGCGTTTGGAATCTCGATGTCGAGGCAGAGGAAACTCCATGTGAGCCCGCGAAACACGGCATCCTGTTCGCGCTCGTAGGTTGCCGCGTCGGAGAATACACGTAGCGGCACACGTGTAATGCCCTCTTCCGGCCAGCGGATCCGGCTAGTGGGAAATCCAATGGTCGCGACCGCACCGTCGCACTTTTCCGTCATAATGCTGCTCCGTTGATGAAGGCCCGTACACCACGGCGGCGGCTGTGGCCACTGGCCGACCCCCGATATCGGCTCATTTGACTGCTTCCGAGTCGAGATATGGCTTCTGATAGAAAAGATCCGCGGGAAGCTCGCCTTTCAGCGTGCCGGCGGCCTTGAAAACTTCGAACGTGCGTTTCAGTGTGCCGATGTCGCCCGATTTGAACGAGACCGTATTCATGGTCGTCCAGTGGTCGCCGTAGAAACGCGCGCCCTCGTCGCTCATGTTGCCGGCCTTCTTGAGTATCGCCACGACAGCGTCGGGATTGGCCGCGCCGAAGGCCAGCGCCTGGCGCATCGCCGCGAGCACCTTCGCAGCATCAGCCGGGTTGTCTTTGAGCCACTCGATGCGCATCACGGCGACACCGATATAGGGCGGTGTGCTCGCTTGCGTCATCTGTTTCCATTGATCGGACAAAGTTGTGATGACGCGGACTTTCTGCGCACTGTCCGGCACCTGCGCCACCGTGGTGGGACGCATGACGGCGGCGTCGACGTTCTTCTGAACGAGGAACTGCGCAAGACGCGGCTCGTCGCCCGCAACCAGGCGATAGTCGGCAAGCTTGAGCCCGTAATTGCCGTCGAGCACGGCGGTGCCGACGCCAGTGGTCGCACTGCCGATGGGCGACATGCCGACTTTCTTGCCGCGCAGTTCACCCGCCGAGTGGATCGGCGAATCCGCGAGCACGACGATTTCCGCATCGACAATCTGCGTAGCGGCCACCATCCTGACCGGCACACCCTGCTGGCTCAAGCTGAATGCTCCCGCGAGGCTGGTGCCGAATGCCAGGTCGATCGCGTTCGAAGCCAGCGCGGTAGTCGGTCCGTTCACGTCCGGAAAATGGAGGAACTGCACCTGCAGTCCCTGTTTCTCGAAGAACTTCTGCGCTTCGAGCACGGCACCGAAACCAAGACTGGTGCCGCTGGTCCAGTAGCCCACGCGCAGCGGCGCCGCATACGCACTGGTAAGGCACGCGCCGGCTATTAAGAGTGCGCATGCTGCCTTTAGAACGGAACGAAATGATTTCATGGTGCTTTGCCTGAAGTAGCAACGCGGCCGGTATCCCCAGCGTCGTCTTTGAAGGATTACTAAATGTCCTTATCAAAACATAAAGCACGGCGCAACGATTCATCGAGAGATTCCGCCTGAAGCAAAGGCGGAATCCTCCGTATTACTTGCCGATCGCTACCAGCGGCGCGTGCTCAAAGTCCCGCTTCATGCTGCGTAGCACACGCTCCATCGTCATGTCGCGAAACTTTTCGATGTGCCGGCGCGTAATGCGCGCGCCCGACTTGCCGTCGCCTGCCGACAGCACCTCAACCAGTTGGCGGTGATCGTCGGCGATTTCCGGGCTGTCGTCTTCGTCGCTGAAACCGAGCGCCACCAGCCGCGTCATTTCGTCGAACAACACCGAGATGCTGCGCACCAGACGGTCGTTGCCCGATGCCATTGCGATCACCAGATGAAACTCCCGGTTCGCATCGAGGAAAAACCCGATCCGATTACCGTGATTCTTCGACGCCGTATTGCCGCGCGCGGCGCGATCGATCCGCATCAACGCCTTTGCGTCCACCTTGCCGGCCGCGAGCCGCGCCGCCTCGGGTTCGAGAATGAGCCGCAGCGCGAACACCTCCTCGACATCCTTCAGCGTGACCGGCACGACGACGTAGCCGTGTCGCGGCACCGAACGCACCAGCCCTTCGTGCGTGAGACGCGCAAGCGCCAGCCGGCACGTCGACTTGCCGACGCCATATTGCTCCATCAGCGCAGCCTCGGTCAGCATGCTGCCAGGTTTCAGCGAGCAGGACAGTATCGCCTGCCGCATAGCCAGATAAGTCGACTCTCCCAGCAACTTGCCCTCGGCCGTGGCGTTGCCCCCAGAAACTAACTTCCCTACCATGTTGCCCCCGTGCGCTCTATCCACGAATGGCTGCGTATTATGCTTACATCATTCTGTAGGCACCTCACCAACCTTAAATCATTCTAGGAGATGCATATAGGGAAGTAAACTGAACACAAAAAATGCACACCCTGTCGCACCATCTATCAGCCAGCAGTGCCGCTCCATCGGCGTACGGATCGTGATTCGATATCGAACAGGTCAAGCACGCGCCCGAGCGTATGATCGACCATCTGCTCGAGCGTTTCCGGCCGCGCGTAGAACGCCGGCACTGGCGGATAGACAATCGCGCCGGCGTCCGTGACGGCAGCGAAACTGCGGATATGACCGGCATGCAACGGCGTTTCGCGCACCATCAGCACAAGACGGCGACGTTCCTTGAGCATCACGTCCGCCGCTCGCGAAAGCAGCGAACTGGTGCATCCAGTGGCAACTTCCGAGAGCGTCTTGATCGAACAGGGCGCAACTATCATGCCGTCGACGCGAAACGAGCCGCTCGAAATCGCTGCACCGATGTCAGTGTTCGGGTAGTTGACGTCCGCGAGCGCCTGAAGATCGGCAATCCGCATCTGCGTCTCCTGCGCCAGCGTCACCTGCGCCGAACGGCTGACCACCAGGTGCGACTCCACCTCCAGGTCGCGTAACAGGCGAAGCAACCGCACACCGTAAATGACGCCCGACGCGCCGCTGATACCGACCACGAGGCGTCGCCGCGCTGCGGATGTGGATTTCATGCGATCCCTCCTTTATCGAGCGCAAACGAGCATGGCCGGCGTGCATGCGTCATCATGGCTTCTGACCCGTGATGATCTTCTTTGCCGCCTCGTACGGTCCGGTAACGAATACGTCGCTGGGAAGCGTTCCTTTAATCGCACCGCTCGCCGCGAAGATCTGCTGCTCGCGCTTGAGCGTGTCGATGTCAATCGGTTCGAAGGAAATGCTATTCAGTTCGGCCCAATGCGCCGCATAAATCCGAGCATCGTCTGCGGGCAGATTCGCGACTTTTTGCAGTATCGCCGCGACCTGGTCCGGATGCGCGTTGCCCCACACGATTGCATTGTGAATCGCGACTATCAGCCTGGCGACGGATTGCGGGTCGCGCTGGATCAACTCCGTGCGTGCTGCGGCCACGCCCAGATACGGCATCGCATTGGATTTCGTCAGTTTGTGCCATTCGTCCACCAGCGTGCCGAGACGCCGGGTCTTCACTTCCGTCAACTGCGCGACCGTAACCGAGCGCAGCGCTGCGGCGTCGACCTGGTGCTGCATGAGAAACTGCGCAAGGCGTGCCTCGTTGCCGGGCACCAGCGAATATTCGCTGGCATTGAAGCCATAATTTGCTTGCAACACCGCAGCCGTCATCAACGCAACCGAACTACCCGACGGCGACATGCCGATTTTCTTCCCACGCAATTGCGCGATCGACTGGATCCGCGAGTCGGCGGGCGTGACGAATGTGACATCGGCCGGCGCTGTCGCACCGAAAATCCTGATCGGCACGCCGCTCGCCGCGATGCTGAACGCGCTAGCGCCGGGCACGCTGAAGCTTATGTCGATCACATTGGCGGCGAGCCCGCTCGCAGGTGCGTTGACCTCGGCGAAGTGCATGAAATGCGCGTCGTCGATACCGGCCTTCTTCAGGAAATCGCCCGTTTCCAGCACGGCGCCGAGGCCGAGGCTCACGCCGCTCGTCCAGTAACCGATGCGCAGCGGCGCGGCCTGCGCAGAAAGTGCGAGCAGGAACATCGCGGCGGCAAACAGCACACGCTTTGCAAGAAGGTAGGGTTGCATCAGATCAGCTCATTAATGGGGTGAAGGGAACGCTGGCGGCCCGTGCAGCGCGTTGAACGATATCGCGGCAATCAGCGCCGCGTCGGCGGCACGGCGTCGAAGCTTGAACCACGTACGCAAAGCTTGCCTTCCGCGGTTTTCCACAACTGCTTGCGTTCATGCAGTTCGCCGAGCGCCCGAGCCAGTGTCCGGAAGTCGTATTTCGACAGCCGTTCGGCAAGCTCGGTGTAGTAAAGCGGCGCGGCGCCGAGGAGCGCGAGCGCTTCGGTTGCGGCGTCTTCCAGTTGTTCCGGCTCCGACACATGCACGGAGTCGGCCTTCCCGTCCACGTAGTCCGCGATCTTCGCCGTATCCGCGTAGGCATATGAAATACGTTCGTAGCGTTCGTGCGGAATGCCTTCCGAGATCGTTGCGTCCACGCCGACCTTGGCACCTGTCGGCACCATGCCCGGCGGCATGACCGGCAAGCTCGGGTCCAGCGGCTTCGCGCGCGCGCCAGGGATGACGATCAGATCGCGGTCGCCCTGCACGCGCGTCGCGATGGCCCATTCGACCTCCTCGCCGTTGAACACGTCGATGTCGTCGTCAACGACCACCACGTGTTTCAGATCCATCACCGAAAGCGCCGCCAGCAGTGCGTTCTTGCCCTCACCCGCCTGCTTTCGAATCGAAATGACCGCGTGCCAGAACGCGCGGCCGCCCAACGTCACGTTGATGTCCTTTACCTGCACGCCGGCCGTGCGCAGCGCGCTACGAATGGCCTGATAGCGCGTCGGCGCCGCCAGCCAGGTGTTTTCCCAAGGCATGTGCAACGAGTAATACATTGCATCGCGCCGATGCATGATCGCCTTGATGCGTACGTCCGGGTTCCAGTGAAGGCCGCCCATCAATGCGGTGAATTCCCCGAAGCGGCCTTCCGGCTGGGTCCATCCCGTCGGCAGAATTTCCGCTTCGATGACGATCTCCGAATCGGCGATGTACGGCAAGTCGACCGTTTCACACGGGGCCAATTCGACGGCTGCGCCGCGGATGCCGCCAGCGATCGCCATTTCGTCGACGCCGATCGGTGCGCGATAGCCGGCGCCCATGATTTCTACCGGATGGTTGCCGATCGAAATGGAGATCGGGCACGGGCGTCCCTGTTCGTAGGCACGCTGCGCGAACATGCGCATATTGTTCGGCGTCACGATGTCGATACCGCTCAGCGCCTTTTCCTTGACCATGAACCGGTAAATACCGCTGTTCAGGCCATGCTCCGGATCGCGCGATATCACGATGCCCGCGGTGATCATCGGGCCACCGTCGAAGATCGACGACATGGGCACAGGCAGGCGGAACAGATCGACATCGTCGCCCTTGTAGATCACTTCTTTCGTGGCCGAGGTGGCGACATATTTGGGCGCAATCGGGTTCTGGATGTCATGCGCCAGCATCTTCTCGATGTCGGAGTAGTTGTCGCAACCCATCGCCATCATCGCGCGTTCCTGCGTGCGGATAATGCCCGACAGCAGCGGCATATCGTAGCCGATCACGTTATGAAACAGCAGCGCCTTGTCGCTCTGGTCGACCAGCGTTCCCACATGGCGGATATCAACAGGCTGCCGGATATCTACCAGTTGCTGTGCCGCGCGCAGCCGTTCCAGGAACTCGCGGAAATTCTCGTTCATACTGAACTCCATGATGTTGAATGTCGTGTCGCTTTCACTTACGCGGTTTCGCTATCCTGTAGCGACGCAAGCGCTGTGGCTTTCAATACTGCGCGATCGATCTTGTTTGTGGACGCAAGCGGCAACGTGTCCACGAACCATACGCGCCGTGGGTGCTGATAAGCGGGGGCGTGCGTCAACGCGAACTGTTTGGCTTCCTCTTCGGTAAGCGACGCGCCTGCGCGCCGCACCACGAATGCCACCGGTTTGGTTCCCTTGATATCGTCAGCGACCGGCACCACGCATGCCTGGACGATATCCGGGTGCGTCTCCAGCATCTGCTCGACTTCACCGGGAAAAATGTTCTCGCCGCCGGACACGAACATGTCGTCCGCACGGCCGACGAACGCATAAAAGCCCTGGTCGTCGCGGTGAAATACGTCGCCCGTTATATAGAAGCTGTCTGCTGTCACCGGCAGAGGCAGGTCGGGCCGGTTGTGGTAACCGAGCATGACGGCGGGGCTTTTCACGGCCAGCACGCCGGTTGCAACACCTGTCGGCGGTGCGTCGAGCAACTTGACGCTGACTTCGGGATGCGGATATCCGACCGACAGCAACGGCGGTTCGATCCCTTGCGGATGTGGTCCGAACACGATCGGCCCGCCCTCGGTCGTGCCATAGACGTTAGTGAGCTTCGCATTCGGCAGTATCTCGCCGATCTGCGCAAGCAGACTCTCGCTGACGGGCGCCGAGCCCATCCGGATGAAGCGCACCGATGAGAGATCCGTGCGCGCAAGCAACTCCTTTTCGCGCAGCATCATCGCGATCATTGGCGGCACTGAGGTGAGCCACGTGACCCGATAGCGCTCGATCGCCGTGATGTACATGCGCGCGGTGAATTGCGGAAGCAGTATGACCGTACCGTGCCCGTACAACGACATCAGCACGAGCGTCAGCGCGTTCATGTGATACATCGGCGCGGCCACCAGAAAGCGATGCGCCGCCGGTGGCTGCGCACGCGCTCGCGTATGCGCCACCCACAGGTGGCTGCCGTGCGAGAGCATCACGCCCTTCGGCTTGCCGGTCGAGCCGGACGTATAAAGAAACATCGCCGGCATGTCGGGCGTGGGCACGAAAGTCTCGAACGGGCCAGGTTCGACGAACGAAGCGAAACTTTCCTCGCCCGTCGAATCGAATACGACTGTTGGCAGATCGTCCGGGCAGTCGGCAAGTCGCGCGGCGTCGCAAAACACCAGACGTGCACCACTATCGCGAATCACAAAAGTGGAGAGCGCGGGTGGAAACCTGAAGTTGACGGGCACAGCGACCATTCCCGCGCGCATGATGCCGAGCAGCGCCGCGACATATTCGGCGCGATTCGCCGCAAGAATGGCAACGCGCTCGCCGACTTTCAGACCGCGCCGCACCAGTGCACGCGCGACGCCGTCAGCCAGCGCGTCGAGTTCGCCGTAGGTCATGCGCGTTTCGTGCCACTCGCAACCCGTATCATCTGGTTCCCCAAGCGCGATCACTGCAAGCTTGCACGGATCGCCGTCGGCGTCGATCAGATCGCCGAGATTCTCAGGCGTGGGCATGTTCAACTGCTCCGATAAATTCAATGACAGTATTGAGTTCGCCTAACAGCACCACAACGGACGACGCGCCGCTCTGCGCATGGGTCGGCGCGATCAGCCGCACCACGCTCTCGTCGTGGGACGTGAGCGCGTCCAGACGTGCGTGCATCGCCGCAAGATCGCTTACCTCGACGACAATGGCGCCAAAATAGCTTTCGCGCCCTGCTGCGTGACATACGAGGTCGCCATAGCGCGTGCGATATGCCGCGCCATCGATAAAGTCCAGATCGAAATCACGCAACGCAATGCGCGAGTGGTGGAAGGACGGCGATGTGAGAACCGACTCGCCGGCAATCAGCGCATAGCGGCGCGCTTCGAGTTGCGGGTCGTCACTCACGATCACACATTCCTTCAGGCGTCGCGCGCCGTTCGGATGCTTCGTCCATTCGGCACGGAAGACCCATTCCGGCGTGAGGTGCTCGCAGAAATAAACGCGCCCGGCGGACAGTTCTTCGGCTGCGAGCCGGGTTGTCCGGAAACGGGCGATCTGCTCGACGCCTTTAATATCCACGGGCCGCGTGAACGACTGCGGTTCACTGGCACGCACGCCGGCGTCGATCAATCGCGCATAGGTTTCCTGCGCGTCGTCCGTCTTGAACACGAGACCGTCTACACCCAGACGGCTTTCGAGAATCTCGCGCCGCAACGTGGTGGCGCCGGGCGGCAGGCCGACCAGTTCGAGATAATGTCCATCGAACATCATCAGGTGATTGACCGAGCCAAGTGAGTGATAGCCGCGCGGGGTCAACGCGAAGCCGAGCAATTCGAAACACGACGCGGCGGCGTCGGTTTCGAACATCGCGTTCACGACGACATGGTCGAGCGTCGATGTCGCCGTGTTCATCATGCCTTCGGCGCGGGTGCGGGCGCGGTGGAATAGACGCCCCGGCCGCTTGCGAGCAGCGCGCCGGACTGGTCGTAAATATGCGCCTCCGCAACCGAAATCCCGCTACCGAACTTCACCACCTTACCGCGCGCGATGAGATCGCCGGGCATCGCCGCGCGGTGATAGTCGACGCGCAGATCGATCGTCGGTACGCCGCGGCCCGTTTTCGACACCAGCGCCCAGTCGGCCGTGAGGTCGACCAGCGCGGCAAGAATGCCGCCGTGCGTGTACCGGCGTTCGGGGTTCACGACCCACTCTTCGCGCCACGTCGCGGCGATTTCGATTGAGCCGTCGCCGACTTCGAGCACACGGAGACCGAGCCACTGGTGGTAAGGACCACGCGTAAGCATTGTCTGAACCTGCTCCGCGGTAAGTTGCTGGTTATCAGCCATTCGAGTCTCCGTACTTTTATGGGGTAACGACGATCTTGCCGAGCACTTCCCGATCGCGAATCATGCGCAGGCCTTCGGCTGCCTGTTCGAGCGGCAACACCTTGTCGATCTGCACGGCAATGTTCTTCGTACGGATCAATTCCATCAGCGCCGCGAGGTTGTCGTCATAAAAACTGTTCGAACCGATCACGCGAATCTCGAAGCTCCAGATGTAGCGAAGGTCTTCCTTGGGATCGTGACCCGCAGTCGCACCGCAGACGAGCAGGCTGCCGCCGCGTTTGATGCATTTGAGCGACGGTGCCCACGTATCGCCGCCGGTGAAATTGATCACGACGTCCGCACCGCCTTCATAGCTGCGGCGTTGCGGCTTGCCGTACTTCTCGATGACCCACTTCGAGAAATCGGTGTCGCGATAGTTGATGACGTGATCGGCGCCCATCGCCTTGAGCCGTTCAGCCTTGTCCGCACTGCCGGCGGCCGCGATCACTTCGGCACCCAGCATCTTGGCAAGCGTCACGCAGCCGGTTCCAACGCCGCCGCTCGCCCCCAGAATGACTACACGATCACCCGGCTTGATGGTGTTGTGCGTAACGAGCATCCGGTGCGCCGTACCGTAGGCGACCGGCAGCGACGCCGCTTCTTCGAACGTCACGCCTTCGGGCATTGCGATCAACTGGTCAGCGCTGACGAGGCAGTATTGCGCCATGCCGCCGTCGAGCATTTCGCCCATCAGGCCTTTCTTTTTGTTGAGCGGATTGACGAGTACCCGCGCGCCGACCGACCAGTTTTCGACGTTGTCTCCTACCTCCGTGATCTCTCCCGCCATATCCAGACCGATGACCACAGGCAGCGGCACCTTGATGCCCGGCATACCCTTCACCGTAAAGACGTCGTGATAGTTGAAAGACGACGCGCGCACGCGGATGACGACGTGACCCGGCACCGCCTTCGGTATCGGCATCTCGCCGACATGGAGTTTGTCGACGTCACCGTGTTCAGAGAGAATCAAAGCCTTCATCGTACTGCTCATATGTACTCCTATTTATGGGAAGCAAACGCGCTACGTCTTTGTAAATGTTCGACTATTTCAGCCACTTCGGCTCGCGGCGCGGCAGCAGTGCGCCGCGAGCCCGTTCCCTATGCCCGCTTCTTCCAGCGGAACAGGTGGTTTTCAAGCGGCTTGAGAATGCCGTACTCGAGCATCACCATCAGGACGACCATAGTGAGTGTCCATGCGAACACCTGATCGGTTTGAACAAGATCCGCCGCCTGACGCAGCCGGTAGCCGACGCCGTTCGAAGACCCGATCGTCTCCGCCACCAGCGACACCCGCCAGCCGAAACCGAACGCGAGGCGCGCACCGGAGAAGAAATGCGGCAGCACGGTGGGCAGATAGATCTTGGTCATCACCTTGCTGCGCGACATCTGAAAGCTGCGGGCAAGCTCCACATATTCGGCGTTGACGCTTTGCGCGCCCTGCCACACGTTCGTGAGAATCAGCGGCATCGCTTCCATGAACACGACGAAGATGGTCGTGCCGTTCGAGATGCCGAACCAGATCAACGCGAAGATGGCCCAGATCGCGGCGGATACCGTGTTGACGACCGACAGCACCGGCTCGCAGAAACTGCCGAGGCGCCGGTTCGCACCAAGCAGGATGCCGAGCGGCGTGCCCACTAGCGCGGCCAGAAGGAAGCCCGCGACGACGCGGTACAGCGTAATGCCAAGATCTTCGGCAAACGTGCCGGTGGCGATCAGGTCAAGCAGCGCGTTCCACGTTTTTCCCGGGCCAGGCAGAATGAAGGCAGGCACGCGTTGCGCCGCCAGCCACCACACCATCAGGAAGATGGCGAGCAGAGAAAGGCGTTGACCGGCGACTTTCGCAAGGCGCGTCAGGCGGCCGAACCGTGCGGGAAAAACAGAACTGGCGGTCGAAACAGAAGACATCGCAACGTCCTTAAATGAGGGCGCGCACGCGGCGCACCGTTTCCGCGACTTCGGCGGCGAGCGGGTCGCGCGGTCGCGGCAGGTCGATCATCAGCGCATCGCGCACGCGTCCCGGCCGTGGACGCAGGACAACCACCTTATCCGCGAGCACGATGGCTTCTTCCACGTCGTGTGTGACGAATACGACGGTCATCTTCAGCTGCTCGCGGATTCGCAGCAGTTCCGCGTGCATCTGCGAGCGCATCTGCGGGTCGAGCTTGGAAAACGGTTCGTCCATCAACAGGATGTACGGCTTCACGACCAGGCTGCGCGCAAGCGCCACCCGGCTGCGCATGCCGCCCGAGAGTTCGTGCGGGTAGGCGTGCTCGAATCCTTCAAGGCCGGTCATCTTCAGCGCGGCCAGCGCGCGTCCTCGCCGCCGTTCGGCGTTGAGCCAACCCGCTTCGAGACCGAATTCCGTGTTCGCCACGATCGTGCGCCAGGGCAGCAGGCGGTCCTCCTGGAACATGTAGCTGACGACGCGGGTATCGTGAGTCGGCTCGCCGGCCACTCCGTCGATCCGCACGTCGCCCTGATCCGCCTGTGCCAGTCCTGCGATGATGTTGAGCAACGTGCTCTTGCCGCATCCGGACGCGCCGACGATCGCCAGCACCGAACCCGAAGGCGCGGTCAGACTGATGTCTTCGAGCACCGCCAGCTTCCCGTAGTGCTTCGAAACGTGCTCCACTTCCACCGCGTTGCGTACCGTGGTTGCCTTCTCGAACATGGCCTGGGTAGTCACTGCGTTCATCGTGCGCCTCGCAGTGGGACGATCGGTGCGCCTGCATGCGCGTCGCGCAGGCTCGCCATTACCTTTTCCATCGTCATGTCGCGGAACGTCGCCACATGCCGGTGCGCGATCTGCTCGGCGCGCTTGCCGTCGCCGCTCGCGAGGGCGCTGATCATCGCGGTGTGGTCATGGCGGATCTCCGGCTTGGTGTTCTGCACGCCGAAGCCGAGCGACACGAGTCGCGCCATATCGTTGAGCAGGCCACCCAGCATGCGAACCAGCCGGCCATTGCCCGAACATTCGGCGATTGCCATGTGGAAAGCCGCATTCGCGTCCATGAAGATGCCAATCCGGCTGCCGATGCCAAGCGACGTATCGTCGTTGCGGCACGCGCGCTCCAGCCGGTTCAACAGGTCGATATCCGCCTTGCCCGCAGCGAGGCGCGCCGATAGCGGCTCAAGTTCAAGGCGAAGCGCAAACACTTCTTCGACATCCTTCAACGTAATCGGCGTTACCAGGTAGCCCTGACGCGGCACGATGCGCACAAAGCCTTCCTGCGCGAGACGCTGCAGCGCCACCCTGCAGGTTGCCTTGCCGATGCCGTAGCGTGCGGTTAGCGCGCTTTCCGTCAGCGTGGTGGCCGGTTCGATTAAGCAGGACAGAATGTCCTGACGGATCGCCGAACACGCCCGCTCACTGAGCAGTTTTGCTTCGTTCGAACAGTCGATCAATTCCACCGTCGGAGCTGCAGGATCTTCCACGACACCTCTCCTTCGTCTCGTAGGCTGCTCACAAGCATCTGCGTGGGCAGGTGATGAGTTAACTTAGAACGGCCATTAAAAAAATGCACGTAAAAAAAACGTGACTTCTGAGCTGTTCAGCGAATGTCACGGCGCTCCCGGTCCTCTCCCGCATGACATATCTGCATGGCGTTCACTGCGCCTTCGTGCCGTCAGAACGAATGCAGTATGCCGAGCTGCGCGCCAGTCACGCCTTCTCCGCGCGTCGGCGTATTCGGCGTGATGGGCCCGTTGGCGATCAGCGCATAGGTCGCGCCGTGGCGGTTCACGAGCCGTTCAAACGTTCCATAGACCAGCGTCCGCTTGCTGAAACTGTAGAACGCGCCAATGCTCACTTCTCCCGCGTTGTTATCCTGGCCTGAACTATCCTTCGCGTAGCCGACGCCGGCCGCGAGCCGTAGCGCCGGTGTGACGTTGTAGGTCGTCGATAGCGAATAGACGCTGTGATATTTGCCTTGGACATTGGTTGAAATATTCGAGCCGAGGTTGTTGCCCCGGTAATAGCCGAAGTAGCCCGTCACACTGCCGAACTGATAACTGCCGCCGGCGAACGTCGTCTTCGTATTGACTTTTCCGTTCGCGCCATTCTGTTCCGCGTGGCTGACGCCGAGATACAGCGGGCCACGCTGATAATCGATCGACCCGACGTAGGCATTCAACGCGTCATGCGGCGACGTCTGACCGCCCAGGCTCGCACCCGCGGAGAACGTGAATCCCGAGATGTTCGGCGACCAGTACGTGATCATGTTGTCGTAGCGGAACACGAACGTCGACGCGTTGTGAAGAAACGAGCCGTATGTACCGCCGGAGAATGCGTCGAACTTGCTGTGCATCAGCAGCAGCACCGAGTTCTGACGGCCGAAACGGAATTCACCATACGGCGTGCCGAGACCCACCCACGCACTGCGGCTGAAAGCGAGCGTGGAATCGGTCGCCGCTCCGGAGTTCGTGAGAATGCCGTTCTCGAGATCGAAGGTTGCACGCAGGCCGTCACCGAGATCTTCGCTTCCTCTGATCCCTACGCGGCTTGCCGACAGACCGCCGCTCTGCATCGCGGTCTGCGCGCCCTTGCCGCCTGCGTTCGTATAACCCAGGTACGTATCGAGAATGCCGTACAGCGTCACCTCGGCCCGGGCCGGCGTCACTGTCACGGTGCCGAGTGCAACGAGTGCTGCAGAACAAGCCAAAGCCATCTTGCGCATTTCAGATTCCCGTTTCGGTAAATGGTTTATGTCGCATTACTAATAATCTCACTGTGAACCGCTTTACCGATTTATTTCCTCGACGAGGTGTGCAACAAATTTTTTGTGAGGTGCTCACGAACAATCAGTAAGCGTTCGACGGTTGACTTTAGATCGACAAAAAAGAGAAGCACAACAAATATTTCTGGGCATCTCAAGCGTGAGATGCTTACGCGCGGGTCTCACATTTGTCTTCCAAAATCCGTTTTTTGCGCGGTGTCGGGAGCGCAGGTTGCTGCTGTGCGTATTTCGGCGAACGTGACCGCCGATTTCGGGAACGTGACCGATTCGGCAAGGTCGGGCGTTGCGCGGTATCGATTGTGAAGCGCACCGGGTTTTCCGGAGACCTTTACTCCTGAGAGAATAGAGTCATGGAAAACCTCGAAAAAGCAAAACGGAAGACGGCGCCGAAATATTCGGCGGAAGTGCGTGAGCGCGCGGTTCGTATGGTGTTCGAGCATCGTGCGGAGTACGCGACGCAATGGGAAGCAATCCAGTCGATTGCCGCCAAGATGGGTTGCTCACGCGAAACGTTAAGAAACTGGGTTCGTCAGGCTGAGAGCGATCGTGGTCTGCGCGCGGGCCCCAAGACGCAGGAGCAGGACCGCATCCGCGAGCTTGAACGTGAAGTCCGGGAACTGCGTCAGGCCAATGAAATCCTGCGCAAGGCCTCGGCATATTTCGCACAGGCGGAGCTCGACCGCCGACCGAAGTGATGATTGCCTTCATTGACGATCACCGGTCGGCGTATGGGGTCGAGCCGATCTGCAGGGTGCTGCCGATCGCCCCGTCGACGTATTACCTTCATTCGTCTCGACGCGCTGATCCGCGTCGGCTGCCGCCGCGCGCGCAGCGCGATGCACTGCTGTGTCAGCATATCCGGCGTGTATGGGAGGAGAACTTTCGGGTATATGGTGCGCGCAAGGTTTGGCGGAAGCTATTGCGCGAAGGATTCAAGCTCGCACGGTGTACTGTCGAGCGACTGATGAAGCGGCTCGGGCTGCAAGGTGTGCGGCGCGGCAGATCGATTCGAACCACCGTCAGCGAGCGAAACACACCGTGCCCGCTTGATCACGTCCAGCGGCAGTTCAAAGCGTCACGGCCGAACGCGCTGTGGGTGTCAGATTTCACCTTCGTGGCCACCTGGCAAGGCTTCGCTTATGTTGCCTTCATCGTTGATGTGTTCGCGCGACGCATCGTAGGCTGGAGAGTG
>NZ_JALQDI010000019.1:0-2541 GCF_023631305.1 Caballeronia sp. INML3B
GGACTAAACCGCTCGCGCGGTAGGGGCTACGGTCCGACGCTGGTGGTCAGGGAGAGGCCGGTCACCCGGCTTTATGTTGGCGAATGAGGCAATCCGCCTCGTTCTTCAACAGGAGCCGAATCATGACCTCCTTACCGACAAACGCCAGCCCACTGCGCCAGCGCATGATCGACGATATGCGCATGCGCCAGCTTGCCCCCAAGACGCAGGACATCTACCTGCACATCGTGCGTGAGTTCGCCCGTTTTCTCGGGCGCTCGCCTGACACGGCCACCGTCGAGGACCTGCGCCGCTACCAGCTCTATCTGGTCGACCACGGCACATCGGCCGTGTCGCTGAACCACGCGATCACCGGCCTGAAGTTCTTCTTCAAAGTCACGCTCGACCGGCCCGAGCTGATGGTCAGGATGCAACCGGTGCGCGTGCCCCGCATATTGCCCGTCGTGCTCAGCCCCGACGAAGTGCGGCGGCTCATCGAGGCCGCCGGTAACCTGAAGCACCAAACCGCGCTGTCGGTCGCGTACGGCGCGGGGCTACGCGCCAGCGAAGTGGTGGCGCTGAAGGTCACCGACGTCGACAGCGAGCGCATGACACTGCGTATCGAGCAGGGCAAGGGCCGCCGTGACCGCTACGCGATGCTCTCGCCGGTGCTGCTCGAACGTCTGCGTGTGTGGTGGCGCGTGGCCCGTGCGCAGGGCAAGATGCTCGATGGTGGGTGGCTGTTTCCCGGACTCGATCCGCTCGATCAGTTAAGCACGCGACAGTTGAACCGTGCCATTCATGCCGCCGCCGAGACTGCGAACATCGACAAACGTGTGTCCATGCACACGCTACGCCATAGCTTTGCGACACATCTCCTCGAACAGAAGGTGGATATCCGCGTGATCCAGGTGCTGCTCGGCCATGCAAAGCTCGAGAACACCGCGCTCTACGTCCAGGTGGCCACCGACCTGCTGCACGAGGTCACCAGTCCGCTGGACCGTCTGCCCTCAGAGTAGACCCGCGGGCTGTAACGCCTCATGCTGGAGGTTGCGGACATCTTCCGCAGCCACGGGCCAGCGTGGCGAGCCACGACACACTTGAGCCTGGGGCAGCTGAAGGTCATGTCGGCCATCGAACGGTGCCGCACGGCGGCACTGGGCGGACATGTGCTGCGCTGTTCAGGCTGCACAAGGACCGAGGTGTCCTTCAACTCGTGCCGAGACCGGCATTGCCCGAAGTGCCAGGCCAGCGCCGCACACCGCTGGCTAGAGGCGCGTCAGGCCGATCTGCTACCCGTCGAGTACTTCCACGTCGTCTTCACGCTGCCCGCGCAAATCAGCGCGATCGCCTGGTACAACAAGCGGGTCATCTACGGGCTGCTGTTCGACATCGCCGCCGACACGCTGCGCACGATCGCCGAGGATCCCAGGCATCTCGGCGCCCAGATCGGCGCCACGCTCGTACTGCACACTTGGGGATCGGCGCTCACGCATCACCCGCATGTGCACGGCATCGTCCCCGGTGGCGGGCTGTCGCCTGACGGTGAACGCTGGATCGCCTGCCGGCCCGGCTACTTCCTGCCCGCGCGCGTCCTCTCACGCCTGTTCCGACGCCGCTTCCTCGAGGCACTCCAGTCGGTTCACCACCGTGGCGACCTGCAGTTCTTCGGCGAGTACACCGGGCTCGCCGACCCCGCCACCTTTGCCCGATGGCTTGCGCCCCTACGTACTTGCGAATGGGTGGTCTACGCCAAGCGCCCGTTCGCCGGACCGAAGGCGGTGCTCGAGTACCTCTCACGCTACACGCACCGCGTCGCCATCTCCAACCAGCGCCTGGTCGCCGTCGATGAGCGTGGCGTGACGTTCCGCTGGAAGGACTACCGTGCGAAGGGACGCACCCGCTACAAGACCATGACCCTCGAAACCGGCGAATTCATGCGCCGCTTCCTGCTCCATGTGCTGCCCGGTGGTTTCCATCGGATCCGCCACTTCGGGCTGCTCGCCAACCCGGTGCGCCGCGCCAATCTCGCAAAGGTGCGCGAACTGCTGCACGTCGAACCCGAGATCAGCCCGTCGCCGGACGACGCCATCATCGAAACCCGCCCCGTCTTCATCTGTCGGCACTGCGGCGCACCGATGGTCGTCATCGAAATCCTCGCGCGCAGCGCCCCGATCCGCGCACCGCCAATGCGCCGGGATCCGACATGAACCCCACGGTTCCTCGACCTGCCTGTCGAACGTTGGCTCCGCGGCAACGCGGCCCAAGGATGGAAGCCTGCGCGTGTCGCTACGCGAAGCGCTTTGCCCGGCCGCCTCATCATCGCGAATGCACGACTAAACCACTTCGCTACGGCGTCAGCGTCCCTCCGGCACCCCGCCTGAGCGTGCCGCATCCGGCACCACTGACCATTCCGGTCTATCAATCGCCATAGCCGCGAACCCTCCAACCGCAGTGGGGCACTCCGCGGTTTCCTCCATCGGGCTTATTCGACGCCTGCCGACATGCGCGGCGGCACGCACATTTCTGCGGCCGATGGCAGGCATCGAATAAACCTTAACG
>NZ_JALQDI010000020.1:0-37100 GCF_023631305.1 Caballeronia sp. INML3B
CCCAAGAAAGACGCTAGATTACGAGACACCAGCTGAACGATTCCATCAAGCTATTGCATCGACCGGTTGAATCCGCCAGGTAGTCCGGACGCTGATTGTCTGACGCCGAGGGAATGGCCGATTTGGTGAGGTCGACAACGTCCGCTTTACGGTGCTCCAGTCCGCAAAACGCTGATTCGGTTGACTGACCGCTTTGCGGAGGGGCGTCTGACCGAAGTGGGTCGGTTTGCGTCCGTTCGCTCCTCAAACTCGTCGCTGGACAGCGGTAAGTGGAGTTCAGCTGCCCAGAAGCGCCCAATCGGCAGCGGCTCTTCCCAACCCCGAACAGCCGTTGAAAGTTCCCGAAGCCTACGTTTTAGGGCTGCGGAAGTCCCCCTGCGTAAAATGCGCTAGGCGAACGTAGCGCGTCGTCGCACGTGCGACAATTTGGTTTTCGCCTGCGCGCGCACCGCCCTTGAGCGCCTGCACCGCATCGGCACAGGTCGGGCCATCCGGGGCCATATATCATGAACCTGCAAACACCGGTCTTGCCCCCCGACTGGGTAAGGCGTGCCGAGTCGATAGAAGGCGTCGAGCGCATCGAAGCGTGGTTTCACGGCAGCGCGTATTCGATGCACCGCCACGACACCTACGCGATTGGCCGCACGCTCGCTGGCGTCCAAAGTTTCAACTATCGGCGCAGCCAGAGGAACAGCCTGCCGGGCAACACGCTCGTGCTGCATCCCGATGAGGCTCACGATGGCCAAGCGGGCACCGATGAGGGGTTCCAATACCGGATGGTCTACGTAGAACCCGCTCTCTTTCAGGAAGTGCTCGGCGGACGAGCACTGCCGTTCCTCGAAGGTGGCGTGACTACCGATCCGCGCCTTGCGGTTGCGACCGCAGCGTTGCTGCAGCATGTCGGCTATACGCTTGAGCCGCTTGAACAGAGCGATGCGCTTGCCGAATTGGCGAATGCCCTGGCCGCCGTCACCGGTACGCCTACACGAACAGCCAAAGGGGACTTCCTCGCTGCGCGGCGCGCACGCGACTATCTGCACGCGAACTGCTCGCGCGTTGTCACGCTCGACGAACTTGAAGCGGTGACGGGCCGCGATCGCTGGAGCCTGTCGCACGATTTTCGCAGGTTCTACGGCACGAGCCCGTATCGGTATCTGACGATGCGGCGCCTCGACGCAGTGCGCCACATGCTGCTCGCTGGCACCTCGCTCGCTTGCGCTGCTGCAGCCGCGGGTTTTGCTGATCAGAGTCATATGACGCGACACTTTTCGAAGACATTTGGACTGACGCCGGGGCGCTGGTTACAAGTCGCGGGCGGCGTTTTGCGCGGCTAAAAACACCACGATCGTTCAATACGACCGAAAGGAGTATGCGTATCCTCAACGCATCAACCTTTGAACGGAGAGAACGATGTCCCAATCCTCGAACCATCCCACCGCGCCGGTCACCCGCGGCCAGTGCCACACCATCGATCTGATGGGCAAGATCGCGCAGATTAACGATCACTGGCAACCGCGCGTTGTCGCTGAAATGAACGACTATCAATTCAAGGTCGTCAAAGTTGAAGACGACTTCGAGTGGCACCGACATGCCGATACCGACGAAGCGTTCATCGTCCTTGATGGCGAACTGCGTATCGATTTTCGGGCAGGGCCTTCAGGCGATGGTTCGATCGTATTACATGCCGGACAACTGGGAGTAGTTCCGAAGGGCGTCGAGCACAAGCCCTGTGCAAACGGAGAAGTTAAGCTGCTGCTTATCGAGCCGCGAGGTGTGGTGAACACGGGCGACGGCGCGACAAGCGAGCGTACTGTCGCAAACGACCAGTGGATTTGAGGCGGCCGCCGGGGTATGACCGGTGAGATGAGCGGACGGACACGGGCGATTCCTCGGGGGCGCGATTGTCGTGGATTTGAACCCGCCAGTTGAACGTCCGCTCGTTTCCGGGTCGAGGTAGTGCCGCCCGCGATTCGCTCGCCGGAGACCGTCCATTGAGCGTCGGCGGACGAGGCCTTGGATATTCAAATTGGAGGGTGACCTCGCCCGACCGCTGATGGCCCGCAAGTACGCATTGGCGCCGGTGTAACGCGCCATTTGCGGCCCGCGAGCTGCGGATGGCTGGAAGGCGGAGTACAGCAGCCTCAGCACGGCCAACCGCCGAAGCATCGCTATGGCCGACGATCTGCCGGAGGAAAGGAGTGGCCGACGGCCATTGTTCCTTTGAGGCGACCTCGCGTGAGGCTCAGCATCGGCCTCGTGGTTCGAAGAGCCGATTTTCAAATCGTCAAGTCAACGGTCTTCCGCCGCCGCAAGCCGCAAATGGCCGAAAAACGCGCCGCATCCGCCCTGATGCGCCGTAACGAGTAGCCATCCCGCGCGCGTATCAAAAGCTGCAGGCCAAAGCGACTAAAGAAGGTATTTCTGCGCCAACGCCTCATACAGCGGCGGGGCGAAGAGCCTCGACACCTGGCTCGAAATCAGCGCCGTGGCCATCAGCGACAGCACGAGCGCGTGACCGTTGATCATCTCGATGACGATCACGAATGCTGTAATCGGACTCTGCGTGACTGCGGCGAGATAGCCCACCATGCCCAGCGCGATCAGCATCGGCAATTGCATGCCGCCGAAAATCTGGTGAAGCGCGTTGCCGATGCCCGCTCCAATCGCGAGCGATGGCGCGAAAAGTCCGCCGGGCGCGCCGGGAAGATACGAACCGACCATCGACGCCATTTTCAGTAGCGGATAGCTCGCGCCGAGCCGCGAATTGCCTTCGAGCATACCGCGCGCTTCCGCATAGCCGCTGCCGAACGTATGACCGCCCGCTGCCACCCCGATCACGGCGATGAACAGGCCGCACATGGCGCCGAAAGCCACGGGATGCGACTGGCGCCAGCCGACCATTCGTGCCGGCATCCAGCGCTGCGTGTTCAGCAATAGCCAGCAGAACATCCCGCCAGCGATGCCCGTTACCGCGCCAAGCAGAACGACTGCGAGCGCGAGCGATTCGGGAAAATGCCCGTCCAGTTGAATGGTGCCGAAATAGGTGTAGTTGCCTTGCAGCGCGAGCGACACGATACCGGCAAAGATGATCGCCGTGATCAGCACGCCGCTGGTGCGCTGCTCGAAGCTGCGCGTGAGTTCCTCGATAGCGAACACCACGCCCGCGAGCGGCGCATTGAACGCAGCCGACAATCCGGCGGCCGCGCCCGCGAGCGCCAGCTTGCGCTCCATTGCGCCGCCGCGAAAGCTGCGCAAGCGCAACGGATAGAAGCGACGCAGGCTATACATGAGCGCCGCGCCGACGTGAATGGTCGGCCCTTCCCGCCCGAT
Organism: Caballeronia sp. INML3B; assembly: GCF_023631305.1. NCBI lineage: Bacteria > Pseudomonadati > Pseudomonadota > Betaproteobacteria > Burkholderiales > Burkholderiaceae > Caballeronia > Caballeronia sp. INML3B. The sequence continues at coordinate 3,331 of NZ_JALQDI010000020.1, forward strand.
GGTGAAGCCCCCGAGAATCGACAGGAACGACAAGGCGATCTTGCCCACGAGAATCCGGATGGTGAGCAGCCGCGGCCCGAGCTCCCGCCCGTCATGCAGCGTCGCGATGACCTGCGGAATGCCACTGCCTTCCGACCCGGGAAAGAAGCGGCGCGTCACCCAGACGCCGAATGCGCCGATCGCCGGCGTGATCACCAGAGGCAACCACCAGCAGACGGCCGTGAAGCGTAGAAAGGTGTCGTATCCGAAGTCGATGAGCCGCGCGTACATGACCGCGACGAGCCCCGTCGCGACCGCGCCGAGCCAGAACACGCCGTAGTGCAGCCATAGCCGCCTGCCGCGCAATATCGTGCGTCGGTCGATGAATCCGGGGATGCGCATCGGAAAATGGAGAACTCGAATTTAAGGCACATTGTGACATAAATTCGATTCTTCCTTCGATGCGACCCGGCTCGTGTGTTATCGGCTCACTCTCGCCTGTCGTCGAAGACCCAGCCGAACGACCCATAGTGCGATTTGTGTTCCGCTGCCAGCCTGAGCAGACATCGCTCGCCTTTGGCTGTCAGATGCACCTGCACCTGTCGACGATCCGTCTTGTCGATCTTGCGCGTGACGAGGCCCGCAGTCTCGCATCGCGACACCAATGCAGCCGTTCCGTTGGGCGCGGCCTGCAATCGCTCCGCGAGTTCGCCGACAGTGGCCCACTTGCGCTCGGGGAATCCGCGAACGTGCAGGAGCAACTGATATTGAAGCGTGGTGATCCCGGCCGCATTGGAGATCTCTTCCGACACACGCAGGAATTTGCGTAGCTCGTAACGGAAGAGCGACATCGCTTCCAGATCGTGCTTGTGAGGAACTGCGGCTTTCTGCTTCGTGCTCGATGACATGGGCGGCCCTGATTCGACATTGACATGACGATCCGACCACGCGCATCGGATTTCGTCATTCGTGTTCGCGGATCATACCCAGTCCTGGAAACGCGGGCGTGCCGTGACGCCCGCTTCGCCTTACTGCGACATCGCGCCCGATGCGGGATGGTCCATGCCCATCGCGTCATGCTTCTTCATCTTGTCGCTCTTGCTCATCTTGTCGTGAGACATCTTGTCGTTGGACATGCTGTCTTTCTTCATCGCGTCGTGCGACATCGCGTCGTTGGACATCGTGCCGCTTGCCTGTGCGAACACGGCCGATGTGCCCATGGCCAGCGCCGCTGCGAGTACGGCCGTCATCAATCGCTTCATAGCTTCTCTCCTTGGTGAGTCAAACATGGCATCCGGACGATCCGGAACCGGTGGATGGTTCGGCGCTCAAGATCCGCCGAACCAGTTGTATCCCTGGTCGACCCAATAGCCGCCCGGATAGGTGTTGGTCACGAATATCTCGACGATGTGCTTCGGATTCTTGTAGCCGAGCTTGGTCGGCATGCGCAGCTTCATCGGATAGCCGTATTTCGCCGGAAGGCGCTGCCCGTCGTATTCGAACGTGAGAAGCGTCTGCTGATGCAGCGCCGTCGGCATGTCGATGCTTTCGTAGTAGTCGTCGGCGCAGCGGAAGCCGACGTACTTCGCCGTCGTGTCCGCGCCCACGCGCCGCAGGAACTCGGCGAACGGCGTGCCGCCCCAGCGCCCGATGGCGCTCCAGCCTTCGACGCAGATGTGCCGCGTAATCTGCTCTTCGTGAGGCAGCGCATATAACTCCGGCAACGTCCAGACGCGTTGTCCCGTCACAAGCCCGCTCACCTTCAAGCGATAGTCGCTGCCGTTCACTTCGGGTACGTCATCGATCCCATAGAAGGCGTTGAATGGAAACGGCCGCGTGAGTTGCGCTTCGGTGTAAGTCGGCGCGAGCCGCTTCGGATCGAAGAGCCACGCCTGCGCACGATCGTTCAGACGCGATACGGCGGTGAGGAGCGTGTTGACGGAGTCGTCGTCGGTGATCGAGCAGCCGGTCAGCAGAGCGAGCCCGCCCAAGGTCAGCATGCGCTTGCCGAACAAGCGCCGCGACGGCATATCGAGTTCGCGGCGCGCATCCGCCAGCACGGAAGCACGATCGACCGTGATGATTCGCTTGTCGTTGGATTTCATGGCGTGTTCCTCAAATGCATCAGCGGCCGCGCAGCATCGTCACGAGCGAGCGCGGCACGAGCGCGACCATCGTCACGTGCACGACGACGAACGCCGCCATCAATGCCATCGCGCAGAAGTGCACGACGCGCGCGTTGTCATAACCGCCCATCAGCTCGCGCAAGAGCGGAAACTGCACGGACTTCCAGATCGCGAGCCCCGAGAGCACGAGCACGATCAGATCGACGACGACCGCGAGGTAAGCGAGCTTCTGCACCGCGTTGTACTGGCGCAGATCGGCGTGCGCGAGCTTGCCGCTCAATGCGGCGATGAGATCGCGCAGCACGGCGCGCGGCGATAAAGGGAAGAACTTCGAGAAGAATCGGCCGCTCGCAACATTGAGCGCGACATAGACGATGCCGTTGAACACCAGCAGCCACATCGCCGCGAAATGCCACTGCAAGGCGCCGCCGAGCCATCCGCCGAGCGTGATCGACGGGGGAATGACGATGCCGCGGAACACCGGCGACGCGTCGTAAATGCGCCACCCGGAGAACATCATGATCAGCGCCGCGATCGCATTGAGCCAGTGCGTGACGCGCAACCAGAACGGATGGATCGGTGCATCGGGAGGCGAGCTTTCGCGCACTGGCGAAAGTGGCGGTCTCATCGCTTTCATATGGGTTACCTCGAAAGTCGAACTGAAGCTTGGTTACCGGTTAATTCGTCGCCTGGGCGTCGCTGGTTACAGCGCGCGAATGAACCGGCATCTTTTTGTGACCGATTCGGGAGAAACCCGCGAAACAGGCAGGCCATGCTGTAACGCGTGGAGGGAAAAGAACGAACTAACGAAAGGCACGAGGGAAACGACGAACATGAACCAGGACGGCGTCATTGCAGCGCATCACGGCTTCGGATACTGTGTAGCGACCGATGCAAAACGCAGCACGCCGCTCGCTTGCGCTGCGGCGTGCGAAATTTCGTCCCGTTGTCCCGCCCCTACAGGAACCATGTCGCACGATGCGGAAAGCCGGCTGAAAGCGTTGTTCATCAGCGGACTTGCAGGCGATCAGAACGCGTATCACAGCTTTCTGCAGGCTCTCACACGGCATCTGCGCGGCTATCTGCGAAAGCGCATTCCGCATCGTCTCGACGATGTCGAAGACCTCGTCCAGGAAATTCTGCTGGCGGTACATAACGCGCGACACACCTATCGGTCCGATGAGCCGTTGACGGCGTGGCTGCACGCGATCGCGCGCTACAAGCTGATGGACTTCTTCCGCTCCCACGCACGTCGCGAGTCGCTGAACGTCCCGCTCGACGATCATGAGGAACTGCTCGCCGCCGCCGACGACGAACCCGCGCAGGCGCGGCACGACATCGGCAAGCTGCTCGAGCATCTGCCGGACAAGCAACGTCTGCCGATCGTTCACATGAAACTCGAAGGGCTGTCGGTGACGGAAACCGCGCAGCTCACCGGTCTTTCCGAGTCGGCCGTCAAGGTGGGCGTGCATCGCGGACTCAAGGCGCTCGCGGCTAAAATCCGGGGATTGCGATGAACACCGACGAACTCATCTCCCTCCTTTCGAACCAGGTGACGCAGGTCGACCGTAGGGCCATCGCACGCCGGTTCGTTCAGGCGCTGCTGATCGGCGCAGCGGGCTCGCTGGTCCTGATGAGCATCGTGTTCGGCGTTCGTCACGATCTCGGCAGCGTCGCCGGTACGGGCATCTTCTGGGCGAAGCTGGCCTTTCCGCTGGCGGTCGCCATCGGCGCGCTGCTCGTCATCGCCCGGATCGGCCGGCCCGGCGCTCGTGCGGGATATGCGTGGGCGCTCGTGGCCTTGCCGTTCGCGGCGGTCTGGATCGCGGGCTGGATGATCGTCGACAACGCGGGCCCGAACGCGCGTGCCGCATTGGTGCTCGGTCAGACGTGGCGCACCTGCCCGTTCAATATCCTGCTTCTTTCGATGCCGACCTTTCCCGCTGCGATGTGGGCGATGCGATCGCTCGCGCCGACGCGACTGCGGCTTGCAGGCGCCGTCGTCGGCTTGCTGGCAAGCTCGACGGCGACGATCGTCTATTGCCTGCACTGCCCCGAAATGAGCCCGGCATTCTGGGGCGTGTGGTATGCGATCGGGATGCTGTTGCCCGCGCTCATCGGTGCGTGGACAGGCCCGCGATTTCTGCGCTGGTAGTGTGACCGCTATCCGACGACGCGTGCCCATGCCGCCCGAATGCGACGCCCGCGATCTTCGAGAAGATACGAAGCGAGCAGCGCCAGAAGTCCGGAGACGACGCCCGTCAGCACGTGCTCGACATAGGGCAGACGGTAACGGCTCGCGTGCGCATACGCATCGCCGATTGCAGTCAGCAAGCCGACGATCGCTGCATTGCCGTACCGGTTTTCGTAGAGCTTCGCGGCGGGCGTAAAAGTCAGAAGCACCGCCAGAAGCCCGGTGAAAAGTCCGGTCTTGAACGCTACGGTCCAGTGAGCCATGCTCGCGATATTGCTCCAGCTGCCCGGCATGCAGGTCATGCACGCGCTGGTCGGCTGCCAGAAACGCTGAACGAATAATCTGACCCGCCGCTTGAACTCGCTCGACATGATCGACACCCCTTCTCATTCGTCGATGAGATTCGACTGGCTTACGAGCGCGCGATCTATTGCTTCGAGCGCGTAAATGAAACCGGACTTCCGGCCTTCTTGCCTGATTCGCTGAAGCTCCTTAATCGAGGCAGCGTTCCGATCACCCTTTCCGTACGAGACCAGCGCCCGTGCGCGCCCCACGTAGAACGCTGAAAAGAGCGATGGCTCCCGGCGAGCGTATTCCTCCAGCGCCGCGGCATGATGCTCGGCCGCATCCCAGCGGCGCCGATCGATGCACGCTTCGATCGCGTCACGTCGAAAGAGAAAGTGATTGTGGCTCACCGCGCCGGCCGTGAGCAGCGCCTGCGCTTCCGCAAGCGCGCTTTCGAATACATCGATGTCGTCTGTCACGCGCGCAAGGACGCCCAGATAATGCGCGCCCAGATAGGCCATGCCCGTCTCCCGGCTGATCGACAAGGCCTCCGCGATATCGTCCAGCGCTTCGCGCCCGCGCCCCGCGATCCGATGCAGTTCCGCACGAAGCGCAAGCGCTTCGCCTTCGAATCTTTTCGACTTCAGTTCGCGCGCACATCGCAGCGCAGGTTCGACGTGCTCCCACGCACGATCCCATTCGGCGAGATCGTGCAGGCAGTGCCAGGCCGCGTGATGAGCAACGGCGAGCGCCCGAAGATGCCTCACCTTCTCGGCCGCGGCGACACTCGCGAGCGCGGCTTCCAGTCCGGCCTGTGTCTTGCCTGCGAACCACGCCGTGATGGCGCGCATGGGAAGATTGGCGACAGCGATACGTCCGAACCCGTGGCCTTCGCAGAGTTCGATGCAGCGGCGGAAGGCGTCGTGAGCACTGATCATCCGTCCGCGCATGTACTCGGCATCGCCAAGCCCGCCCAGCGCTGCCGCTTCCTGTTCGGCGTCGTGCGCCTCGCGCGCGAGTGCGAGACTGCGTCCATGTTCGCGCACGCAGCCCTCGATATCGCCGCGCGGAAAGCAGAGATTGCCGCGCAGGAAGTGAATGCGCGCCGCCTCGCGCTGAAAGCCCTGTGCGGCAGCGACGCCGGCGGCGAGATGGAGATCGGCCCATGCGCCGTCGAGATCGTCCGTGACGCGCTTGACCGTGGCGCGCCCGATCCACGCCTGGCAGCGCTGCGCGTCGGACACCGCGACCTCGAGCGCGGCTTCGAATGCCGCGAGCGCCGACCGCATGTCGCCGACATCGTGCAGGATATCGCCGCGAAGGCACTCGAGCGCGACGCGCTCGCTGCTCTCGCGCGCAAGCTGAAGGCCCCGTTCGACGAGCCGGAGCGCGGATTCATGGCGATGCGCCCTCGCCTGCGAGCGCGCCGCGTCGCAATAGGCGCGCGCCGCCTCGCTGTCCATTGCCCGATCGAGATGTTCGGCTCGCAGCAGCGGGTCACGTTCCGCATACCACTGCGCGGCGCGACGATGCAGCTCGCGACGCCGGCTTTTCAGCAAGCCGTCATAGACGGCGTCGCGAATGAGTGCGTGATGGAACAGGAATCCGGCACCCTGACGCCGCAGCAAAAGACTCGTCACGAGCGGCTCCAGTGCGGCGCCGGCGCCATCGACGAGATACTCGAGCGCGTCCTTCTCGAAGAGTTGACCGAGTACCGAGGCGGCCTGCAAGACTGTCCTGTCGACGGCGTGGAGCCGATCCATCCGCGCCTGCACGAGACTGCGCACCGTGCCCGGCACGCGGGTTTCGTCGCTTTCCTCCGCGTTGCCCAGCAGCTGCTCGAGAAACAGCGGATTGCCCGCCGCCCGCGCGATGCAGCGCGACGCGAGGTCCGCGGCCGCACCGGGAAACGATGCGGCCATCACGTGCGACTCGCTGACGCTGAGCGCAAGGAGATCGACGAGCGCGTACGGCGCGCCGGCCGCCGCGCGCCACGATTCATCGAACGCGTGGCCGGCGGGACGAGCGGTCAGCACCAGCACTGCCGGACACTGCGCCACGGTCGCCGACAGCCCGGCAAGGTCATTGAGCGTCGATCCATCCGACCAGTGGATGTCCTCGACGGACAATAGTCGAAGTTGCCGGCGGCTCGCGCGCTCGACCAGCCGGCTCACGACATGGCGCCGCCCGCCGGCGCGCGTCGCGTTGTCCATCGCTTCGTAGATTGCGCGATCTGCGAGTGACATCGGCACATCGGCGAGATCCTTCAGAAAAAGCGCGTCGCCGCGATCGATCAGGCCGTCGCCGATCGCGTGCTCGACGCCGCTCAGGCCGGCCTGCGCATCACTCGCGTCGTCGAGCGCCAGAAGCCCGCGCACGAGAGACTGCATCGCGCCCCGTCCGGTGGCGGCGCCGAAATCGAGCACGAGGCCGCCGTGGCAGAGAAAGCCCGCATCGCGCGCCTCGCGTTTGAGCTCATCGAGAAGGCGCGTCTTGCCGATTCCGGCCTCGCCGCGCAGTAGCACGGTGCGACCGGCGCCGCTCTCGCGACATGCCCCAAGCATCGCGCGAAGCTGGCGCAGTTCGTCAAGACGACCGACGAACGGCCGTCCCGGCGCACTGTGCAGGAGACCCGCGATACACCACGCCGAAACCGGCTCCGCGAAACCCTTGACGGAAAGCGCGCCGCGTCCGGCGCACTCGACGCGGCCGGCCAGCGCGCGCCGCACAGCCTCCGAAATCAGGATTTCCGCGGGCCCGGCCGCGTCGGTGAGACGCGAGGCGAGATTGACCGTCTCGCCGGTCACGGTGTACTCGCGATGCGCGGCGCTGCCCGTGCCGCTCGCGACGACCTCGCCGCCCGCAATGCCGATATGCACCGCGACCGAACGAGTGAGAACGCGCGACAGGGCGGGCATCGCGTCGCTGATCGCGAGCGCTGCCCGCACGGCGCGTTCCACATCGTTGCCGTGCGAAACCGGCGCGCCGAAAACCGCCATGATCGAGTCGCCGACATGCTTGTCGACGTAGCCTCCATGCTGCTCGACGATGCGATCGGCCGTCTCGAAGTATCGATCGAGCACGGCGACGATTTCTTCCGGATCGGCTTCCCGGCTCATTTTCGTGAAGCCGCACAGATCGGCGAAGAGCACCGCGACCTGCCGCCGTTCTCCTTTCGCCCCGTTCGGGCTCGTGCCCGCGTCTGCCGGGCCGGTGCGCGCGCGCAGTTCCGTCAGCGCATCGAGCAATTTCCGGCGATGCCCGACCGAAGCGATTCCAAGATCTTTCAGGTCGTCCGCGGTAAGGCTGCGCAGCACGTCGGCGTCGATGGCGTTCTCGGCGAACACCGTTTCGTACCGTTCCATTCCGAGGCTGCGCAGCCAGACGGCGACGTCCACGATATCTCCGGGCGAAGGAATCGAGTCACTTCAAAGATAGCATCTAGACCCCCGGAGACTCCGTCAATCGGCGGACCGATAGTGATTGAAACGATTAATGTCAAATCGCGAATACTGATTTGGGCGAATCAGGGTTTTTACCTACAACGCCGCGTCCTACACTGCCTCTCAACGACGAAGCAGTGGAGAGAAACCTCACCACCCGCGGCGTTCCCCAAAATCAGCATTCGGAGGTCATCATGTTCAAGTCCATCGTTCCCGCCATCGCCATCGCTGCCGTTCTCGCCGTTCCGGGTTTCGCCCAGGCGCGTGAAGACGGCCCGGTCACCCGCGCGCAAGTGCGCGCCGAACTGGTTCAACTCGAGCGCGCGGGCTACAACCCGGCGGCCGATCAGACGACCTACCCGGCCCAGATCCAGGCAGCACAAGCCCGTGTCGATGCGCAGCAAGGCGCCGCTGCGTCGTCCTTCGGCGGTGCAAGCGAAGGCGCATCGGCGTCGGGGCATGCGGGCCGGTCGAGCTTCCTCGACCGCATCGTCCGTCCGGAGGCGGCCAACCCGGTCGACTTCAATCGTCCGTAAGCCGCTTTTAGCGCAAGAACGCCCGGCCGCGCGCCGGGCTTTGCGCTTTCCAGACCGATGATTCGAGCCGTCCGGCCACCTTTCATCACCCTGTAATCCGTCGATTCGACGATGTTTTCAGACTCGGCGTTTTTCATCGGCCAGTCCGGCGGCACTACAATTTGTGTCTGTCGTTGACACATATTTTGGATCCGCTGCCTCATGCCCATGCCGTCCCTGCGCCTCGTTTTCGCCTCCCTCGGATTTCTCGCCCTCGCTGCCTGCGCTGGCCGCAGCGCGGTCACGCCGAGCTATCAGCAGGAGCTGTTCAGCACCGGCGCGAGCCCGTTCGCGCACAATTTCGACGCCACCGTCAACGAAACTTGCGAGGCCGCGCGCCGCGCGCTGCTGTCGCAAGGCTTTCTCACGACGATGGGCCAGCCCGACACCGTCGACGCGACCAAAAACTTTCAGCCGAGCGCCGAGACGCACGTCGTCGTGTCTTTCCATGTGGTGTGCACGCCTGGCGAGAACGCGACGAATCAGAGCATCGCGTATGTGAACGCCGTGCAGGACGGCTATGCGCTCAAGAAGAGCGATACGTCGGCGAGCGTCGGGTTGAGCGTGTTGGGGTCGCTGTCGCTGCCGATCCGCTCGAACAGCGACGCGATGGTCAAAATCTCGAGCGAGACCGTGCCCGCCGGCAAGTTCTACGACCGCTTCTTTTCCCTGATGGGCCACTATCTGAACACCGTGCCGCGCAGCGCGCCCGTCGCGGCGGACGAAGTGAAGAGCAAGCCGCTCGCGCCGTCGCTCATCGTCAACTCGCCCGAACTCACGCCGACACCGATCGTCGTGCAGACGCCCGCCGCTGCAACGGCGATCCAGGCATCGGATGCAGTCGCGGCCGGTGCGTCGGATGTGTCCGCGGCCGCGGCCGCAGCGCCAGCGGCGCCGCGAACCACCACGACTCAGTAAGCCGCGCGCCGCGTCAGTTCGGCACGTTGACGATGCCGCCCGCCGTCGTAATGGCGTTCGCGCCCGGATCAACGGCGATCGGCGGCAGATTGGGCGCCGTGAGCGCAGGCGCCGATCCCGCCTTGCCGCCGCGCGCCACCGTGCGCACCACCTGAGAAGGCGGCAGCGGCGCGTTGTTCTTCAGGTGATTCCACATCAGGTTGAGCGCCTGAATGTCGTAGTAGTGGACCGGAATGAAGCGCGTGTCGAAGCCCGCCACGCTCAGGAACGCGTCGAAGTGCTGGCCGTTCGTGATTTCATAGAGCGAAAGCTGGCTGTTGTTGCCCTCAGCCACCCGATTCGCGCCGAGATACGGCCGGGACGCATGGTTGATCGGCACGAGCGCATCGGCGCGGCCCTGCACGATGATCGCAGGCTTGCCGCGCAGGTTCGCGTTCACGCGGATCGCATTGACGTTGGCCACCATCGTCGCATTGCCGTTGGTCCACAGCGAGCGCAGGCATGCGGCGCCCGCGTAACTGGCATCGGGCGTCGCCAGGCGATGATCGGCCGCGCCCGCCGTCCCCGCGTTGTAAACCAGGTTGATGCCGTTCGTCGGCGGCACGCCGTTGCCGTTGCCGAAGAGCGTCGGCATCGGCGAGACGAGCGGCGCGACGCCCGCCGCGCCCGTTAGCGCGTTGGTCGTGCCGAAGCTGAAGTCGCACAGGTTGTCGAGCACGCTCGCCTTCATGTACGCGTCGGCATACGTGACGGCGACGGCCGGCACCGCTTGCGAGTCCCACATCGGCGCATGGAGCGTGTCGGAGTCGGTCTCGTAGCCGGCCTGATGCAACTGGTTGAGCGCGTCCGTGGCCTGCGCGACGGTATTGCCGCCCGCGACGAGCCCGCTCGCGGCGAGCGTCGCGCACCGCGCCGTGCGGATCGCGTTCGTGGTCGCCACGGGCAACGTCGTCAGATACGGCGCGCCGGCTGCGGCGGGCGCGAGCGCCGCGCAGGGCTGAAGCAGATTGGCGAGCGTCATGTAATCCGCGAGCGGCCGCCCGAACGAGCCGACCGGCACGCCGCCCTGCCGCACCGAGACTTGCGACGGCAGATTCAGATTGATCTGCGGCTCGCCGACGACGACCGCCGTGATCCAGCCATCGGTGTCCTGCTCCGCCGCCGCCAGCGATGCGCCGCCGCCGTTGCTCACCGATGCCGCGATCGTCGTGATGCTGCCTTTGCTGTAGCGCACCTGATGCGTCGAGCCGCTGACCGGGCCGAACATGTCGTTGAGCGCCCAGTATGCAAACTGGATCGCCTGCAGCGTGTTCTTGCCCCAGTCCTTTTCCGGGTTCTGTTGCGAATGCGCGTGCTTGTACGCGTAGCGGTTCGGGAAGGCCGAATTGAACGACGACAGCGCCGATGCGCTCGCGTTCGCCTTGAAGATCGCCTTCGTCCCGGCAATGTCGGCGTTCGCGAGCGTGCCGTCGATCAGCGTGACGAGATTGGTCGACAGTTCGTGGCCGCCGTTGCCGCTGCCCTTGTCGTTATAGGCCACCGCGCAGCCGCGCTTCAGGCCCCACTCGCCTGCCGCCGAAATCGCACCGTAGACGCCGCGCGACCCCGACGACGTCGCCGTGACGATGCAAGGCTGATCCGGGTTGAAGCTCTGCGGGATCTGCACGAGCAGGCTGACGTTCTGCGTGCCGCTGCCGTCATCCGCGTAGGCGATGTATTCCTTGCCCGGGATCTTCCCCTCGCCGAGCGTGTCGTTGCCGTTCAGATCGACGTTCGGCCCCCAGAAGCGCCCGTAGCCGCCGTTCGACGACATGTCGACGAGCGCGCGGTAGTTCGAATAGATCGCGAGGCGGCGCAGTTCGGCGGCCGTCGGCGCCGCCGGCTTGGCGAGCGCGGGCGCGGTCGCCGACGCGAGGCCCGTCTTGCCGAGACCGGCCGTGAGCAGGTCGTCCGAGACGCCGTCGTAAGTCTGCGTATTGACCGAGCCGGAGATGAAGCTCGGCAAGGTGTTGGTCGGCTGGCTGCTGCCGTTGTCGTCATCGCCGCCGTGGCATGCGGCGAGCGCCAGTGCGGCGAGCGCCGCCAGCGCGACAGTGCGCGGCATGTGCTGCAAAGTCTGCAACCTCTGGGTACGCGCGAATCTTTTCATTGTGGGTCTCCGCCATACGTTCCGATGAGTGGTGCAACCTGAGAGGGCAACACGTCCGCGAGGCTCGCGTGCGCGCCGCGCGGCCGTTGGTGCAAGTATCGCGCCTTATCCGCCGGCGGTCTTGGCCAAATTCACGCCGCGGCAGCGAAAGCGCCAAACGACAACGGGCTCCGGCAGCAAAGCCGGAGCCCGTTTGAACGCTCGCTTGACGAGCGAAAGCCGGCGGCATCGTGCGACGTCGCCGGCTTTCTGTAACTCGTGTTACTGCCCGCCGCCTTGCACGCCGAGGGTGAGCTTATTGGAGACCGACTTCACACCCGGCACGCCCTTTGTCACTTCTTCGGCCTGGGCGATCTGGCCGCCTTCCGGCACCGTGCCCGTCAGCGTCACCGCGCCGCTGCGCGCGCGCACGAACACGTTCGACACATCGAAGCCCTGCGCCTTCGACAGCGCGCGGCGCACGTCGTAGCCGAGCTTGCGGTCGGTCTTCTTGGTCGCGGATTTCTGAGCCTTCGCCTGCGCCGCCGAGTCGGTGCTCGTGGCCGCCGCGTCGCTCGATTGGGCATAGGCGCTCGATGCCACGGCCACGCACACCACCACGCCCAGCGCCTTCAACAGATCGACTGCTTTCATGATTTCTCCTTTTGTTTCGCTTGTTGACTTCGCACAGTTGCTACTTCGCTCGTTTTTGCACTACAAAACCGGACCGCATTCCCAGCGGCTGGGCTACGACATCGAGCGGCTGCCCGTGGCCACGCGCGCCCGGGGCCTGAAACGGCGCGCGGGCATGACGGCGGCGAGCCGGCGAATGCGGCTCACGGTGCTGCGAGAGACTGGCGAAAGAAACAAACTGCGGCCGGTTGGTCGGGCGGAAAAACCCCGTCGGCTCGAATATGACCTGCCGCATGGCGGCTGACTGGCGCGGCTCACGAACCCACATTCCGGGCTGCGGCCCGCGAAAAGCCTTGTCGTGCGGCGGCGAACGTCAATTTAGCCCAGCGCGGCCATTAGCGCAAAGCATTTAACAATGCGACCTTCCGCGAAGCCGCGCACGCGCAACAGCACCGCCTGCGCCGACACACGTCCGTCACAGTCCGCACGCGCCGCGCGGCCCGCCGGAGGCCGATCCATCTCCTGTACCATCGACGCCATGCCGGCCGCCCGGACGCGCCGCTCGCGCGCCAGCCGAACCCGTTCGTGGAAATGACCGCGCATCGCGATCGGTTAAGCTCGCGGGCACGCAGTTTTACGATTACCGACGAGATGACCCACCCTTCAGGAAACAATCCGGGCACCGATCCGGACGTCCCACCGGCACGCAAGCCGCAGCAGCGGATCGTCGCACGCTTCGTCGCGATATCCTGGCGCGACCTCGCGCTCACCTTCGGCCCGATCCTGCTCGTCTGCGCGGCCGCGCTCTATGTCGCCGTGCGGCTGATCCAGCCCGCGCCGCCGAGCACGCTGACCATCGCCGCCGGGCCGAAAGGCAGTTCGTTCTGGACCAGCGCGCAAAAATACAAGGCGATCCTCGCGCGCAACCGCGTGACGCTCAACGTGCTCGAGACGCAAGGCTCGCTCGACAACCTGACCCGTCTCGACGATTCGAAATCGAACGTCGACGTGGGTTTCGTACAGGGTGGCCTGACCAAGCCGGGCACGACGCACGACAACCTGGAATCGCTCGGCAGCGTGTCCTATGTGCCGCTCGCGGTGTTCTATCGCGGCGCGACAGTCGTCAGCCGATTGTCGGAGCTGAAGGGCAAGCGGCTCGCGATCGGCGCGGAAGGCAGCGGCACGCGCGTGCTCGCGCTCACGCTCCTGAAGGCGAACGGCATCGAACCGGGCGGCGACACGGAGCTGCTGCCGCTCGCCGGCGACGACGCCGCGAAAGCGCTCGAAGACGGCCGCGTCGACGCCGTTTTCCTGACAGGCGACTCCGCCCAGCCGCCGACGATGGCGAAACTCTTGCGCTCGCCGGGCATCCGCTTCATGGATTTCGTCCAGGCCGATGCGTACGCGCGCCGCTTTCCGTACCTGACGGAAATCGAGCTGCCGATGGGCGCCTTCGACTTCTCCCGCAACCTGCCGCCGCGTCCGGTCCACATGATCGCGCCCACAGCCGAACTGGTTGCGCGCGACAGCCTGCATCCGGCGCTCTCCGACCTGCTGATCGAAGCCGCGCGCGAGGTGCACGGGCGCGCCAATCTGCTGCAGCGGGCCAACGAATTCCCCGCGCCGCTCGTGCACGAATTTCGCATCAGCGACAACGCCGAGCGGTATTACAAATCGGGTAAGAGCTTCCTCTACCGCACGCTGCCGTTCTGGCTCGCGAGTCTCGCGGATCGCGTGCTCGTCGTGCTGCTGCCGCTCATCGTGGTGCTGATTCCGGGCTTGCGGCTCGTGCCGGGGCTGTATCGCTGGCGCGTGAAATCGCGAATCTATCGCTGGTATGGCGCGCTCATTGCAATAGAGCGGGAAGCGATCAGCGGCCCCGATACCGCCCAGCGCGATGCCCTGCTCGACCGCATCGACGCGATCGAAACGGCCGTGAATCGCATGAAGATGCCGCTCGCGTTCGCGGATCAGTTCTACGTGCTGCGCGAGCACATCGGCTTCGTGCGGCAGCGGCTCGCGCATGTGCCCGTCGCGCCGCCCGACGAAGCCCCCGCGCGCGACGTGGCGCAACCGGACGCGTCCGTTGTCGCTTCGCGGGCAGACACGGAACAAGGCAGCACGTAATATCTATTGGAGGAACGCAAGAACGGGATGCAACGCCGCGCGCGTCGCATCCGCCATGCAGGACACGACAAAAAACGAACAGATGAGGCTCAGGCGCGCGTTTGCGCGAGCAAAGCCAAGGAATCTCAGGGAGAAGGGAACATGAGTGCCCCGCATTCGACCAGTACTGGTCATCCGTACTTTTTCTTCGACTTCATTTCGCCGTTTTCGTACTTGCTGCTCGAACAGCATGAAAAATGGCCGGACATGCCGTTCGAGCTCGTCCCCGTCCAGTTGATGAAGCTGCTCGACCGCTGGGGCCAGCCCCACGCCGCGACGATTCCCTCCAAACGCGTCTTCACCTACCGGCACGCGCTGTTCCGCGCGGAACAACTGGGCATTCCGTTCAGGATGCCGCCCGCGCATCCGTTCGACCCCAGCAAGGCACTGCGGCTCGCCGTGCTGGCGAACGGCGAGATCGGCCGCGTGCGCGAGATCTTTCGCTACATCTGGCGCGAGGGGCGCGATCCCTCCACGCCGGAGGGCTTTCGCGGATTGTGCGAGCGCGTCGGCATGCCGGACGGCGAAACGCGCATCGAGGACGAGGACGTCAAGGCGAAGCTGCGCGACAACAACGACCGCGCGGTGGCGATGGGCGTGTTCGGCGTGCCGACCTTCCTCGTCAACGATCAGATCTTCTGGGGCGAGGACACGCTGCCGATGGTGCTCTATGTCGCGCGCTCGCCGAACTGGCTCGACGGCGCGGAAGTGAAGCGCATCAGCGCGCTGCCGATCGCGCCGCGAGATGCCGATTTCGGTTGATGCTGGCCGGGTCGGCGCTCGCGCCTATGCCGTGCATAGCGCGCTCGCTATGGTGTCAAAAACGGATAAGCGTTTAACTTCGGGTGAGGGTTCGCGAGTTCGCGCCCGTGCAACCCGAATTCAACCGTTTCGCAAGCCATGAACGATCCCGCCGACTCACTCGACATCTGGCTCATCCGTGTGCTGCGCACCCTGCTGCTGGAGCGCAGCGTGACGCAGACCGCGCAACGGCTGAACCAGACGCAGCCGGCGATCAGCACCGCGTTGCGCCGCCTGCGCGAAATCCTGAACGATCCGATTCTCGTGCGCGGCAAGCAGGGCATGGTGCCGACCGAGTACGGCGAATCGCTGCTCGCGCCGGCGCAACGCGCATTGCGCGAAGTGGAATTCGTCGCGACGCCGCACGGCGATTTCGATCCGGCAAGCTCGCGCCGCACCTTTCGCGTCGCCGCGCCGGATTATCTGAACGATTTCTTCATGCCGACGCTCGTCGCGGCTTTTCGCGACGCGGCGCCCAACGCGCGTCTGGAGATCGAGTCGCTCACACCGATGCGCGACCACGAGCGCATGCTCGACGAAGGCGAAATCGATCTGATGGTCGCCAACTGGACGAAGCCCGAGCCGCGCTTCGAACGCCAGGATCTGTTCACCGACGTATTCGTCTGCCTGATGCGCGCGAACCATCCGCTCGCGCGCGAGCCGCTGACGGTGGAACGCTATGCCCTCGCCTCGCATCTCGCGCCGACGCCGTATAGCGGCGGCAGGCGGCATCCGATCGACGTCGGCCTTTCGCGCGCGGGCATCGAGCGGCGCATCGTCACGACGATTCCCTACTTCGGACTCGTGCCGCAGGTGCTTTTGCAGTCGGACCTCATCTTCACCGCGCCGCGCCGGTTCGCGCAGCACTATGCGGCGATGCTGCCGCTCGCGGTGCTCGACTCGCCGGTGCCGTTTCCGCGCATCAAGTGCTATCAGCTTTCGGTGCCGCAGCCCGATCAGCCGACGGATGTCGCGTGGCTGCGCACGCTGATGTCGACCGTGTCCGATTCGCTCACCCGCAAGAAGGCCGTGGCGGCGCCCTCGGGAGAGGAGACCCGCGAACTGGGCGAACTCGCGAAGTAGCGCACGCCCCGCGGGACTTCGGTACTATCCGGAACGACACCTCGCCGGCCCGCTCACATGGACGCACTCGACAAACTGATCCAGCTTGCGCACCTCTCCGGCGCGCTCGATCTGCGCTGCCTGCTGAGCGGTCCGCTGGAACTCGATCACGCGCCCGCGCCCGCTGGCGAAGCGGTGTATCACGTCGTGCTCGATGGCGCGTGCACGGTGCTTCGAAAGGGTCATGCGCCGCTCGAACTGCGGGCAGGCGACATCTTCTTCTTGCCGCGCGGCGACGCGCACGTGCTGAGCATTCAGCCTCGTGAAAACGGGGCGGCGAAGACGGAGATCAACGTGCGCCACAACGGCGCGGTCACCGAGCAAAGCAATTGCGGCGGGCAGCCCCCGGGCGTGGACTTGCTGTGCGGTCGATTTCTCTATGCGCCGCGCGCCCTGCTGATCGACGTGTTGCCGGATGTCGTGCATGTGTCGTTCGCGAATGCATCGGCGACTTACCTCGCGCCGCTCGTCCAGACGATGCGCCGCGAGGCGGAAGAGGCGCAACTGGGCGCGCCGTCGATCGTCACGGCCCTGTCTACCGCACTCTTCACGATGGTGTTGCGCGCCTGGCTCGACGGGCAGCCCTCGCTCGCGGGCGTGCTCGGACTGCTTGCGAACCGGCGGCTGGGCGCGTCGATCATCGCGATGCTGGAGCGCCCCGCCGAACCGTGGACACTCGAAATGCTGGCCAAGGAAGCGGCCATGTCGCGCGCGACGTTCATGCGCGCGTTCTCGGCGCGCTCCGATAGCTCGCCGCTCGCCTTGCTGAGTCACGTGCGCATGCAGCTCGCGAGCACGATGCTCACGCATACGAAAAAGAGCATCGCGGATGTCGCGGCGGATGTGGGGTATCAATCCGAGGCGGCGTTTTCGAAGCGTTTCAAGGAGCTTTACGGGGTGGCGCCGGGGAGGTTTCGGGCGGCGAACGGGTTGGGCTGAGTCAGCGGAAATCGGAGCGGTAATACGCGTGGTGATCCTCGGCAGCATCGTGCTGCGCGGCGGGCGCCGCGATTTCGCTTGCGGCGGACGCCGGCGCATCGTGCTCGACGAATTCCGTCGCCTGGCCGAGGTTCGATTCGCTTACATAGATGCCGTGTGAAAGAAAGTAGCCGCGCAGCGCGCTCACGACGCGCTCCTGCACGCACATTCTGAATTCGAGCGATGCCGATTGCCTGCGCGACGGCTGCCGCGCGCCTTTCGTTCTCAGATTGGTGACGTGGTAGATGCCGGTGCCCGGAATGCTCGTCGTGATGCGGCCGCGCGTGTTGTAGGTGAACCCTTTTACGCCGATCGAGGTGCTGATCCCGCTCTTGCTCAGATTGACCGCACGCCGGGCAATATCTTGATGCTCTCGCGAAAACCGAACCCCATCACTGCTTCCCTTACTCAAATCGTCGATTCCGACATGTCAGGGATGCGGGTTGAGCGATCTATCCGACAGTTCCGAGGACATCGCACCGAGATCGACAAAGACAGTCACGAGGAGCGAAACGGTGCGCTTCACGCGGTCGCGCGGACTGTTCGTGACGCTTCGGCCCCCACTCGCGCCGCCACCTCCCTCACCCTCAACAACTGCGCCGCGACCGCCAACCCGATCGACCACGGCGCTTTATCGGCGATCCCTTCCACGCCGATCGGACACGTGATCTCCGGCAGCCGCTGCGCCGCCACGCCGCGCTCCATCAAACGCCGCTCGAACTTCACACGCTTCGTCTTCGATCCGATCAGGCCGAAGTAGGCGAAGTCGTCGCGCCGCATGATGCGTTGCGTGAGCGCGAAGTCGAGCGAATGATTGTGCGTCATCACGATGAAGTACGCGCCCGCCGGCGCCTCGTCGACGATCGCATCGTGCAGATCGGTCGCTTCGATCTGCACGTTCGCCGGGACTTCGTCGGGGAAGAGTTCGTCGCGCGCATCGACCCACTGCACGACGCACGGCAGCGTGCCGAGCACCTTCACGAGCGCGTGGCCGACATGGCCCGCCCCGAACAGGACGACGTGCATCATGACCGTGCGCTCCTCACCGCGTTGACTGCCTTGAGAATCTCTTCCGCCGTGGCGGGCGCGTTCAACGGCGGATTCACCTTGTGATCGCCGACCGCGGACACGGCGTCGCGGATCGCGAAGAACACCGAGAACGGCAGCAACAACGGCGGTTCGCCCACGGCCTTCGAGCGATGGATGCTGTCTTCCGCGTTGCGGTTCTTGAAGAGATCGACGCGGAAATCGGCGGGCATGTCGTTCGTCGTCGGAATCTTGTAGGTCGACGGCGCGTGCGTCATCAGCTTGCCGTTGTCGTTCCACCAGAGTTCTTCCGTCGTCAGCCAGCCCATGCCCTGCACGAACGCGCCTTCGACCTGGCCTTTGTCGAGCGCCGGGTTCAGCGACGCGCCCACGTCATGCAGCGCATCCGCGCGCAGCACGCGCATCTCGCCGGTCAGCGTGTCGATCACCACTTCCGATACGGCCGCGCCATACGAGTAGTAGAAGAACGGGCGGCCCTGCATCGTCGCCTGATCCCAGTAGAGCTTGGGCGTCGCGTAGAAGCCGTCGGACCACAACTGCACGCGCGCGAGATACGCCTTCTGCACGACTTCGCCGAACGGAATCGCATCGTCGCCGACGATCACGCGATCGTTCGCGAAGCGCACCTGCTCCGGCGTGACCGTGCCGCCGCCGAACTTCTCCGCCGCGAATTTCGCGAGCCGTTCGCGCAACTGGCGCGCGGCGTCCTGCGCGGCCTTGCCGTTCAAATCCGTTCCCGTCGATGCGGCCGTCGCCGATGTATTCGCAACCTTGCTCGTGTCGGTGGCCGTCACGCGCACGCGCTCGAAGTTCACGCCGAGCTCATGCGCGACGACCTGCGCGACCTTCGTGTTCAAACCCTGGCCCATCTCGGTGCCGCCGTGGTTCACGAGCATCGAGCCATCCGTATAGATGTGAACCAGCGCGCCCGCCTGATTGAAATGCGTCACGTTGAACGCGATGCCGAACTTCACCGGCGTCAGTGCAAGGCCTTTCTTCAGGATTTCGTTGTTCGCGTTGAATGCGTTGATAGCCGCGCGCCGCCGACGATAATCGCTCGTCTCTTCGAGCTCGGCGATCAGCTCGTGGATGACGTTGTCTTCGACCGTCTGCCCATAAGGCGTCTTGTTGTTTTCCGTCTTGCCGTAGAGATTCGCGCGGCGCACGTCGAGAGAATCCTTTCCGACCGAACGCGCGACGTTGTCCATGATGTACTCGATCGCGAACGCGCCCTGCGGCCCGCCGAAACCGCGGAACGCGGTGTTCGACTGCGTGTTCGTCTTGCCGCAATAGCCTTCAATCTTCACGTCCGACAGCCAGTACGCGTTGTCGAAGTGGCAGACGGCGCGCGTCATCACGGGACCGGACAGGTCGGCGGAGAAGCCGCAGCGCGAGGTCATGTCGACGCAAACGCCTTCGATCTTGCCGTCGTCGTCGTAGCCGACTTCGAAGTCGTAGATGAAGTCGTGGCGCTTGCCGGTGATCATCATGTCGTCGTCGCGATCGGGACGCAGCTTCACCGGGCACAGCAGCTTCCACGCGGCGAGCGCCGCGCAGCACGCGAAAATCCCCGACTGCGATTCCTTGCCGCCGAACCCGCCGCCCATGCGCCGGCATTCGACGAGCACGTTGTGCGAATGCACGTTGAGCACGTGCGCGACGAGATGCTGCATTTCCGTCGGGTGCTGCGTCGAGCAGTAGACGTGCATGCCGTCGTCTTCCTTCGGCACGGCATAGGCGATCTGCCCTTCGAGATAGAACTGTTCCTGACCGCCGAGCTTCATCGCGCCGCGCTCGTGGTGCGAGGCTTTCGCCATGCGCCCTTCGGCGTCGCCGCGCGACAGCTTCAGCGGATTCAGCACATACGATTCGGCCTTGCGCGCGTCCTGCGCCGTCAGGATCGGCACGAGCTCTTCGAACTCGATCGTCGCGCGGCGTGCGGCAAGACGCGCCGTATCGTGCGATGTAGCGACGACGATGAACATCGGCTGGCCGACGAACTGCACGATGCCCTGCGCGAGCACCGGATCGTCGTGAATGATCGGGCCGCAATCGTTCACGCCGGGAATGTCCTCGGCGGTAAAGACGGCGACGACGCCCGGCGTCGCGCGCACGGCGTCGAAGTTCATCGACACGATCTTCGCGTGCGCCTTCGGGCTCGTGCCGAGCGCGGCGTGCAGCGTGCCCGCGACGGGCGGGATGTCGTCGGTATAGCTCGCGCGGCCGCTCACGTGCAGATGCGCCGATTCATGCGGACGCGACACGTGGACCTGCTTGAACGCGTCGATTTCGTTCGCGAGCGACTGGGCTTCGGCGAGAAAGGCTTCGGCTTGCTGATTCATTGTCTTGTTCTCCCTTTTCGCTTACTTCGCTTCGACCAGTTCGATTGCACGCACGTCCAGCTTCGATTTATCGAGCGGATCGTGCGGACGCGTCTCCAGCCAGAAGCGATACAGCAGGCTCTTCGCGGTGTCGAGGCGATAGTCGCTGCTCGCGCGCATGTCGGTGAGCGGCTGGTAGTCCTTCGAGAGCGCGAGCATCGCGGTCTGGACGGTGGCTTCGTGCCAGTGGGCATCGGCGAGAACGGCTTCCGCGTGCGATGCGCGCTTCGGCGTCGCGGCCATGCCGCCGTAGACGAGGCGTGGCTCGCGGATCGTGTCGCCATCGGCGATGAACGAATACGCGGCGTACACGGCGGAAATATCGGAGTCGAAGCGCTTCGACAGCTTGTAAGCGCGGAACTGCAGCGTCGCGCGCTCGCCTGCGCGCGTCGGCACGCGAATGGCGGCGACGAACTCGTTCTCGCGCATGTCCTTCTTCTGGTACGCGATGTACAAGTCTTCGAGCGGCATCTCGCGCGTGCCGTCCACGCTTTGCAGCACGACGCGCGCATTCAACGCGATGAGGCCGGGCATCGAATCGCCGATCGGCGAGCCGTTCGCGACGTTGCCGCCGAGCGTGCCCGCGTTGCGAATGGGCAGCGACGCGAAGCGCTGGCACGTTTCCCCGAGTTCGGGATAGATCTTCACGAGTTCCGCATACGCGCGTTCGACCGACACGCCCGCGCCGATCTCGATCCAGTCGTGCGTCGTCTCGACGTGCTTGAACGATTCGATCTGCCCGATATAGACGATGTCGCCCAGATCGCGCAGTTGCTTGGTGACCCACAAACCGACATCGGTGCTGCCCGCGAGAATGCGCACGTTCGGATTTTTGTCCTTGATCGCAGCGAGCGCCTCGGCGGTGCGCGGCGCCTCGAACCGGCGGCCGGCGTGCTCGTAATGAAACGTGTCGTCGCGTTGGATGCTTTCGAGCGTGCGCGCGATCGCCGGAACGTCGAGGGGCGCGAGCGGCGCGTGATCGAACATCTGCTCCGCCGCGTCGATGATCGGCCGATAACCCGTGCAGCGGCACAGATTGCCCGTCAGCGCGTCGCTGATTTCCTGGCGCGAAGGCTTCGTCTTCTCGCATGCGCCCGGGCAGCCGGTCGTCGCATGGCCGTGCTTTTCGTAGAGCGCGAACATCGACATTGCAAAACCCGGCGTGCAGAAACCGCATTGCGAGCCGTGGCAATCGACCAGCGCCTGCTGCACCGGATGCAGCGTGCCGTCCGGCTGGCGCAGGTCTTCGACGGTGAAGAGCGCGCGGCCATCGAGCGTCGGCAGGAACTGCACGCACGCGTTCACGGCCTTGAATGCGACGCCGCCCGCGCCGTCCGGCTCGCCGATGACGACCGTGCACGCGCCGCAGTCGCCTTCCGCGCAGCCTTCCTTGGTGCCGGTGCAGCGCGCGTCCTCGCGAAGGTATTGCAGGACGGTGCGCGTCGTCGACGCGCCGCTCACTTCCTGGATCGCGTTGCGGTGATAGAAGCGGATCGGCTGGGTCATGTGATGTCTCGGGGCTCTTCGATGCTTTTTCTGCTGGTTGCGCGGGATGCGCAGCCGGTGGCATGTGCGACTTCGCGGGACTTTCTCGGACGGGTCCTGTCGCTTCGATGATTCGAAAGCTATCACCACCAAAAACCACAACCCATAGGCGGCATTGCATGAACGACATATTCTTCGTCCGATATGTGCCCTGAGCCTTATGCAGCAAGCCTTGCGGAGTTGCCGTCCGATCGTTCGGACCGTCAATTTGTCCCACCTGGTTACAAAACACGTGCGACGTTGCGCCGCAACATATGGGAGAATCACGCCTTCGCGCCGAATTCAACCCCGCACTTTCCCTATGTCCTCCGAGCCTCGCATCGCGCCGCAGGGCGATTTCGCAGTCACGCTGCGGATTCTGCCCGTCGTCCTGTACACATTCCTTTGCTACCTGACGATCGGTATTCCGCTCGCGGTGCTGCCGGGTTACGTGCATACGGATCTGGGCTACGGCTCGGTCATGGCGGGCGCGGCGATCAGCGTCCAGTACTTCGCGACGCTGATGTCGAGGCCGCTCGCAGGCCGCACCGCCGACACGCTCGGCCCCAAGAAAACCGTGCTGTACGGCCTCGCGGCGTGCGCGGCGAGCGGCGTGCTGCTGCTCGCGTCGGCGCTCGCGGCGCAATGGCATGCGGTGAGCCTCGTGCTGCTGGTGATTGCGCGGCTCGTGCTCGGCTTCGGCGAAAGCTGGGTCGGCACGGGGTCGATCACGTGGGGCATCGGGCGCGTCGGGGTGACGAACAACGCGAAGGTGATTTCGTGGAACGGCATCGCGACATACGGTGCGCTCGCGATCGGTGCGCCGCTCGGCGTCGCGATCGATCATTCGCTCGGGTTCGCATCGCTCGGGGTGATCGTGATTGCGCTCGGCGGCTTCGGCTACTGGCTCGCGACCCGCATGGCGAGCGTGCCGATCGTGCATGGCGAGCGCATGTCGTATCGGAGCGTGTTCTTCCGCGTGTTGCCGCACGGGCTGGGACTCGCGCTCGGCTCGGCGGGCTTCGGCTCCATCGCGACGTTCATCACGCTCTATTACGCCGCGCACAGCTGGCCGAACGCGGCGCTGTCGCTCACGGTGTTCGGCACGATGTTCATCGGGGCGCGGCTGCTGTTCGCCAATACCATCAAGGCGTACGGCGGGTTCCGCGTGGCGATCGTGTCGTTTGCGTTCGAGTGCGCCGGGTTGCTGATGCTGTGGCTCGCAGCCGAGCCGACGATCGCGCTCGCCGGCGCCGCGCTGACCGGCTTCGGCTTCGCGCTGGTGTTTCCGGCGCTGGGTGTCGAGGCGGTCGGGCTCGTGCCGCCGGCGAGCCGGGGCGCGGCGCTGTCGGCTTATTCGGTGTTTCTGGATTTGTCGCTTGGGCTGACGGGGCCGCTCGCGGGCTATGTCGCGGGCGAGTTCGGGTATGGGTCGGTATTCTTGTTCGCCGCGCTCGCGGCGGCTGCGGCGGTGGCGCTGTCGTTTGCGCTTTATATGCGCGCAGGGCGCGGGGTGGGTGGGCCGGCTACGGTTTGAGACGCGCTTCGGGCCCATGGTCGATACGAAGCTGCAGAATGCGATACGGGCGGCTCGAAGCGCAGGGAACCTCGTCAAGATAAGAGACGGGACGCCCCTTCGTCTTCAATGTTTGTCTTAAAATCCCCGCTTGGCCCATTAGCGTCCGCTTTATGAACCCGACCTCGGAAGACCGCTGGCGCGACTTGCGCCCGGACCCGGACAGCGACACACCGCTCTATCTCCAACTCGCTCGCAAGCTCGCCAACGCCATCCACGACAATCGCTGGAACGCAGGCGAAGCGCTGCCCTCCGAGCGCGTGCTGTCCGATGCGCTCGGCGTCTCGCGGATCACATCGAGAAAGGCGATCGCGCTGCTCGTCGAACAAGGGCTGATTCGCCGCGAGCAAGGCGCGGGCAGCTTCATCACGCCGCGTTATGAAGATCCGCTCTCGCGTCTGTCGAGCTTTTCCGAGATGCTGCGGCGGCGCGGCTTCACGCCGAGCTCCAGGTGGCTCTCGCGCACCATCGAGCCCGCCAATCGCGATGAAGTCATTCAGCTCGGCCTCTCGCCCGCCGCCACGGTCACGCGCCTGAAACGCCTGCGTCTCGCCGATGACATCGTGATGGCCGTCGAGAACTCCACGTTCCCCGCGTCGTGCATTCCCGATCCGCAGACCATCGGCGATTCGCTCTACAGCTATCTCGATGCGCGCGGACTTTCCATCGTGCGCGCGCTTCAGCATTTCCGCGCAG
Organism: Caballeronia sp. INML3B; assembly: GCF_023631305.1. Classification (NCBI taxonomy): domain Bacteria; kingdom Pseudomonadati; phylum Pseudomonadota; class Betaproteobacteria; order Burkholderiales; family Burkholderiaceae; genus Caballeronia; species Caballeronia sp. INML3B. The sequence goes on from NZ_JALQDI010000020.1 coordinate 27,903, forward strand.
TGAACGCGAGCGAGGAGATCGCGCGGCAAATGGGCATCGCGCCGCACGACGCGCTGCTGCTCATCACACGCGTCGGCTACACGGCCGATCAGCGCGCGATCGAACTCACCGATACCTACTGCCGCAACGATTACTACGATTTCGTCGCGGAGTTGCGAAAATAGGCCCAGCCCGATGACCGACACTGCCACAGCCCAGCCGTCCGACCGATCGCTCTCCATCATGCTGTGGCTCGTCGCCACGGGCTTCTTCATGCAGACGCTCGATTCGACGATCGTCAACACCGCGCTTCCCGCGATGGCGAAGAGCCTCGGCGAAGCGCCATTGCGCATGCAGGGCGTCGTGATCGCCTACTCGCTCACGATGGCGATGATGATTCCCGTCTCCGGCTGGCTCGCCGACAAGCTCGGCACGAAGCGCGTGTTCTTCAGCGCGATCCTCGTGTTCACGATCGGCTCGCTGTTGTGCGCGAAAGCGCAGTCGTTGCAGGCGCTCGTCGCGTATCGCGTCGTGCAGGGCGTGGGCGGCGCGATGCTCTTGCCGGTCGGGCGTCTCGCCGTGTTGCGCGTGTTCCCGGCGGAACGGTACCTCTCGGCGCTCGCGTTCGTCGCGATTCCGGGGCTGATCGGTCCGCTCATCGGCCCGACGCTCGGCGGCTGGCTCGTGCAGATCGCGTCGTGGCACTGGATCTTTCTCATCAACGTGCCGGTGGGCGTGATCGGCTGCATCGCGACGAATCTGTACATGCCCGACAGCCGCAATCCCGCGACCGCGCCCTTCGATCTCGCCGGCTATCTGCTGCTCGCCGTCGGCATGGTCGCGCTGACGATTTCGCTCGACGGCCTCGCCGATCTCGGCCTGCAGCATGCGATCGTCATCGTGCTGCTCGTCCTCTCGTTCGGCTGCTTCGTCGCCTACGGCCTCCATGCGACGCGCGCCGCCCAGCCAATCTTCTCGCTCGATCTCTTCAAGATCCACACCTTCAGTGTCGGGCTGCTTGGCAATCTGTTCGCGCGCATCGGCAGCGGCGCGATGCCGTATCTGATTCCGCTGCTCCTGCAGGTGAGCCTTGGCTACACGGCGTTCCAGGCCGGCATGATGATGCTGCCCGTCGCCGCCGCGGGCATGGCGTCGAAGCGCGTCGTCACGCGTCTCATCGAAAAGCACGGCTATCGGCGCGTACTGGTCGTGAACACGGTTCTGGTCGGGTTGATGATGGCGAGCTTCGGACTCGCGAGCGCGCATCAGCCGCTATGGCTGCGGCTCGTGCAACTGGCGATCTTCGGCGCCGTCAATTCGATGCAGTTCACCGCGATGAACACGCTCACGCTGAAGGATCTCGGCACGGGCGGCGCGAGTAGCGGCAATAGCCTGTTCTCGCTCGTGCAGATGCTGTCGATGAGTCTCGGCGTGACCGTGGCGGGCGCGATTCTGTCGACGTTCACGGGGCTTCTGCCGCAAGTCACCGAATCGAACTCGCTGCCGGCGTTCCACGCGACGTTCCTGTGCGTCGGGATCATCACTGCGGCGACGGCGTGGATCTTCGGTCAGCTCGCGCCGGAAGTGCGCGCGGCACGCCGCAAGCCCGATCCTTCCGAGTCGAACTGAGACGGCGCGTGAACGCGCACCGCGCCGGTGCCCGGACGCACGATCGCGCGGCGCGCGCTCCCGGCTCTGTTGCACAAGCGTCCAATCCGCACACGAAAGGGCCGCGCGGCGCACCCGGTAACCGCTGCGACCCGCCTGGGTATTGAATTCGCACGCTTTTTGCTCGAACGCTGAGATGCCGATCCGGTAAACTATCTCGATAAAAATCACCCGCCTTGCGCCCAGACCCCATGAGCATGGTTGATCTCGACCCTCCCCGCTTCCAGCCGCCTCGGCCCGTCGCCGGCGACGATGGATCGCGTCGCACCGTGCTGTACGGCGAGTACACCGTTTTCAGCGTGTTCCAGCCCGTGTTTTCCGTGTCGCACCGGCGCGCGATCGGCTATCACGCGTCCCTGCGCGCCCGCGACGACGCGCATCGTCACATTCCGTCTCACGAGGTGTTCACACAAGCGGCGCGTCGCGGCGATCTGCTCGAACTCGGCCGGCTCGCGGAATCGCTGCATCTGGGCAACTTCAACGCCTTCGACAGCCACGACGAATGGCTTTTCCTGAGTCTGCATCCCGCTGCGCTGATGGACACGAGCTACGGCGATGCCCTGCTCGCATCGCTGAAGGATGTCGGCCTGCCGCCGCAGCGCGTCGTGCTCGAAGTTCCCGAGCAGGCGGGCGGCGAGACGACGCGATTTGCCGAAATCGTCGATTCGCTGCGCAAGTCGGGCTTTCTGATCGCGCTGGACGGCTTCGGCGTGAAGCATTCGAATATCGATCGCGTGTGGCATCTGCGGCCCGATATCGTGACGCTCGACCGCTGCATCCTGCAGCAGGCGACCGAGCATTCGCATATCGAGCGCGTGCTGCCGCGTCTCGTGTCGCTGCTCCATGAATCCGGCCAGCTCGTGTTGATGGGCGGCCTCGCGACCGAGCGCGACGCGTTGATCGCGCTCGAATGCAACGTGGACTTCGTGCAGGGCGCGTATTTCGCGCAACCGAGCGTCGATGCGGTGCACAGCGAAGTCGCGGCAGGTGTGATGGATGCGCTGGCGGCGGCGTCGCGCGAACGCGTCGCAGCGCGCGAGCGGGCGCAGGTTGCGCGTCTCGGACCTTACGTGAGCGGGCTCGAGCGCGCGTCCGTCAAACTCATGGAAGGCGAATCGCTCATCACCGCGACGAGCGAGTTGCTGCAGCTCGCCGACACCGCGCGCTGCTTCCTGCTCGATCAGGCCGGACGTCAGATCGGCGACAACGTCGTGCCGGTCGTGCGCACGTCGCAGCGCGCGAAGCGCTTCAGCCCGCTGCTGCATTCGGAGGGCGCGAGCTGGGAACGCCGGCCGTATTTCATCGAGGCGCTGCGCGCGCCGGGGCGTGTGCATCTGACGGCGCCGTATCTCTCCATCAACGATGCACATCTTTGCGTGACGGCGTCGGTCGCCGCGCAGACGCCTTACGGACTGCAGGTGCTGTGCGTGGACATCAACTGGGAAGGCGCGAAGCAGCGATAGGTCTACGCGCCCTTTCCGGAATCGGGGCGAAGCAGATCGAAGCCGGCGAGTGCAAGCACGCCGGCGAGCACGATGAGCGCGGCGGAGTGGCGGCCGAAATACAGCAGCGCGGCCGCCGACCAGGCCGCGAGGCACAGGCCTGCGAAGCGTTTCATGATGACGATGCGATTAGGAACATTGCGACAAGCCGCCATTTTAGGCTCGTGTTCCGACCCGCGCAGCGACGGCACGGCTGAATGCGCGTCAGGCGCTCGTCCGCACGTGCTTTGAGAACCAATGAAAAAAGCCCTCTTACGAGGGCTTTATCTGTCTGCGGCCTTCAAAACTCACTGAAGAACGCCGCAACCGGATTCATGCATGATTACGCACCGAAATTCTTGGCGGCGAAATCCCAGTTCACGATGTTCCAATAAGCCTCGATGAACTTCGGACGGGCATTGCGATAGTCGATGTAGTAAGCATGCTCCCACACGTCGATGGTCACGAGCGGCTTCGCGTCGGTCGTGAGCGGCGTGGCGGCGTTGCTCGTCGACACGATATCCACCGTGCCGTCGGTCTTCTTCACGAGCCAGGTCCAGCCCGAGCCGAACGTGCCGGTCGCGACCTTCGCGAATTCTTCCTTGAACTTGTCGTAGGAACCGTACTTTGCGTTGATCGCATCGGCCAGCGCGCCGGTCGGCGCACCGCCGCCCTTCGGCGACAGGCTGTTCCAGAAGAACGTGTGATTCCACACCTGCGCCGAGTTATTGAAGACGCCGCCCGACGACTTCTTCACGATTTCTTCCAGCGGCAGGTTCTCGAATTCGGTGCCGGGGATCAGCTTGTTCAGGTTCGTCACATAGGTCTGGTGGTGCTTGCCATAGTGATACTCGAGCGTTTCTTCCGACATGTGCGGAGCGAGCGCGTTCTTGTCGAACGGCAGCGGCGGGAGCGTATGTTCCATGATGCGAGCTTCCTTTCTATGTGGATTGTGGGAATGTGAGGATGAGGCAGTGGAGCAATGGATTGTAGGCGAGTTGGGATAACCCAGCAAACCGTGTGCCCTTTATGAGCAAGATTGCTTTCTATATGCCTCGGGCGGCGTAAAAAGTGCTCTTACGAGCCTCTCCGGGCACGTCAAATGTACGCCGATTTTGCGTCTCGCGTCGTGCTCAGAATTCGTCCGACAGACGCGGCTGAACATCAGCGAGCAACACGTCCGCGGACCCTTGCGCGAGATGCACCGTGAGCGGCCGCCTCGGTTTCAACGCGTTCGGCGCACGCACGGCGCGGCCGGATTGCGCATCGATCAATGCGGCATAGCCGCGTTCCAGTGTGCGCTGCGGACTGAGCACCTGCAAGCGCGCCGCCAGTTCCGAGACGCACGCTTTCTCCCGCTCCGCGCGTCGCTGATGCGCGCCGCCGATCCGCTGTGCAAGTCGCAGCAAATGCTCGCGTTCAGTCGATACGTCCGGACGCTTGCGCTGCCAGCGGTAATGCACCAGCGCGAAATGCGCGCGCGCGTCGCGTACGGGTCGCGCGCCTGCCGCTGCGAGACGGCTCGCCAGTTGCCGCAGATGCGCCCGCTGCCGCGCGAGCCGCTCCGCGGGACTGACGAGCCTGCGCGCGAGCCAGTCGAGTTGCTGCGCGCGCCGCTCCATCGTCCGGCCGAAGCTGCGCGCGAGCGCCGCATGGCGATGATCCAACTCGCGCAACAACAGCACGCGCTGCGGGCTGACGAGTTCGGCGGCGGCGGTCGGTGTCGGGGCGCGCACGTCGGCGGCGAAATCGGCGATGGTGAAATCCGTTTCATGGCCGACGCCGCTCACCACGGGCAACTCGCTCGCCGCGATCGCGCGGGCGAGCACTTCTTCGTTGAACGCCCACAGATCCTCGATCGAGCCGCCGCCGCGACACACGATGAGCACATCGACTTCGCGACGCGCGTTCGCGGCCTCGACCATCGCCGCGAGCTTCACGCCGACGCCCGCGCCTTGCACCGGCGCGGGATAGACGACCACCGGCACATGCGGCGCACGACGCGCGAGCGTCGTGAGCACGTCGCGCAAGGCGGCTGCCTGCAACGACGTCACGATGCCGATGCCACGCGGATGCGCGGGCAGCGCCCGCTTGCGTTCAGCCGCAAAGAGTCCTTCGCTTTCGAGTTGCGCCTTCAGCCGCAGGAACGCCTCATAAAGCCGGCCCTGCCCCGTGCGCCGCACCGCTTCCACGTTGAGTTGCAGCTCGCCGCGCGGCTCGTACATCGTGACGAGCGCGCGCACCTCGATCTTGTCACCCTCGCGCGGCATGAACTCGGCATATTGCGCGCGGCCGCGGAACATCACGCAGCGCATCTGCGCGTTCGCGTCCTTGATCGAAAAGTACCAGTGGCCGCTTGCCGCACGCGTGAAGTTCGACACCTCGCCCGACACCCAGACGAGCGGAAACGACCGTTCGAGCATCGAGCTGATCGCGCGAGTGAGCACGGAAACGGGGATGACGGCATCGCCGCTTTGCGACGACAGGGAATCGGGAGTCATGTCTGGATGAGAAAAATGCCTTGGGCCGCAGCTGCTGTGTCCGATGGACAAACGGCGCCAATCGAGGTACGCAAGTGTAACAAGTGTCCACACAGAAATACTTACCGCCAGCCGCGCCGCGGTGTCGCCGAAAGCCCGTCACTGCATACCAAGTATCTGTTTTTATAGCGATTTGTTTTCGTGAACACTCTCATTCCCGGAGCAACTCTTTCCTTACGCGGTTTCGCGCTCGCCGCGTCGCAAGTTCTTCACAGACTTATCCACAGGCGCCTGAAGCGAGCCGAGCCGAATTCTCATACGTGCGGGCGACTGGCGCCCACGGCTCACGCGCGCTAGAGTGCCGGGTTCCAGCACCGGCTGGCGCGGCCGGGTCTCATTCGTCCCGAGCCGCGACTCGCCGGGCATCGTCCAACGCCGACCGTATTCGAGGAGCTGCCGTTGCACGCCATGCCGTACCCGACCTGCCGCCCGCCAGCGTTTCGCGCGAAGGCGGTCCATGTCTGATTTCAAGCCGCCGATAGAGAACTTCCTCGCCCGCGAATGGCGCCGCCGCGGTCCGGTCGCCTGGGCGCTGACGCCCTTCGCCTGCATCTTCGGTGCGATCGCAGCCGCGCGGCGCGCCTGCTACGAACTCGGCTGGATAAAGCGCGTCGATGTCGGCGTGCCGGTGGTCGTCGTGGGCAACGTGACCGTCGGCGGAACGGGCAAGACGCCGACTGTCATCGCGCTCGTCGAGGCATTGCGCGCCGCAGGGTTTCAGCCGGGCGTGGTCTCGCGCGGCTATGGCGCGAAGGTCGCGAAGCCCACGGGCGTCACGCCGTCCTCCGCCGCCGCCCAAGTCGGCGACGAGCCGCTCCTGATCGCGCGACGCACGCACGCGCCGGTGTTCGTCTGCCCCGATCGCGTCGCCGCTGCGCGAGCGCTGCTAGAGGCGCATCCGAACGTCGATGTCCTCGTCTCCGACGACGGCCTGCAGCACTACCGCCTCGCTCGCGCGTTCGAGCTCGTCGTGTTCGATGCGCGTCTCGGCGGCAACGGCTTTCTGCTGCCCGCGGGTCCGCTGCGCGAACCGATGTCCCGCCGCCGGGACGCCACGCTCATCAACAGCCCGTACGAACGCACGCTGCCGCCGTGGCCGGACACGTTCGCGCTCGAACTCGAATCCGGCGACGCGTGGCTGCTCGACGATCCGCATCAGCGCCGCCCGCTCCATCAGTTCGCGGGCGAGAAAGTGGTCGCCGCGGCGGGCATCGGGTCGCCGGAGCGATTCTTCGCGACGTTGCGCGCAGCGGGCATCGCGCCCGCGACGCGCGCGTTCCCCGATCACTATTCGTATCGCGAGAATCCGTTCGCGGGCGTCGAAGCCGATGCGATCCTGATCACCGAAAAGGATGCAGTAAAATTTGGGGCCTGGCGCGACGCACGCATCTGGGTCGTTCCGGTGCAAGCCGTGCTGAGACCGCGCCTCATCGCTCTTGTTGTGGAGAAACTCCGTGGACGCACGTCTGCTTGAAATCCTCGTTTGCCCGATCTGCAAAGGCCCGCTCAGTTACGATCGCGCGGCGCAGGAACTCGTCTGCAGCGCCGACAAGCTCGCCTATCCGATCCGCGACGGCATTCCCGTGATGCTCGTCGACGAAGCGCGCCAGACCGTCGAGGGCACGCCCGTCGAGCCGATCAAGCCGAACGGCGACGCCTGAGTGCGCTGACATGTCCGTTCCGTTCATCGCGGTCATTCCGGCGCGTCTTGCTTCCACCCGCCTGCCGAACAAACCGCTCGCCGATATCGGCGGCAAGCCGATGGTCGTGCGCGTCGCCGAGCGCGCGCGCGAATCCGGCGCGAGCCAGGTGCTCGTCGCCACCGATTCCGATCGCGTGGTCGAAGCCGTGCGCGATCACGGTATCGAAGTGATGATGACGCGCTCGGATCATCCCACCGGCACGGACCGTCTCGCCGAAGTGGCGACGCGTCTCGGCTGGGACGATGACGCGATCGTCGTCAACGTGCAGGGCGACGAGCCGCTCATCGATCCGCAACTCGTGCGCGATGTCGCCGCGCACCTGTCGGCGCATCCCGGGTGTGCGATCGCGACGGCCGCGCATCCGATCCACGATCCCGCAGACGTATTCAATCCGAACGTGGTGAAAGTCGTGCTCGATGCGAAGAGCGTCGCGCTCTACTTCTCGCGCGCGCCGATTCCGTGGACGCGCGATGTCTGGCAGCCGCACTGGCCGGATGTCGCCGCGCTGGCAAAGCTGCCTTCCGTGCCGGAGAACGTGCTGCGCCACATCGGGCTTTACGCGTATCGCGCGAAGTTTCTCCGCGACTTCCCGACGCTTACGCAAGCGCCGATCGAAGCCGCCGAAGCGCTCGAGCAACTGCGCGCGCTGTGGCACGGTGAGCGCATCGCGGTGCGCGTGACGCAGGACGCGCCGCCGCCCGGCGTCGATACACCAGCCGATCTCGAGCGCGTACAGGCGCTCTTCCCCACAGCCGACTGAGCGCCGCCGCACAACCCGTGTAAACCCCGCCGACGCCCAATTGGCGGGGTTTGTGGCGTTTTCTATCCGCGTTATTACGGTCGCGATCGTAAAGAGCCGTGGCATAATCAAGCGATTGCGCGAGCCTTCCGGTCAGCGCCACGCTCAACGTTGCGCCGCTGTCCGCAGGTGCCCGCCGTCTCCCTTTCGGCCGCGCGCCCTGTCGTCGACGCCGCACGAGCCAAGCACCGGATGTCAAATCAGCCTCGCGGCTTGAAGCGGTTTATAGACGATTCGGAGAGATCACCATGCGTTTGATCCTGTTGGGCGCACCCGGTGCGGGCAAGGGCACCCAGGCAAACTTCATCAAGGAGAAATTTGGCATTCCGCAGATTTCGACCGGCGACATGCTGCGCGCAGCCGTCAAGGCAGGCTCGCCGCTCGGCGTCGAGGCGAAGCGCTACATGGACGCGGGCGAACTGGTGCCGGATTCGCTCATCATCAATCTCGTGAAGGAACGCCTGCAGGCGGACGACTGCAAGAACGGCTATCTGTTCGACGGCTTCCCGCGCACGCTGCCGCAAGCCGAAGCCATGAAGGATGCCGGCGTCGCGATCGACTACGTGCTCGAGATCGATGTTCCCTTCGACGAGATCATCACCCGCATGAGCGGTCGCCGCGTGCATGCGGCATCGGGACGCACGTATCACGTCAAGTTCAATCCGCCGAAAGTCGACATGACCGACGACGTCACCGGCGAGCCGCTGATTCAGCGCGACGACGACAAGGAAGAGACCGTGAAGAAGCGTCTCGAGGTGTACGTCGCGCAGACCAAGCCGCTGATCGCGTACTACAACGACTGGGCGAAGACCGGCGAAGCGCCGAACGGCCTGAAGGCGCCGGCGTATCGCAAGATCTCGGGTCTCGGCACCGTCGATGAAATCCGCACGCGTGTGTTCGACGCGCTGAAGTAAAGCGCGCGAGGCATCACGCCAGGAAAAACCCGCTCTCTGAACTGACCCCGCAAAGTTGGACAGGTTTGGGCTAAGGCCGTGAGGGCTGAGTTCTGTACATTACAGGACTCAGCC
>NZ_JALQDI010000021.1:0-58494 GCF_023631305.1 Caballeronia sp. INML3B
CCACTGCTCCACTACCACCATATTTGCCTGACAGATAGTCTTCGACGACGGCTCGCTTAAATTGCGCGCTGTGCTTGCTCATAAAAAACACCCCAAGTCGTTGGACGGTTGTCCAACTTTTGGGGTGCAGTTCACTCGACGAGCGGGTTTTTTTACGCCCTCGCGTATGAATTCGCATGACCGTCGTGCGAATTTGCAGCATGCGGCTTCGCTACAATCGACGCGTTTCCCACGAGGACGACATCGGCGCGAGCGGCCTGTACCCCGGCCCTCGCACGCACGAATCACATAAAGGAGAAGAATCATGGAGATGCAAGGCAATGTCTTTCTGATTACCGGCGGCGCGTCGGGACTCGGCGCGGCAACGGCGCGGGTGATCGCGGCGCAAGGCGGCAAGGTCGTGCTCGCCGACATGAACGAAGCGGCGGGCGAAGCGCTCGCGAAAGAGCTGTCCGGCGCGTTCGTCAAATGCGACGTGAGCCAGGAAAGCGATGGTCAGCGCGCCGTCGATACCGCGTCGAGCCTCGGCACGTTGCGCGGTCTCGTGAACTGCGCGGGCATCGCGCCGGCGGCGAAGACGGTCGGTCGCGACGGTCCGCATGCGCTCGACCTGTTCTCGAAAGTCGTTGCGGTCAACCTCATCGGCACCTTCAACATGATCCGGCTCGCGGCCGCCGTGATGTCGAAGAACGAAACCAACGATGCGGGCGAGCGCGGCGTGATAGTGAACACGGCGTCGGTCGCGGCATATGACGGGCAGATCGGCCAGGCGGCCTATGCGGCGTCCAAGAGCGGCGTGGCGGGCATGACGCTGCCGATCGCGCGCGATCTGAGCAAGAGCGGCATCCGCGTGATGACGATCGCGCCGGGGCTGTTCGAAACGCCGATGCTGCTCGGCATGCCGAAGGAAGTGCAGGACGCGCTCGGCGCGATGGTGCCGTTCCCGCCGCGTCTCGGAAAGCCGGACGAATACGCCATGCTCGTCAAGCAGATCTTCGATAACCCGATGCTCAATGGCGAAGTGATCCGTCTCGACGGCGCGATCCGCATGCAGCCGAAATGACGCTTCGGATGTGAAAACGGCGGGCTTCTTTCGAAGTCCGCCGTCCGCGTTCAGTCGCCGTTGTGCTGCGTGCGCTGCCGCAGCTCATGCAGCTCGGTTTCGACGACCGTCGCGTCCTCGGCATCCGGGCGCATCTCGATGTAACGCTGCAAATCTTCGAGCGCCGGCCGCAGATAATCCAGACGCGCATACGCGAAGCCACGATCGCGTACTTCCTCGATGCTGTTCGGCAATGCGATCACGAGCCGCTGCTGAACCGCGAGCAGACGCTGCCAGCGTTCCGTCTGCAAGTAGACGCCCTTCAGATTCCGCAGCATGCGCGCGACGATCTCGCGCCGCGTCGCGGGTTGCAACAGCACGCGCAGCGCGCTGCCGATCGATTCGCCCACGCGCTGCACATACGGCTCCAGCATCTCGACCATCTGCGCTTCGGAAAGCGTCTGACCGGTAGTCGGATCGAGCATCAGATCGTGGCCCGGCGTGGCGACGCGCAGCAGGAAATGCCCCGGAAACGACACGCCGCGCACCGGCAATCCGAGTTGCTCGGCCATTTCCAGATAGACCACCGCGAGCGAAATCGGAATGCCGCGACGCCGGCGCAGCACCACGTTCAGATGGCTGTTGTCGGGATCGTAGTAATCGTTGAGATTGCTGGAAAAACCCAGCTCGCGAAAGAAGTATCGATTGAGCGCATCGACTTTCTGCTTGACGCTTGCGTCCTCGGGCATGCGGCGGCGGGCGCGCACGACGAGTTCGTCGATCTCCGCGAGCGCGGCCTGCATGTCGAGATCGGGATACGCGTCCTGCGCGAGCGACAAAGCCGCTTCCGTGAGCGGAAGGCTGTCGTCATCCGCCATCAGCGAAGAAAAGTAGTCGAGGATACGCGTTGTCGTCATCAAAGCGTGCGTCTCTTGAAATAGGCGTACTTGAAGCCCATCGCGGACAGAATACCGAAATATAGCGCGGCGAACACGACGAGACTCGCGCCGAGCAGCGCGATGCGCAGGAACGGCGTCGCGCGCATGCCGATCCAGTCGAAATTGATCGTCACCCAATGCATCGCGCCCGCAAGAATCAGGCACGCGCCGATCAGTTGCACGAAAAAGCGCAGCCAGCCCGGCGACGGCTGGTAGATCTTGCGGCGGCGCAGGCCCGCGAACAACAGGAGCGCGTTGGCGAGCGCACCGAGGCCGATCGAGAGCGTCAGACCCGCATGCGAAAAAATCGGCACGAAGATGTAGTTGCTCACCTGCGTCATGATCAGCACGAAGACCGCGATCTTCACCGGCGTCTTGATGTCCTGCTTCGCATAGAAACCCGGCGCGAGAATCTTGATGAGGATGAGCCCGATCAGCCCGATCCCGTACGCCGCCAGCGCGCGGCCGACCATCACGACGGAATGGCTGTCGAACTTGCCATAGTGAAAGAGCGTCGCGGTGAGCGGCTCGGCGAAGAAGAAGAGCGCGATCGCGCTCGGCGCGGCCAGCAGGAACGTGATGCGCAGGCCCCAGTCGAGCAGCGCGGAGTATTCGTCGTTGTCGGCGTCGACGTGCGCTTTCGAGAGGCTCGGCAGCAGGATCGTGCCCAGCGCCGCGCCCAGCAGCGCGGTGGGAAATTCCATCAGGCGGTCGGCGTAGTTGATCCACGACACGGCGCCCGCCCCGATGTTCGACGCGATATTCGTGTTAATGATGAGGCTCAACTGCCCGACCGACACCGCGAACATGGCCGGGACCATCTTCAGCAGCACCCGCTTGACGCCCGGATGGGCGAGCGCGCGCCTGAAGTTCAACCCGACGCGCGGCGTCATGTCGATCTTCTTCAGGCCGGGCAGTTGCACGAGCAATTGCAGAACGCCGCCGACGATCACCGCGTAGGCGAGCGCGTAGACCGGCACCTTCAAATGCGGCGCCACGAACACCGCCGCGAAAATAAACGCGACGTTCAAGAGCACGGGGGCGAACGCGGGTAGCGAAAACTGCTTGTACGTGTTGAGCACGCCGGAGGCGAGCGTCGTCATCGAAATGAGGACGATGTACGGAAACATGATGCGCGTCATCTCGACGGCAAGCGTGTATCCGATGCCTTCGTGCCGGAGCCCGGACGCAACCGCATAGACGACCCAGCTCGCGCCCGCCATGCCGGCCAGCGACAGCACGACGAGAAACCACGTGAGCACGGTCGACATCGCGTCGACGAGCGCCTTGGTCGGATCGTGGCCCTTGCTGTTCTTGAACTCGGCAAGGATCGGGACGAACGCCTGCGCGAACGCACCTTCCGCGGAGAGGCGCCTCAGCAGGTTGGGGATGCGGAACGCGACATAGAACGCGTCGGTATAGAGACTGGCGCCGAAAGCTCGGGCGATCAGCGTTTCGCGGATCAGGCCGGTCACGCGCGACAGCAGCGTGAAGCCGCTGACCGTCAGGAGGGCTCGGAATAGATTCATGGGGCGCTTATTATACGGGCCACGTGCGGCGCGCCCATCAGACTGCGCTTGCTGCTGGCGGCCAATGGCGAAGGATTGACCAATTGCATCAAATCGCCCGGCGGCGGCGCAATCCACGCCGCGCTTGTCACGTCTCATATTCCCTTGCTATAATTTCCGGTTTCGAAGCTCCAAAAATCTGTTGGATTGCGTAGCTTCGCGTCTTTTCCGGCCCTGGCCGGCGATGTTTTAGAGGTTCTCGGGCAATCGTTCCCGGGATTTCAGATCAAAAGGCAGCGCGCTCGAGTGCCCGCGTCAGGGCTTTTCAAGGCCTTCGTCGGCCGCGCGCGCCGGACAAGTAACAGCAGAAACAGGACAAGGAAACCGTCATGGCAAATTCCGCTCAAGCTCGCAAGCGCGCCCGTCAGGCCGCCAAAGCAAACTCGCACAACTCGGCGCTGCGCTCGAAGTTCCGCACGGCCATCAAGGCAGTTCGCAAGGCTATCGACGCCGGCGATCAGGCCAAGGCCGCCGAAGTGTTCAAGTCGTCGGTCAAGACGATGGACATCATCGCGGACAAGAAGATCGTCCACAAGAACAAGGCCGCTCGCCACAAGAGCCGCCTGGCTGCAGCCATCAAGGGCCTGCAGGCCCCCGCTGCCCAGTAATTCCGGCTCGCTTCTGGCGGGCGCTCTCCGGTCATCATGAGTTTTCGTTGACGGAGCGTTCGCCGAAGCAGCTTCCTGTTTCCGCTGCGCAGTAACGAAAAAGCCCGCTTCGGCGGGCTTTTTTGCGTCTGCTCATACTTCGATGTTTCAGGGCTGTTGCTGCTGAGTCTGCGTGCCGTGATGCGGCGGCAGCTCGCACGCCTCGGTCACGAGCAGGTCATTGTCCTTTGCGAAGTTCAGCACGAAGTCGAAGGCCATCGGCTCGATGTCGCGCAGGCGCGAATCGACGATCACGACCTTGATGTCGCCGATCATCGTCGGACGCACGTAGATGGAATATTGCAGACGGGCGTTGGGCCCTTTCGCCTTGGGGCCGAATCCCGACATCACACCGCACAGGCGCTCGGACCAGTCGCTCGGCCGAAACTTCCTCCCGTTCTTGGTGATGCCCTGTATGAAGTATTCGGTAGGAGATGTTTCAGCCATGTAGAAATACCTTTTGACGGCCGGTGACGCGCACCGGGACGCACATGCCTGACGCAGGGAACCGCAATGGCAGGCGCAGGAAGCGCGCCGGGCGGTTTCGCGCGAGTCGATTCCGTTGGAACCGTCCGCGCCCGCGGCAAGAATGGCGGACTCGACAGCACTGGGCCATCCACCGCGAAATCGAAACGCGCAAAGTTACGCCGACCGGATTCTTGGAACCCTTCGCCGCAGATGCGCGTGAAACGGTGCTGAATGTTGCAGAACTGTTGAAACGAGCGAGCGCAATTATACAGCAGCGACCTCTTTTCCGCAGCGCACACAGACATCGGGCGCGTCCATTAGGGGCACTACGAAGTCATGGGTACGGCTTGCGCGCTCGCCATCGTCCTTTTGCCCAGCCTCGTCAAACATCGCAAAATCCTTTATGCTCAAATGCGATACCACTCACGACGGCGGCGCCGTCCGGCCCTGACGCCTGTTGGCGAAGCGGCCGGTTCGAAGCCGCCGCTTGCGTTTCATGACCGCCAAAAAAATTCGCCACTATCTTCAGTTCAAGGATTTTTCGCTCGACGACTACGAGTACGTGCTCGAACGCGCGCGCATCCTGAAGCGCAAGTTCAAGAACTACGAGACCTATCATCCCCTGCACGACCGCACGCTCGCGATGATCTTCGAGAAGAGTTCGACGCGCACGCGTCTCTCCTTCGAAGCGGGCATTTTCCAGCTCGGCGGCCACGCTGTCTTCATGAACACGCGCGACACGCAACTCGGCCGCGGCGAGCCGATCGAGGATTCGGCGCAGGTCATCTCGCGCATGGTCGACATCATCATGATCCGCACGTTCGGCCAGGACATCATCCAGCGCTTCGCCGAAAGCTCGCGGGTGCCGGTCATCAACGGGCTGACGAACGAATATCACCCGTGTCAGGTGCTCGCTGACATCTTCACGTTTTACGAGCATCGCGGTCCGATTCACGGCAAGACTGTCGCGTGGGTCGGCGACGCGAACAACATGCTCTACACATGGATCGAGGCCGCGCACATCCTCGGCTTCAAGTTGCGTCTCGCGACGCCGCTGGGCTACAAGCTCGATCCCGCGCTCGTCGCCGAGGAAAGTAAGCCGTTTTACGAAGAGTTCGACGATCCGAACGAAGCGTGTGCGGGCGCCGATCTCGTCACGACGGACGTCTGGACGAGCATGGGCTTCGAAGCCGAGAACGACGCGCGCATGAAGGCGTTCGCCGACTATTGCGTCGATGCGGAAATGATGGCGCGTGCCAATCCCGACGCGCTCTTCATGCACTGCCTGCCCGCGCATCGCGGCGAGGAAGTGAGCGCGGAAGTGATCGACGGCCCGCAGAGCGTGGTCTGGGACGAGGCGGAGAACCGTCTTCACGTCCAGAAGGCGCTGATGGAGTATCTCCTGCTCGGCAAGCTCAATCACTGAGCGGATACCGGGCAAAATTGGCGCCATCGATGATGAGCCGCGACGCCCGAAATGACGGAAGCGCGGCTTTTTTGCTTTAAAAAAGCGTTTTTTCCGCGCACTTCGATCACACGCAGGAAAAGGTCAACGGCTGGGTGCGCTGGAAGCTCTACGAGGGCAGCGTGTCGGTCGTCTCGCGCGATTCGAAGGAAACGCTGTTCGACAAGACCATCGCCCCTGCGCATGCGCATCGCGGAAAACGCACGCCACAAGCGCAGCGCGTAATTCGCCGGTCGCTGAATGTGAAAAAACCGCCGCACTTTCGTCCGGCGGTTTTGTCTGCGCATCGGGAATCAAAGGCAGACCGGTTCCATCTCCAGATCGACGCCGAAGCGCGCGAGCACATCGCGCTTGATGGCTTCGGCGAGTTCCAGCACTTGCGCGCCCGTCGCGCCGCCGCGATTCACGAGAACGAGCGCCTGACGGTCATGCACCGCAGCCCCGCCGATGCCGCGCCCTTTCCAGCCGCATTGGTCGATCAGCCAGCCCGCCGCGAGTTTCACTTGTCCGTCCGCCTGGCTGTATGAAACGACGCCGGGTTCGCGCTGTTTCAGCGTCTCGAATGCCGTCGCGCTCACGACGGGATTCTTAAAGAAGCTGCCCGCATTGCCGAGCACGGTCCAATCGGGCAGCTTGGCGCGGCGCACGGCGACGACCGCATCGAAAATAGCCTTTGCATCCGGTTTCGCCGCGGCTTCGAGCGCGCGCGCGACATCGGCATAGTCGGCGCGCGGCGTCCACGCTTTCGGCAACCTGAATACCACCGACGTGATCATGAAGCGCCCGCGCCCTGCCCGCTTGAAGAAGCTGTCGCGATAACCGAAGGCGCACGCGGCGCGATCGAAGTCCGCACGTTCGCCGCTCGCGAGTTCGACCGCGCTGAGCCGCTCGAAGCGCTCGCCCATTTCGAGCCCGTAAGCGCCGATGTTCTGAATCGGCGCCGCGCCGACCGTGCCCGGAATCAACGCGAGGTTTTCGAGGCCCGGCATGCCGTGTGCCAGCGTCCAGGCGACGAACCCATGCCAGTTCTCGCCCGCGCCGGCTTCGACGAGCCACGCATCGTCGTCTTCGCCGATCAAGCGTTTCCCGGTGATGCCGACGATCAGCGCGACGCCGTCGAAATCGCGCGTCAGCACGATATTGCTGCCGCCGCCGAGCACGAGTTGCGGCATGTTCGCGATGCGAGGATCGGTGGCGAGCGCGACGGCCGCGTCGACGGAATCGATGTGCATCGCATGACGCGCGCGCGCATCGAAGCCGAACGTGTTGTGGACGAGCAGAGAGAAATCGGAGAGAAGCTGGAGCGACATGAGCGAGGCGCGTCGGTAGAATGACGACAGGTCCGTGATTATAGCGATTGCGCGAGCCGCGCTTCCGCAGCGCGCTCGCCTCAATGAAGGAGAAAGACAGATGCCATCGTTTGACGTCGTCAGCGAAGCAAACATGATCGAAGTAAAGAACGCGATCGAGCAGTCGAACAAGGAAATCTCGACGCGCTTCGACTTTAAAGGCTCGGATTCACGCGTCGAGCAAAAGGAGCGCGAACTCACGCTCTACGCCGACGACGATTTCAAGCTCGGCCAGGTGAAGGACGTTCTGCTGAACAAGCTCGCCAAGCGCGGCGTCGACGTGCGTTTTCTCGACTACGGCAAGCAGGAGAAAATCGGCGGCGACAAGCTGAAGCAAGTCGTCACGGTAAAGAAAGGCGTGTCGGGCGATCTGGCGAAAAAAATCGTCAAGATCGTGAAGGACAGCAAGATCAAGGTTCAGGCGAGCATTCAGGGCGATGCCGTGCGCGTGCAAGGCACGAAGCGCGACGACCTGCAGAGCGCCATCGCGCTGCTGAAGAAGGAAGTCACGGACGCGCCGCTCGACTTCAACAACTTCCGCGACTGATTCGTTGCCGCGTAAGAAGTGAAAAAGCCGTTCCGGTTCGCGCCGGAACGGCTTTTTGCTTATTCGGGCGCTTGCGCCGCTTCCTTCTTTTCACCGATGCGGCTTTCCTTCCCCGCCAGCAACTTCGAGACATTGGCGCGATGCCGCCAGATGAGCAGCAGGCTCATTGCGAGGACGGCGAGCGAGATGCGGCTCGGTCCGAACAGGAATACCTGAAAGAACGGCGCGAACACGGCCGCGACGAGCGCCGCCAGCGACGAATAGCGGAAGAAGAACGCGATGATCAGCCAGGTGAGCAGCGTCGCGATACCGAGCGCCGGATGGATCGCGAGCAGCACGCCGGCCGCCGTCGCGACGCCCTTGCCGCCCTGAAATCGGAAGAAAACCGGGTATAGATGCCCGAGGAAAACCGCGATGGCCGCGAGCGCCGTGGCCGTGTTGATGCCGGCGCTGTCCCAGCCGAAGCTCGCACCGAAGTTCGCGACGATCCACACGGGCAGCCAGCCCTTGAACGCGTCGCCGATCAACGTAAGGATCGCGGCCTTCTTGTTGCCGGTGCGCAGCACATTGGTCGCGCCGGGATTGCCCGAGCCGTACGAGCGAGGATCGGCCAGTCCCATCGCGTGACTCACGACGACGGCGAATGAAATCGAGCCGATCAAATAGGACACGACGGCGACGATCAGAAAAATCATGGTGTCTTTTCAGTTGTGGCGAGAGCGGAACGCATTCTAATCGACGCTCGCGCACTGCACGGGCTTTGCGTCGAGCAATTCGGTCAGAACGGACGGCTTCAGGCTCACGAGATAGCCGCGCCGCCCGCCGTTCAGGTAGATCCGGTCGAGCTCCAGAATGCTCGATTCGACGTACACCGGCATCGCTTTCTTCGTGCCGAACGGCGACGTGCCGCCCACGAGGAAACCCGAATGCCGGTTCGCCACTTCCGGCTTGCACGGCTCGATGCGCTTCGCGCCCGTTTGCCGCGCGAGGTTCTTCGTGGACACGGTGCGGTCGCCGTGCATGAGGACGATGAGCGGCTTCGCGTGCTCGTCCTCCATCACGAGCGTCTTGACGACGCGATGCTCGTCCACGCCCAGTTGCCGCGCGGATTCCTCCGTGCCGCCGTGCTCGACGTAATCGTAGGGATGCTCGCCGAACTCGACCTTGTGACGGCGCAGAAATTGGGTCGCAGGCGTTTCGGACACATGTTTGGCTTTCGACATGGACGCATTGTAGCGGCGTGTTTCCCGCCTCACCATTGGCCATTCGGCCGAGTGTTCAGCAGCGTGCCGCCGTGGCACGATCGTTCGACAATGAAGCGATTTATCCGCGCGGATGATGCTCGCGATGCAGCTTCTGCAAACGCTCGCGCGCGACGTGCGTGTAGATTTGCGTCGTCGAGATGTCCGAGTGGCCGAGCAGCAATTGCACGACGCGCAAATCCGCGCCGTGATTGAGCAGATGCGTCGCGAACGCGTGACGCAGCGTGTGCGGCGAGAGCGGCGCATGCACACCGCCCTTCAACGCATGGCGCTTGATGATGTTCCAGAACTGCTGACGCGTCATGCCTTCGCCGCGCGCGGTCACGAAAAGCGCATCGGCGGAACGCGCGCCGAGCAGCGCCGCACGCGCTTCGCGCAGATAGCGTTCGAGCCAGGCGTGCGCCGTCTCGCCGAACGGGATCAGGCGCTCCTTCGAGCCTTTGCCCATCACGCGCACGACACCTTCGTTCAAGCCGACCTCGACCGTTTTCAGCGTCACGAGTTCGGTCACGCGCAGACCGCTCGCGTACATCAGCTCGAGCATCGTGCGATCGCGCAGGCCGAGCGGAGTCTCGACGTCGGGCGCGCCGAGCAGCGCTTCGACTTGCGCCTCGTTGAGCGTCGAAGGAAAGCGCGGAGGCTGCTTGGCCGAACGGAGCTTCAGCGTCGGATCGGAGGACACGCGGTGCTCGCGCAGCGCCCACGCGTAGTAGCGTCGAAAGACGGACAGGCGCCGGTTCGCGGACGTCGCCTTGTCGCCGCGGCGCGCGGCCATGTAGCCGTTCATGTCGGCTTCGGTGACGGCATCGATCGATGCGCCGCGCGTCGTGCCGAGCCATTCGGCGAACAGCTTGAGATCGCGCCGGTACGCTTCGAGCGAGTTTTTCGCGAGCCCGTGTTCGAGCCAGAGCGCATCGCAAAAGAGATCGATCGCGCCCTGACTCGCGGTCAGTTCCGGTTTTTGTATTGCTTCGGTCGTTGCGCTCGTCATGCGATCCGTACACCTTCATGCGCCAGCAGCCAGCGCTTCACGTTGCGATAAAAACCGTCGCCGGGATGATGCGCGAAGCCGCCGATCCCGCCCGATGCCACTACCCGGTGGCACGGTATCACGATCGGCAGCGGATTGGAGCCGCACGCCTGCCCTACCGCGCGAGGCACGCTGCCGATCTCGCGCGCGAGCTGGCCGTAGGTCCAGACATGCCCGGCCGAGATGGCGCTGATGCCCTGCCACACACGCTGCTGAAACACGGTGCCGCGGATCGCGAGCGGCAGGTCGAAATGCATCGACGGCGTGTCGAAGTAGCGGCGGATCTGCGCGGCGGCTTCCTGGGCGAGCGGCGTTCGCGGCTCGATGATGTCGACATCGCCGGGCAGATACACGATCTCGCGCACCGACTGCGCATCGGCGCGAATGCCCACTTTGCCGAACGGCGCGTCGATCACGGCATCGAACGAAATGCTCGTCATGATTGCTCCAGTGCCCACCGAACGTGTTCGCGGACGAGTTCGGACGGATCGTCCTCACGCGCCTCCAATGCGTCGACGATTGCCTGGCGTTCGCCCGCATCCAGCCCGGACGCGCGCAACGCATTGCCCATCGCGACCGCGATGTTGCGCAGCCAGCGCTCATGCCCGATGCGCCGGATCGCGCTGCCCTGCATGCGCGTGTCGAAATCCGCGGCGCTCCATGCAAACAGTTCGACGAGCGTCGCGCGATCGAGCCCATGCCGCACGTCGAAATCCGCGACGGGCGCGGCCTGCGCGAACTTGTTCCACGGACACACGAGCTGGCAGTCGTCGCAGCCATAGACGCGATTGCCGATCAGCGGACGCATGTCTTCGGGGATGCTGCCGTGCAGTTCGATCGTCAGATACGAGATGCAGCGCCGCGCATCCACGCGATACGGCGCGACGATCGCGCCCGTCGGACATGCGCCGATGCAGCGCGTGCACTGCCCGCAATGCGCGCCCTCGCGCTCGGGATGCGGATCGACGGGCAACGGGACATCGACGAAGATCTCGCCGAGAAAGAAAAGCGAGCCGGCATCGCGATCGAGCAGCAGCGTATGCTTGCCGCGCCAGCCGTTGCCCGCCTGCTGCGCGAGCGCGACTTCCAGCACCGGCGCGGAATCCGTGAACGCGCGATGCCCGAACGGCCCGATTTCCTTCTCGATGCGCTCGGCCAGTTGCTGAAGGCGATTGCGCATGACCTTGTGATAGTCGCGGCCGCGCGCATAGATGGAGACCATCGCCTGCGATGGCTTCGCGAGCCTCGACCATTCGATCGCGCGCCAGTCGTTCTTCTGACCATCGGCTGTCGCGACACTTTCATCGCCGGTTTTCGCGAGCGTTTGCGCCGGCAGATAGGCCATGCGCACGGTGATGACGCGTCGCGTTCCGGCCACAAGCTCGGCCGGTCTTGCGCGTTTCATCCCATGTATGGCCATATAATTCATTTCGCCGTGATAGCCTGCTTCGAGCCAATCAGTGAGGCCTTTCTCGGCATCCGCCAGGTCGATATCGCTGATGCCGACCGCACCGAACCCCAGCTCGCGCCCCCACACCTTGATGCGTTGCGCGAGTTCCGCCAGCGCGTTTTCATCGATATCGAAAACGCGAGGCTCTGAAACAGATTCAGCGGCAGCGTCGCAGGACGCGGTCGTGACTTCAACGGAATGTTCCGGCAATCGGTTCATCACGACATTTTACGAGCAATGCCCGAAAGCCCCGCACGAACGACGCAAGACCTTCCTCCCGCGCTTCTCGAACGCCGCTTCGACCTGCGCGACGAAGCCGCGACGCTCGCTTTCGGAGAACGCTTCGCGCACGCCATCGACACCACGCGCCTCTTTGCATCGCGGACTTCGTCTGAACGATTCCACGGTCTGCAGGTCCAGTTGATCGGGGACCTGGGCGCGGGCAAGACCACGCTCGTGCGCGCCACACTGCGCGCGCTCGGCCACGCCGGCCGCGTGAAGAGCCCGACCTATACGCTCGTCGAACCGTACTCGCTCGTCATCGAAAGCGGCCCGCTCGACGTTTATCACTTCGATCTCTATCGCTTCGCCGATCCGGCCGAATGGGCCGATGCCGGCTTCCGCGAATATTTCGATGCGGGCGCGCTGTGCCTCGTCGAGTGGCCGCAACAGGCGGGCGGCCTGCTCGGTGTGCCGGACCTCGTGTTCCAGCTATCGCTGCCGGGCGAGCACGGCTCGCCGTGCAATTCGAACGAAGAAGAAGGCCGCGTGCTGACCGCGCGGGCGTTCAGCGAAACAGGAAAGTCATGTCTCGAAAGATGTTGATCAAGCCATTTCATTCGATCGAAGCTGCGGCCCACGCGCCGCACAACTGGCGCCGCCGCCAGGTGCTGCGCGCAGGCGCCTCGACGCTCGCGCTCGCGCTCGTCGGACCGAAGCTCGCGCACGCAAGCAGCGTGCTCGGCGTGCGTGTATGGCCCGCGCGCGATTACACCCGTGTGACGATCGAATCGGACCAGCCGCTCCAGAACGCCAACCAGCTCTTGCAGGGACCGGACCGGCTCGTCGTCGATCTCTCCGGCATCGACCTCGATCAGTCGCTGCGGGATCTCGTCTCAAAGATCACGCCGAACGATCCGCAGATTCAGGCAGTGCGCATCGGGCAGTATCAGCCGCATGTCGTGCGCATGGTGTTCGACCTGAAAGGATCGGTGAAGCCGCAGGTGTTCACCCTGGGTCCCATCGGCAGCTATAAATACCGGCTCGTGTTCGACCTGTATCCGGCCGTCGCGCCCGATCCATTAATGGAACTGCTCGCCCAGACCGAGCGCAAGCAGGAGGCGCTCGACCGCGCGAATCCCAATCCGTCCGCGCCGCCGCCCGCCACGCTCGCCGGCCCGGCCACGCCGCAGAAACCGACGACGCCCGATTCCACCGACGAGTTCTTCCAGAAGTACGCGCAGAACGATGCGCCGGCAGGAACCGCACCGTCCGCGCCGCTCGCGCCGCCCGCGCCGAAGCCCGCCGCCAAGCCGCGCGTTCCGTCGCCGCCGGTCATCGCCCAGAAGGACGACGACAACGATCAATACACTTTCTCGGCGCCCAAGCAGGGCACCGGCACGACGCGCCTGCTCACGGTCGCGATCGATCCGGGTCACGGCGGCGAGGACCCCGGCGCGATCGGCGGCCAGGGCACGTACGAGAAGCACATTGCGCTCGACATCGCGAAGAAGCTGCGCGCGAAGATCGACGCCCAGCCCAACATGCGCGCGATGATGACCCGCGACGCCGACTTCTTCGTGCCGCTCAACGTGCGCGTGCAGAAGGCGCAGCGCGTCTCTGCCGACCTGTTCGTGTCGATTCACGCGGATGCGTTCACCTCACCGGACGCCCGCGGCTCGTCCGTGTTCGCGTTGTCGGAGCATGGCGCGTCGAGCGCGGCCGCGCGCTGGATGGCGGCCAAGGAGAACTCGTCGGATCAGGTCGGCGGCATCAACGTGAAGTCGCAGGACGCGAGCGTCAACCGCGCGCTCTTCGACATGTCGACGACCGCGCAGATCCGCGACTCGATGCGCTATGGCAGCTTCGTGCTGAATGAGATCGGCGGCATCAACAAGTTGCACAAGGGCTCGGTCGAACAGGCCGGTTTCGCCGTGCTGAAGGCGCCGGACATTCCGTCGATCCTGGTCGAGACCGCGTTCATCAGCAACCCGGACGAGGAAACGCGCCTGAACGACGACGCCTATCGCGACAAGATGGCCAACGCGATCATGAAGGGCATCAAGCGCTACTTCGCGGCGAATCCGCCGCTCGCGAAGAGCCGCATGACGTAAGGCGCGTGCCCTGCTCCGTTCAGCGCGCCGGCAAGAGTCGCTGGACGAGCCGGGCGCCGAACACGTTCACCACCAGTCCCGCCATCACGAGCGCCGCGCCGACCACTTGCGCGGCGCTCAGCCCCTCGCCGAGAAACACCGCGGCCGACGCGAGCCCGATCACCGGAACGAGCAGCGAAAACGGCGCAACGCTTCCCGCCGGGTAGCGCGCGAGCAACTTCCCCCACAGGCTGTAACCGACGATCGTCGCGATGAACGCGAGGTAGAGAATCGCGAACACGGAAACGAGCGGGATGGACGCGAGACTCGCCTCGATACGCGCCGGCCCTTCGAAGATCAGCGAGAGCGCGAGGAACGGCAGCGGCGGAATCAGGCTGCCCCACACGACGAGCGATAGCAGATCGACCTTGCCCATGCGCTTCGTCGCGACATTGCCGAGCGCCCACATCGCGGAAGCGGCGAGCGTGAAGAGAAAACCGGCGAGAGTCATCGCCTGGCCACCGCGCATGCCGATCAGCGCGAGCCCCGCCGCCGCGATCACGAGTCCGGCGACGTTCGCCGCGCGGATGCGCTCGCCGAGAAACATCGACGCGAAAATGAGCGTGAAAAACGCCTGCGCCTGTAAGACGAGCGACGCGAGTCCCGCCGGCATCCCCACATACATGCCGTAGAAGAGCAGTGCGAATTGCCCGAGGGAAATGGTGAGGCTGTAGGCGAACAGCCAGCGCAGCGGTATTTGCGGGCGTTTTACGAAGACCACCGGCACGGCGGCGAGCGCGAAGCGCAGCGCGCCGAGCAGCATCGGCGGCACACCGTGCAAGCCAAGTTTGATGACGACGAAATTGACGCCCCACGCGACAATGACCACCGATGCGATCAGCAAATCCTTAGGCGACATCACCCTTCCCCCGTCTCATGTGCGTCGTTGGCGAGCCGTAAAGTGTAGCGGAGCGTGTGGCGGCAGGCTTGTCAAAAGCTGCGCGGCGCGACGAAGGACGCAAAAAAGCGCCCGCGCCGGGCAAACGGCGCGAGCGCTTTCCTCGGAGTGTCGGAACGGGTCCTTACTTGCTCTGCCCTGTTTCCGTCCCAGAGTCATTGCCGGTTTCCGCGGCGGGCGTTTTTTTGGTCGACGTATGCGCCGACTGCTTGTGCATCTTGTGCTTCTTATGTGTCGTGGGGGCCGCCGAATTGTCGGTGGCCGCGCCAGCGGTATCGTTGCCCATCGCCGCCGACGAATTGCCCGACGAAGTTTGCGCGAATGCACCTGTCGCGGCGGTGGCGGTGAGAAGACCCGTGGTAATGGCGATCAACAGTTTGTTCTTGCTCATGGCGAAGCTCCTATCGAGGTTGCGGAAGTTGCGTGAAGCCGCACGCGTACTGAAAAGCGCGGCGACGTAAAAAACGAGAGCCTCGGCGGCACGTCTGCGCCGCGCGGCATCGGCCGGTAGAATCGACTCAGACACGCGCCATTCCGGCGCGCGATCTTCCCATCGGAACCTGCCATGCCTTCGCCGATCCGCGCATTGCTCAAGCCCCACGAACACGACGTCGGCGGCCTCATGGTGCGGCGCGTCCTGCCCGCGCTCGCGGCGCGCACCGTCGGACCCTTCATTTTTTTCGACCACATCGGTCCCGCAACGCTCGTGCCCGGCAAGGGACTCGATGTGCGCCCGCATCCGCATATCGGACTGGCGACGGTCACGTATCTGTTCGACGGCGCGATCATGCATCGCGACAGCGTCGGTTCGGTTCAGAAGATCGTGCCCGGCGACGTGAACTGGATGACCGCGGGCCGCGGCATCGTCCATTCCGAACGCACGCCCGATGAAGAACGCGCCTCCGGCCAGACGATGCACGGCATCCAGACGTGGGTCGCGATGCCGGTGGCGAGCGAGGACATCGAGCCTGCCTTCGAGCATCACGCGGCGTCCGCGCTGCCGCAAATCGAGCGCGACGGCGTCACGCTGCGCGTGATCGCGGGCACGGCGTTCGGCGCAAAAGCGCCCACTCGCACGTTCTCGCCGACGCTCTATGTCGCCGCGCAGTTCGCGGCCGGCAGCGCGATCACGCTCGACACCGAGCACGAGGAACGCGGCGTCTATCTCGTGAGCGGCGATTTGTCGATCGACGCCGAATCGCTGCCCGAACAGCAGATGGCCGTGCTCACGCCGGGCGCGGATGTGAAGCTGCACAGCAGGAGCGGCGCGGTCGCGATGCTGCTCGGCGGCGCGCTGCTCGACGGCTCGCGCTTCATCGAATGGAACTTCGTGTCCAGCTCGCGCGAGAAGATCGACGCGGCCAAGCTCGCATGGAGCGAGCAGCGCATGGGCCACGTGCCCGGCGAGACCGAGTTCATTCCGCTGCCGCCACAGCGCCGGGAAAATCGCGCGCCCGAGGCATGAGGCCTGCGTGCGCGCTTGAGAGTCACGCGGATCGTCCCTAACTGATTGGGATAGACCGCAAGCATTAGGAGAAAACGCATGGATACGACCCTCGCCACCTTCGAGCACGACGTCATCAACGCGTCGATGCTCGCGCCCGTTCTCGTTGATTTCTGGGCGCCCTGGTGCGGCCCGTGCAAGACACTCGGGCCGATGCTGGAGAAACTCGAAGCCGAAGCCGCGGGAAAGTGGAAGCTCGTCAAGGTGAACGTCGACGAAAATCAGGAGCTCGCCGCGCACTTTCAGGTGCGCAGTATTCCGCACGTGGTCGCGTTCGCGGAGGGCCGCCCGGTCGATCAGTTCATCGGCGTTCTGCCGGAAGGCCAGTTGCGTGCATTCCTCGACCGGCTCGTGCCTGAAGGCGCCGACGCCGAGCGTCACGCCGCGCAAACTGCATGGGCCGCGGGCAGGCGCAAGGAAGCGATCGACACGATCAAGGCCGCGCTCGCGCTCGATCCCGGTTACGACGACGCACGCCTCGACCTGATCGAATGGCTGATCGCGGAACGCCGCATCGACGAGGCGAAGGAAGAGGACAAGCTGCTATCGCCGAAGACGACGCAAGGCATCGATGCACGTTACAACGCGCTGAAGACCGAACTCGACGCCACCGATGCAGCAGCGGATCTGCCGCCCGCCGACGCGCTCATCGACGCGGTCAACGCGAACCCCGACGATCTCGAAGCACGCTTCGCGCTCGCCAATCGCCTGATCGCGGGCCGCGATTACGGCGGGGCGCTGGAGCATCTGCTCGCGATCGTCGTGCGCGATCGTGCCTTCATGGACGATGTCGGCCGCAAGACGATGCTTTCGGTGTTCGAGCTCGCCGCGAATCAGCCGGATCTCGTGTCGCAATGGCGGCGCAAGCTGAGCGCGGCGATCAACTGATCGTCGGCTTCAACGAAGAACGGCCAGCTATTAAAGCTGGCCGTTTTTCGTTTCAGGCCGCGCGCTTCGCCAGATCGCGCAGCACATGCGCGGCGGCCGCGAAGCCGAAGCTCGCCGTCACGCAGACGCTCGATCCGAAGCCCGCGCAATTGAGACCGACCGGCCCGGAATAGCCCGCGCCGGTTTCGAGATGCTCGGCGCCTTCGCTGATATCGCACGCGGGCGCTTCCGGATAGATCAGCGGTTCGTCCGAATACACCGCGCTCACCTTGAAACGCGCCTTCGGTCCCCGCGGAAAACCGTGCAGCTTGCGCAACTGGCCGCGTACTTTGGACAACAGCGGGTCCTGAATGGTGAGCGCGAGATCGTCGATGCGAATGCGCGTCGGGTCCAGTTGCCCGCCCGCGCCGCCGACGGTGATGAGCGCCTGCCTGCGCGCCACGCACCACGCGATGAGCGCGGTTTTGGTGCGCACGCTGTCGATCGCATCGACGACATAGTCGAAGCCGCTGCCGAGCGTCGCGTCGAAATTGCCGGGCTCGACGAAGTCCTCGATCTGCCGCACGTCGCAAGCCGGATCGATCAGCTTGATGCGCTCGGCCATAGCCGTGACTTTCGCCTTGCCGTAGTTGCCGTCGAGCGCGTGAATCTGCCGATTCGTGTTGCTTTCGGCGACATTGTCGAGATCGATCAGCGTCAGCTTTCCGACAGCACTGCGCGCGAGCGCCTCGGCGACCCACGAGCCGACGCCGCCGATGCCGATCACCGCGACATGCGCCCTTTCGAACGCGGCGAGCGCGGGCGCGCCGTACAGACGCGCGATGCCGCCGAAGCGTCGGTCGCGGTCGGCGACGTATGCGGCGGTCGGTGTGAGAGCAGTTTCGGTTGAAGCGTTCATGGCGTGCGTCGATAAGGCCGGGTACGTTGAAAGCAAGCTAAAAGCTCGCAAAATGCGGCGCCCGTTGTGCGGCGTCAATCAAGGCTTACAGGCGGCTGTCGAGTGCGCAAACCTGTGCGCTCGATCATGCAAAATGCGGGCGAATTGCGTATTCTGCCTTATCGAAACCTTGGACGTGATAGCTGCAAGCGCCGCACCCGCCGGCACGCAACAGGTCCAGGGGTTAATCAGGGCAAGATCGTTTCACCTTGGCTATACTGACCCGACTGTAGCGCTTGCATAAAAATGACGACTCTCGCAGACCTTCGCAAAAATTATTCGCGCGGCGCGCTCGATGCCACCGACGTCGACCCGAACCCGGTGAACCAGTTTCACACCTGGTTCGCCCAGGCGCTCGATGCGAAACTGCCCGAACCGAATGCCATGACACTTGCGACCGTCGATTCGCAAGGTCGTCCATCCGCCCGCATCGTGCTCATCAAGGGCGCCGATGAGCGCGGATTTGTTTTTTTTACCAATTACGATAGCCGCAAGGGCCGCGAGATCGCCGCCAATCCCGCGGCGAGCCTGCTGTTCCACTGGATCGAGCTCGAGCGCCAAGTGCGCATCGAGGGCCGCGTCGAAAAGACGAGCGATGAGGAGAGCGATGCGTATTACGCGTCGCGTCCGCTCGGCTCGCGCATCGGCGCGTGGGCATCGGATCAGAGCCAGCCGCTCGAAAGCCGCGAAGCGCTGGAAGCGCGCGAACGCGAGATGGTCGCCAGATACGGCGACGCGCCGCCGCGCCCGCCGCACTGGGGCGGCTATCGCCTCGTGCCCGATACCATCGAATTCTGGCAGGGACGCCCGTCGCGCCTTCACGATCGCATCGTCTATACGCGTGATGACGCGGGCGCGCCGTGGCGAATCATGAGACTCGCGCCGTAACGCGAGCACTGGCAGCAACCGAGATCGCAACGGCAACGAACATGAAGGCGGGAGCCTTCCCTTGATTTTCTTTAGCGCGGAGAAACAAGCATGTTCTGGGAGAAGAAGCTGACGCAGTGGGTTGAGGAAGTGCGCGACCGGGCCAATTTGCCTGCGCGGCTCGTGCTCTGGGATGGCCAGCAGCACGATTTCGGCCAGTTCGCCGCTCCTCGGGTGACGCTGCACGTGAAGAGCGCGACCGCGCTGCCTTATCTGCTCGAACCGAGTCTCGACAATCTCGGCGAAGCCTACGTCAAGGGCAAGATCGATATCGAGGGCAAGCTGTCCGACATCATCAACATCGGCTATTCGCTCGCGAAGAACACGGTGACGAGCGCAAGCAAGCTCGCCCGCGTGCGGCGCTACTTCAATCACTCGAAGACGTCGGACAAGAAGGCCATTCAGTACCACTACGATGTGTCGAACGAGTTTTACGCACTGTGGCTCGACAAGAACATGGTCTATTCGTGCGCGTACTTCGAGAACGGCGACGAAGACATCGACACCGCGCAGCTCAAGAAAATCGACCACATCCTCACGAAGATTCAGCTTCAGCCGGGTCATCGTCTGCTCGATATCGGCTGCGGCTGGGGCGCGCTCGTGATCCGCGCGGCGCAGAAGTTCGGCGCGAAATGCGTAGGTGTCACGCTCTCCGAGAACCAGTTCAAGCTCGCGACCGAGCGCGTCAAGGCGGCGGGGCTCGAAGATCGAATCGAGATTCGCCTGCAGGACTATCGCGACATCCCGGGGCAGTTCGACCGCATTACGAGCGTCGGCATGTTCGAGCATGTCGGGCGCAAGAATCTTGCGGGATACTTCGCGAGAATCCGCGATCTGCTCGTCGATGACGGCATCGCGATGAATCACGGCATCACGTCGTCTGATGCCGACAGCGGCGAGACTTCGCTCGGCGGCGGCGAATTCATCGACAAATACGTGTTCCCCGACGGCGAGCTGCCGCACATCAGCCTCGCGCTCGAAAGCATGCAGCGCGGCGGGCTGGAAGCGATCGACGTCGAAAGCCTGCGGCGGCACTACGCGCATACGCTCGACATCTGGGCCGACAGGTTCGAGGAAAACGCGGAGAAAGCGAAGAAGCTCGTCGACGATGAGCACTTCCGCATCTGGCGCGTGTACCTCGCGGGCTGCGCGTATGCGTTCGAGAACGACGACGTGTCGATCTATCAGGTGATCTGCCGCAAGGCGGGGCGAAGCGCGAAGACGCTGCCGTGGTCGCGGCGGTATATCTACGAGAAGGCGCTCTGAACCGCGAATCAATGCATATCGAAGCGGGGGAGCCGGAAGATCAGTTCGATCTTTTCGGCGTGCCTGCAAACGCTGCTTCGGCGGAGCCTGCGGAGGCACGAAAGCCGCCAAAGCCGTGCGGCGTGCTGCCCGCGCCCTTGCAGCCCGAACTCGAAGCCCTCGCGAAGCGCCTGCCGGATGCAATCCATCTCGGCACATCGACATGGTCGTTTCCGGGATGGCGCGGCATCGTCTATGGCGACGAGTACTCGAACACGAAGCTTTCCCGCGACGGTCTCAGCGCCTACGGCGCGCATCCGCTCCTGAAAAGCGTGTCGATCGACCGCTCGTTCTACGCGCCGCTGTCGCTCGCTGAATACGCGCGCTACGCATCGCAGGTGCCGGCGCACTTCCGCTTCATCGTCAAGGCGCCCGCCTCCGTCACCGATGCCTTCATCCGCGGGGAGCGCGGCACGCCGGACGCGGAAAACCCTGCGTTTCTGAACGCGCAGATTGCCATCGATGAATTCGTGACGCCATGCATCGGCGGTCTCGGCGCGAAAGCAGGCGCGCTCGTGTTCCAGTTCTCGCCGCTGCCCGAAGCGATGATCGTCGATCCGGCCAGTTTCATCGAACGGCTATCGGCGTTTCTGCAAGCGCTGCCGCCGCTCGAAGGCGAGTCTTGCTACGCGGTCGAGATCCGCGACGCGGTCATGCTCACGCCACGCTTCATCCGCGCGCTGCGCGAGGCGAACGTGCGCTACTGCATCGGCGTGCATGCGCGCATGCCGGACGTGCGCCGTCAGGCGAAGGCGCTCGCGTTGCTGGACGAAGAAGGAATGGGACCGTTCATCGCGCGCTGGAGTCTGCACAGCGGCTTTCGCTACGAACAGGCGAAGGCGAAATACGAGCCGTTCGACAAGATCGTCGATGAAGATCGCGGCACGCGTGAGGCGCTCGCCGAGCTGGCCGCGCGTTATGCCATCGCGGGCCAGCCGGTGGTGATCGCGGCGAACAACAAGGCGGAAGGCTCGGCGCCGCTCACGTGCTTCGAGCTCGCGCGCGGCATCGCGGAGGAATGCGAGCGCGCGCGGAGCGACTAGAAGCGCATCACGCCTTCAGGCGGTGCGCGAACTTCTTGCGAAATTTCGCGACCTTCGGCCCGACGACCGCCGCGCAGTAGCCCTGATTCGGATGCTGCGCAAAATAGTTCTGGTGATACGCCTCGGCCGGATAATAGTCGTCGGCGAGCGGCACGACTTGTGTGACGATCTTGCCGCCGTAGACATCCTCGCGCTGCAGTTCGTCGATGACGTCAAGCGCGATCTTGCGTTGCTCGTCCGAATGCGTGAACACGACCGAGCGATACTGCGTGCCGACATCGTTGCCCTGCCGGTTGAGCTGGGTCGGATCGTGCGTCGCGAAGAAGATCTCGAGAACTTCGCGATAACCGATGACCGATGGATCGAACACGACCTTCACCACTTCCGCGTGACCGGTTTCGCCATCGCAGACCTGCTCGTACGACGGATTCACAACTTTGCCGCCCGCATAGCCCGATTCGACCGACTCCACGCCCTGCACCGCGAGAAACACGGCTTCGGTACACCAGAAACATCCGCCGCCGAGCGTCGCGGTCTCAAGTCTCGCCTGTTGGATCATGCGCAACTCCTCATCAAGTGCATGCGGCCACGCCGCGGATCCTGCATATTGATGCGCCCGGCCGATTCTTCAATCTTCCGGACGCGATGAGTCGAGCTTACTGGGTTTGGCCGGGCGGCGCAGAAAGCCCCTTGCGGCGGAAAACTTGCTGCCGGAATACGGTCTGTTGGCGGTCGGCGACTGCCGATTCCGATAGAATCGACACAATTCTCCAGTTTTTACATGACTTCTGAAAAGGTTCTTCCGACTGAAGCGCGACGCGCGGCCGGCTCGGTAGCACACGACACACTCGACCGCCCATTTGCCTGCTCATCTGCCAAATGACACGCGCTAAAACCCCGAATTTCGACCCGAATGCGTTCCGCGCCGCGCTCGGGCAGTTTGCGACCGGCGTCACGGTCATCACGACGCGCACCGCGTCCGGCCAGTTGATCGGGATCACCGCAAGCTCGTTCAACTCGGTATCGCTCAATCCGCCGCTCGTACTGTGGAGCCTCGCGACGAAATCGGCGTCGATGCCAGTGTTCCGCGCGAACAGCCACTATGTGGTGAACGTGCTCGCGGCATCGCAGCTCGACCTGTGCCGGCGTTTCGCCACGGTCAAGGGCGACCGCTTCGCGGGCGTCTCGCACGCCGCCGGGGACACCGGCATGCCGGTGCTCGACGGCGCGCTCGCGTGGTTCGAATGCCACAACCGCAGCCGCTACGACGAAGGCGATCACGTGATCTTCGTCGGTGAAGTGGAGCGTTGCGGCGTGCGCGAAGACGCAACGCAAACCGCGCCGCTCGTCTTCCATGCCGGCGGCTTCCATACGCTGGGGCCGCTGGAATAAACGCTCAGGGCGTGTGCGCGCGTCCCGGCTGCTCGATCAGCGCGACCGGCACGCCCGCATCGTCCTTCATCGTCTGAAGCACGATGTTCGAGCGGATGTCGATCACGCCGGGCGCCTTGTAGAGCTTCGACAGAATGAAATCGGAGTAATGCTTGAGGTTGTGCGCAAGCACGCGCAGCACGTAGTGCGTGTCGCCGGTGACGACGAACGCGCCGACCACTTCCGGCCATTCGCGCACGGCCGCGGCGAACTTCTCGTGCCAGTTTTCCTGGTCGTTGCGCATCGAGACATGGACGAAGGCTTCCAGTTCGATGCCGAGCCGCTCGCGGTCGAGGCACGCGCGATAACTCGCGATCACGCCTTCCTCTTCCAGCAGGCGCATTCGGCGCAAGCACGCCGACGGCGATAGCGAAATGCGCTCCGCCAGGTCCAGGTTACTGATCCGTCCATCTTCCTGCAGTACCGCCAGAATTCGGCAATCCGTTGCATCGAGCGTGAAGCCGGTCATTTTTGAGTCCCCTAGCCCGTTTCATCGAATTATGTTCTAAGCGCGACACTTTTGGGTGGTTATTTCGCAAGCACCTTTCGAGATAACGCGACTATGATTTGACGCATCTTTACGATTTCTGTTAGGGCGCGTCATGACGCTTCTGGACATTTCCCCATCGATCGGCCCCGCCACGCCCGTCTGGCCGGGCGACACGCCGGTCGGCATCGAGCGGGTGTGGCGAATCGAGGCGGGCTCGCCCGTCAACGTTGCGCGGCTCACGCTGTCGCCCCACACCGGCGCGCACGCCGATGCGCCGCTCCATTACGATGAGCACGGCAAGCCGATCGGCGACGTCGCGCTCGATACGTACATCGGCGAGTGTCGCGTCCTGCACTGCATCGGTGCTTCGCCGCTCGTCACGCCGGAACACGTCGCCGCGCATCTCGACGGCGTCCCGGCGCGCGTTCTGCTGCGCACGTATGCAAACGCGCCGCTCCATGCATGGGACAGCGCCTTCGCCGCCGTCGCGCCGGAAACCATCGACTTGCTGGCCGAAAAAGGCGTGAAGCTCCTCGGCATCGACACGCCGTCGCTCGATCCTCAGGACTCGAAGACGATGGATGCGCACAAGCGTATCCGCGCCCACGGCATGGCGATCCTCGAAGGCCTCGTACTCGACGCCGTCGCGCCCGGCGACTACGAACTGATCGCCCTGCCGCTCAAATTCTCGACGCTCGATGCGAGTCCGGTTCGCGCCGTCCTGCGTCCGCTTTCCTGATGATCTTCAAATATATGGACTTTTCGATGAAACATCGTGACGAAGCCGCGGCGCTCGACCGCGACGATCCGCTCGCGCCGCTGCGCGAGCAGTTCGCATTGGCCGATGGCGTGATCTACCTCGACGGCAATTCGCTCGGCGTGCCGCCCAAAGCGTCCGCCTCACGCGCCGCCGACGTGATTTCCGCCGAATGGGGCGAAGGCCTGATCCGCAGCTGGAACACGGCTGGCTGGTTCGCGTTGCCCAAGCGTCTCGGCAACAAGCTCGCACCGCTGATCGGCGCGGGCGAAGACGAAGTCGTCGTGACGGACACGATCTCCGCGAATCTCTTCAAGATTCTGTCGGCCGCGCTCAAGCTCGCAAACGAGCGCGATCCGAAGCGGCGCGTGATCGTCTCCGAACGTTCGAACTTTCCGACAGATCTGTACATCGCGCAGGGTTTGATCGAGCAGCTCGATCGCGGTTACGAACTGCGCCTCGTCGACGATGCTTCGGAACTGCCGGCCGCGATCGACGAAAACACCGCCATCGCGATGATCACGCACGTCAACTACCGCACCGGCTACATGCATGACATGGCCGCGCTCACGCAGACCATTCATCGCGCGGGCGCGCTCGCCGTCTGGGATCTCGCGCATTCGGCGGGCGCGGTGCCGGTCGATCTGAACGGCGTCGGCGCGGACTACGCGGTGGGTTGCACGTACAAGTATCTGAACGGCGGCCCGGGCTCGCCCGCGTTCGTGTGGGTGCCGAAGCGCCATCAGAGCGCCTTCTCGCAGCCGCTCTCCGGCTGGTGGGGACACAGGAAGCCGTTCGAGATGGACCCGGTGTATCGCCCGGACGACGGCATCGGCCGGTTTCTTTGCGGCACGCAGCCCATCGTGTCGATGTCGCTCGTCGAATGCGGGCTCGACGTGTTTCTGCAAACCGGAATGCAGACGCTGCGTCGCAAGTCGCTCGCCTTGAGCGATCTGTTCATCCGGCTGGTCGAGGAACGCTGCGGCGAATTCCCGCTCTCCCTCGCGACGCCGCGCGAGCACGCGCAACGAGGCTCGCAGGCGAGTTTCGAGCACCCGAACGGCTATGAGGTGATGCAGGCGCTGATCGCGCGGGGCGTGATCGGCGATTACCGCGAGCCGCGCATTCTGCGCTTTGGCTTCACGCCGCTCTACACGCGCTTCGTCGATGTGTGGGACGCCGTCGATATCCTGCGCGACGTGCTCGCGACCGAAAGCTGGCGCGCGCCCGAATTCGCCGAGCGCGCATCGGTGACCTGAAAGGAGCGTCGACATGAGCAATACGCAAGGCTGCCCGTTCGGTCACGGCGCCGTGGAAACCACGCAGAACGAAGGTTGGCACGACGCCAAGCTCGATTTCGCCGATTCGATGAGCTACGGCGACTATCTCGGCCTCGATTCGATCCTGAACGCGCAGCATCCGCTCTCGCCGGATCACAACGAGATGCTGTTCATCGTGCAGCATCAGACGAGCGAGCTATGGATGAAGCTCGCGCTCTACGAATTGCGCGCGGCGCTCGCGGCCGTGCATCGCGATGAGCTGCCGCCCGCGTTCAAGATGCTCGCGCGCGTGTCGCGCATCTTCGAGCAACTTGTGCAGGCGTGGAACGTCCTCGCGACGATGACACCCTCCGAATACACCGCGATGCGCCCGTATCTCGGGCAATCATCGGGGTTTCAGTCGCATCAGTATCGGCAGATCGAGTTCATGCTCGGCAACAAGAACGAGCAGATGCTGAAGCCGCACGCGCATCGGCCGGAAATTCTCGAACAGGTGCGCGGGACGCTCGAGGCGCCCTCCTTCTACGACGAAGTGATCCGCCTGCTCGCCCGACGCGGCTTCGAGATCGATTCGAAGCGTCTCGAGCGCGATTGGACGCAGCCGACGACGCACGATCCGTCCGTCGAGGCGGCGTGGCTCGCGGTGTATCGCGATCCGTCGCATCACTGGGATCTGTACGAGATGGCGGAAGAGCTGGTCGATCTGGAAGATGCGTTCCGGCAATGGCGCTTCCGGCATGTGACGACGGTGGAGCGCATCATCGGCTTCAAGGGCGGCACAGGCGGCACCGCGGGCGCGTCGTATCTGCGCAAGATGCTCGATGTCGTGCTGTTTCCGGAGCTCTGGCACGTCCGGACGGTGCTCTGAGCCGTTACGCGAGACGCGCGGCGAGCGCCTTCAGCCTCGGGCCGATCGTCTCGCGGAAATACGCCTCGTCCATCGACGACGCCGGCCCGCTGCTCGACAGCACGAGCCAGCGCCCGTTGCGCAGGTCGCGAAAAGGTGCGGCGATGGCGTTGACGTCGTCGTGCCACTCGCGGAACGAATAACAGCAGCCGTCGCGCGCGAAATCGTCGATCGAGCGTCGGGCGGCATTGACGATTGCCGTGTCTTCGTTTTTCGCGAGTTCGTCGAACAGCGCCTCGCGCGCCGCCGGTTCCTGGACCGCGAGATACGCGCGGCCCATCGAGCTCGTGAGCATCGAGAGGCGCGAGCCGGGCGCAAGGCCGAGCGTCAACGCCGTCTCGCTGCGAATGGTTTCCAGATAGATCATGTCCAGGCCGTCGCGGCAACCGAGCGATACCGCCGCGCCGATCTCCCGCGCAAGCGCGCGCATGTGCGGGCGGGCGAGTTCCAGCGTGTCCGCGCCCGCGAGCAGCGTGAAGCCGAGCGACAGCACGCCCGTGTCGAGCGCGTATTTGCCCGCAGGTTCGTCGAAGCGCAGATAGCCGAGCGCCGTCAGCGTGTAGGCAAGACGATTGACGGTCGCCTTCGGCAGACCGGTGCGTTCGACGAAATCGCGATTGCCGAGCAGCGTCTCCCCGGGCCGGAACGCGCGCAGCACATCGAGCCCGCGTGCGAGCGCGACGACGAACTTGCGCTCGTCGATGTCCTCGGACGATAGATGACGCGAAGAAATCGGCGCTGAATTCCGGTTGGATTCGGCTGGCATCGGGTGATAAACTCGAAACTGGATTTGCAAAACATTGTTTCGCCTAGCGGAACTCATGTCAAGCGTCTCGCGCCAGCCGATTGTGGAAATGTGCACGCGCTTCCGGCGCTTTTCGATGAAATCAGGAGATAGCAGATGGCCGACGCCGCCCGATTCAACTGGGAAGATCCGCTCTTGCTGGATCAGCAACTGACCGAAGACGAACGCATGGTGCGCGACGCCGCGCGCGCTTACGCACAGGACAAGCTGCAGCCGCGCGTGATGCAGGCGTTTCGCGAGGAAAAGACCGATCCGGCGATCTTCCGCGAAATGGGCGAACTGGGTCTGCTTGGGCCGACGATCCCCGAGCAATACGGCGGTCCGGGGCTCAACTACGTCTGCTACGGCCTGATCGCGCGCGAAGTCGAGCGCGTGGATTCGGGCTATCGCTCGATGATGTCGGTGCAATCGTCGCTCGTGATGGTGCCGATCAACACCTTCGGCAGCGAGGCGCAGAAGGAAAAGTATCTGCCGAAGCTCGCGCGGGGCGAGTGGATCGGCTGTTTCGGTCTCACGGAGCCGAACGCGGGCTCCGATCCGGCGAGCATGACGACGCGCGCAAAGAAGGTGCAGAACGGCTTCTCGCTCTCCGGCACGAAGATGTGGATCTCGAACTCGCCGATCGCAGATGTGTTCGTCGTATGGGCGAAGCTGGAGGAAGACGGCCGCGACGAGATTCGCGGTTTTATCCTGGAGAAAGGCTGGAAGGGTCTGTCGGCGCCGGCGATTCACGGCAAGGTTGGCTTGCGCGCGTCGATCACCGGCGAAATCGTGATGGACGAAGTCGTCGTTCCAGAAGAGAACATGCTTCCGGACGTGCGCGGCCTGAAAGGTCCGTTCACCTGCCTGAACTCCGCGCGCTACGGCATCTCCTGGGGGGCGCTCGGCGCCGCCGAATCATGCTGGCACACCGCGCGGCAATACACGCTGGATCGCAAGCAATTCGGCCGCCCGCTCGCGGCCAATCAGCTGATCCAGAAGAAGCTCGCCGACATGCAGACCGAAATCACCCTCGGCCTTCAAGGCGTGCTGCGTCTTGGCCGCATGAAGGATGAAGGCACGGCGGCTGTCGAAATCACGTCGATCATGAAGCGCAATTCGTGCGGCAAGGCGCTCGATATTGCCCGGCTCGCACGCGACATGCTCGGCGGCAACGGCATCTCCGATGAATTCGGCGTCGCGCGTCATCTCGTGAATCTCGAAGTGGTGAATACGTACGAAGGCACGCACGACATTCACGCGCTGATTCTGGGCCGCGCGCAGACGGGCATCCAGGCGTTCTTCTGAAGGAGCTTAGTTCACGGTTGAGAAGGGCCGGCGCGCCGTGCGTCGGCCCTTTGTCTTTCTGCCGTTTGTAACTTTCGATAGGCGGCTGAAACTTTTACGGGTCAGATCGTATCCATCCCAATTGATGTCGATGTATTGACGAAGCACGAGCGGCTGGAACGGAACCTGCGTGAGTTTCGCCCGGAAGGCGTCACGCCTCCTCGTCAGCGGTCCCATCTTTGGTTACGATTCCGTAGCCTTACCGATTGGAGCCTTTCATGTCAGAAATCAATAAGGAGCGATTCATGTCGGATATCAAAACCGTACTCGCTGACGCCGAAGATCTCTTGAAACAAGCGGCGACCGCCACTGGTGAACGCGCTTCCGAATTGCGCGAGACAGCCCTTACGCGCCTGAAGCAAGCGAAGGAAAAAGCCGCCGACGCGCAGGTCGTCGTAATCGAGCGAGGCAAGAAAGCTGCACGCGCGACCGACGATTACGTCCACGAGCATCCGTGGGCGTCCATCGGCATTGCGGCGGGGCTCGGCATGGTGATCGGGCTTCTGATCAACCGCAAGTAGCCGCTGACTCGCCCCAATGGCCCGCGGATTGCTAATCTGCTCTTTGTCGCGGTCCCGGCTGGACTGAACCGCGAGCGCCTTGCTCGGGCGCGCGGCTCGACACTCGCACCGGCCGGCCGCTTCACGCGCCGACCGGAACCACAAAAAAGCGGCACTAACGCGCTTCTCGCATTCAAGCCATGACGACCGAACGGCCAACGCAGCAATCGTCCCCCGGACCGCTGCGACGAATTCTGAGCTCCGCCTTCGCCATCTTCGAGACGCGTCTTGAACTCATCGGCATCGAGCTTCAGGAGGAAAAGGAGCGGCTCATCGGCGTGCTTTTCCTCGGGCTCGCCGCCATGATGCTCGCGATGATGGCGCTCATCTCGCTCACGGTGCTGATCGCCATCTTCTTTTGGGACACGTATCGGTGGCAGGCGCTCGGCGGCATCACGCTCCTGTACGCGTTGATCGCGATTGCATGCGGTCTGCGCGCGCGCAGCAGCTTGCTCGATGCCCCGAACATGTTCGACGACACGCTCGCCGAATTCCGCAAGGACCGCGACACCTTCCGCTGATCTCCGCGCCCAATCCAAGCCATGAGCCAACACGACGATACCTTCAGGTCGCCCAGACGCGACAAAGCGAAAAAACTGCGCACGCCGCACATGCGCGCGCTGCGCAAGGAACTGCTGATCGCTCGCGCGGATGTCGAGCGCATGGAGTTGCGGCAAGCAACACATGATTTGCGTTCGTCCGTCACGCATTTCAGTTTTCTGCGCTTCCTGATGCCAGGCGGCGGCGCGCCACGATGGGGCAAGCGCCGCGCGTCTGCGGGCGGTATCGGCGGGTTGCTCGGTTCGCTGCTCGGCTCGGGCAATATCGGCGTGCTGCTCAAGCAGTATCCGATCGTCGGTTCCCTTGCGTCGCTCATTCTCACCAAGCCGGTGAGAACGAAGTTGCTGCGCAGCGCCAAGCCCGTGCTCAAATGGGGCGGTCTCGCGCTCGCCGGATGGGAAGGCTGGCGCATCTATCAGCAAATGAAGACCGCCGCGCCCGAGACCTCCACCAACGCCGTCGATCCGACAGTGTTCTGATTTCCCACTTCAACCTCTCGCCGCCCAGCAGGACGCGGACTGTACCGCATCGAGCGGCGTGGTCGAGCCGGGCGGGTGATTCCAGCGCAGTCCGGTCGCGTCGATGACGAAGGCGCCGCATGCATCGTCCTGCATGGCGCCGGGCGCAACAGGCGCGGCTTCGATGGCGTAACCGCCGTTAGTCGGCGATTCCGGCAGCACGGCGACGCTGTATACCGCCGTCCCGCCCGGAGGCGCTCTGTTGAAACCTGCGCCGAGCGTGATCGCCTCACCGCTTTCCGACGTTTGCGCAAGCCGCGTCGTTTCGACGAACTGGACTGCACGCACCAACGCCGACGCCGCATCGAGTCGATGCGCCTTCACCACGTGCGTTCGATACGCCGGAATGGCGAATGTCGCGATGATCGCGGCGACGCCCAGCGCGATCATCAATTCCAGAAGGCTGAAGCCCTTCTCGCTCATGCTTCCTTTCATGACGGCTCCTCAAAACGGCCTGGCGACGACGCGCCGCCAGTGCTGCGTGCTCGCGCCCTCGGCGATATCGATACGAAGCTGAAGCCACGCCTCGGAATCGGGGCTCGCGCCGAAACCGCGCGTAGTGACGAGATACGCCCCGCTCGCCCACGATTCGATCAGACATTGCGGCGCGCGGCGCGCGTACGGCCACACCGCGAACGGCGTGATCGCGGCGGCAGTCGGTCCCTCGAACGATGTCTTCGTACGCCATCGGGACGGTTCGTCCTTGAGCGACTGGCTCGCCGATGGCAGCGCGAGGGACAGCATCCGGCTGCATCGGATCAGCGCGCTTTCCGCTGCATGGAACGCCTGCGCGCGCTCGCGCGTCGCAACGGTCGCGCGGCCCGCCACGAGCGATGTCTGCAACCATGCGCTCGCCGTCACGAGCATCATTGCCGAGAGAATCAGGACGATCGGTAACGTAGCGCCGCGTGTTCGGGAACGTCGCTTCATTGCGGGCCTCCGGATGTCATCGCCGGCGAATTGCGTATCGCGATGCGCCGCCAGAAGACCTGACGAGCGCGGCCATCGTCGGCATAAGCAGGCGAGCCGTTGCAATCGACGTAGTTCGTTCGCCGCTTCGCGTTGGAGTTGAAGCCGCGTACCAAGACGCAAATGTCGGCGCCGTAGACATCGCGCCAGCGTTCGCGCGCGATGGCCGAAGCGTCCAATGCCGATGGCGAGTCCGCCCGCCAATACACGACACGCATCCGTTCGATGCCTTCGACGATCGGCTGGGGCTGCCGGCCGCCGCACTCGCAGTAAAGCTCGGGCTCGCCGCTCGAAGTGCTGGCCTTCACGTAAAAGCGATTCGTGACGATGGCGTGGGCGATGGTCTGGCCGATGCAGTCCGTTGGCACGCCACCGCTCGACGGCCATGTGGATACGGCATCGGCGGCGTAGCGAATCTGGATGCCGTCCGAATGACTGGCCAACGACTCGCACAATGCTCCCGACTCCGCGCCGACCACGCGGCCTTGCGCGCAACCGAATATCGGTGCTTCGACAGTCGCGTCCGGGCCAGACGCGAAACCGGCCATTTGGAGCTGCTGTCCCAGCATGTCCAGCGCGGTCGGTCCGGCGTCCTGGATGCGTGCGGCGTCGGTGGCACGATCGAACGCGGCGCGCTGCCCGCGATAGAGCGACAGCGACGCGGTCACGATCAACATGCCTAGCGCGAGCGCGATCGTCATTTCGAGAAGCGTATGACCGCTCGACGGGAAGGCGCGTGAGGTCATCGCGCGAACGCCATTGCAATGCACGATGTGAACGGCTTTGCCTGCGGCTCGGGACACGGGTCGGACCGATCTTCCGCGCGCCAGCTCACCGTCGCGATGCGCACGCCGTCGGCCCGATCGGACACCGCGACATCGCCCGCGGGCAGCATCGACGACGCCCTCGCCTGCCATTGCGACACGATTGGCGCTCGGTCGGCATCGCTGCGAATGCCTTCCGCGACCGAATCGGCGATCAGCGCCGCGCGTTCCCGCAGCAACGCCGCCCGCTCACCGCGCGCGAGCGCGCTTTGCACCGCGACGAGCCCAAGCGCGCTCACCGCCGTGAGCGTCAACGCGATCATCACTTCGATCAGCGAATCGCCTCGTTGCGCGCCCTTCATGCCGACGCTCCGCAACCGCCCTGCGTGATGCACGCCCGGCCGCCCGCCGCGAGCCGTACGCATCGACGCGACGCGGGATTCGCGGCGGCATCGGCGCCGCGCGGACCGAGTTCGAAGCTGCGAAATCCGCCGATCATTTGTCCGGAGGGCGGTGTGAAAGACAGTTCGGTCGATGTCCCGGCGATAGCGACCGACGTCATCGCGGGCTGCATGCGCAGAAGCGTCGAAACGCCGTCGCGATCGACGAACACACCCCATCCGCACGACCAGTCAGTAACGCCGGCATCGCAGCTTCGCCCCGCCGCCAGGCAATGACGCGACGGGTCGATGCGGCACAGCGTGACGCGTGCGCCGCGTTTTATGGATTCGGCACGGGCAAGCGAAATCGCGGAAAAGAGCGAGCGCGCCCGCGCATCGACCTGATCGCGCACCTGCCACGCGACGAACGACGGCGCGGCGAACGTCGCGAGGATCGCCATCACGGCGAGCACCACGCACAGTTCGACGAGCGTGAAACCTTGATTTGAAGCGCTGATCATCTGCAATCCTTAATCGATAGATTCGAGCCGAAAGACGCAATCTAGCGAGAAGGAATGCACGCCGCCATCAGCCGATTGGACGAGTGTTCACGCCATTCGATGCCCGGCACACTGCGCGAGCGAACGGCAGGAATTCAGGCTTGGGAGGGAATAAATGCGGAAAGGATCAGCGCTTGCGCGAGCTCGATTTCTTCGGCGCGGCGCGCCGGAATTCTTCGAGCACGTCTTCGAATTCGGAGACGTCCTCGAAACGCTTGTAGACGGAAGCGAAACGCACGTAGGCGATGGTATCGAGCTGTCGCAACTCGTTCATGACGAGTTCGCCGAGGCGTTCGCTCTGCACTTCACGCTCGCCGCTGCCGAGCAACTGATACTCGATGCGGGACGCGGCGGCGTCGATCGCATCGGCGGCGACCGGGCGCTTTCTCAGCGCAAGCTGCATGCTCGCGACGATCTTGCGACGGTCGAACTCTGTGCGGCTGCCGTCCTTCTTGACGACGGTCGGCAGCGCCAGTTCGACGCGCTCATATGTGGTGAAGCGCTTGTCGCATGCGGGACAGCGCCTTCGCCGCCGAATGGCGGCGCCATCCTCCGACACGCGAGAATCCACGACCTGTGTATCTTCGTGTCGGCAGAATGGGCAGCGCATCGGCGTTGGGCTCGCGAATTAACGGTAGACCGGGAAACGCTTGGTCAGATCGGCCACCTGCGCACGCACGCGCTCGATCGTCGCCTGGTCTTCCGGATTGTCGAGCACGTCGGCGATCAGGTTGCCGACGATCTCAGCTTCCTTCGTGCCGAACCCGCGCGTGGTCATCGCGGGCGAGCCGAGGCGCACGCCGCTCGTGACGAACGGCTTTTCCGGATCGTTCGGAATGGCGTTCTTGTTGACTGTGATGTGCGCGGCGCCGAGCGCGGCTTCCGCAGCCTTGCCGGTGATCTTCTTCGCCCGCAGATCGACGAGCATCACGTGGCTTTCCGTGCGGCCCGACACGATGCGCAAGCCGCGCTTCACGAGCGTTTCCGCAAGCACGCGCGCGTTGTCGATCACGGCCTGCTGATACGTCTTGAACTCCGGCGACAGCGCTTCCTTGAACGCGACGGCCTTCGCGGCGATCACGTGCATGAGCGGGCCGCCCTGGATGCCCGGGAAGATCGCAGAGTTGATCTGCTTCTCGAATTCGGCCTTCATCAGGATCACGCCGCCGCGCGGGCCGCGCAGGCTCTTGTGCGTGGTGGTGGTGACGAAATCTGCGTGCGGCACCGGGTTCGGATACACGCCCGCTGCGACGAGACCCGCGTAGTGCGCCATGTCGACCATGAAGTAAGCGCCGACGCTCTTCGCGATCTTCGACAGACGCTCGAAGTCGATGCGCAACGCGAACGCCGACGCGCCCGCGACGATCAGCTTCGGCTTGTGCTCCTTGGCGAGCGCTTCGGTCTTCTCGTAGTCGATGTCTTCGGCCGCGTTCAGCCCGTAGCTCACGACGTTGAACCACTTGCCCGACATGTTGACCGGCGAGCCGTGCGTCAGGTGACCGCCTTCGGCGAGGCTCATGCCCATGATCGTGTCGCCCGGCTTGAGCACGGCGAAGAACACGCCCTGATTGGCTTGAGAGCCGGAGTTCGGCTGCACGTTCGCCGCTTCGGCCCCGAAGAGCTGCTTCACGCGGTCGATCGCGAGCTGCTCGACGATGTCGACATACTCGCAGCCACCGTAGTAGCGCTTACCGGGATAGCCTTCGGCGTATTTATTCGTGAGTTGCGAGCCCTGTGCGGCCATCACGGCCGGGCTCGTGTAGTTTTCCGACGCGATCAGCTCGATGTGATCTTCCTGGCGACGGTTTTCCTGCTCGATCGCCTTGAGCAATTCGGGATCGACATTGGCGAGGGTACTTTCGGCTCTGTCAAACATACGTTTTCCGTGAGATCAAAACAGGTTGACCGGATCGCGCGTACGCCACGTTTGAAGCAGACGCAAAAGGCGCTGGAAACCGATGGAGTCCAGGCGCGACGGATAGAGGATGAATCCGGTTTCGCGGAACGGACAGCCACCGGCAACGCAGCGACGGCGTGCGGATCTCAGCTGCCCAGGCGAACGGCAAAACGACGCTCCGCGCTTCCTGGTGGGTCGCTCCACCTTGAATCCGAAGATTCTATCGCCAGTCACGCGGGGTTTGAGCGTTGTAGTGTAATGGGCGGGCATGCTTTAGGCAACCGGCTTCCCGACCATTTCCCGGCACGAATCGACCTGTTTAAAGCACGATCGTTCGCGTGCGTAGTTGCTTGCCGCGCCGCATCAATGGAAGTACCCTTTGCGCCGTCGA
Source organism: Caballeronia sp. INML3B (assembly GCF_023631305.1). Classification (NCBI taxonomy): domain Bacteria; kingdom Pseudomonadati; phylum Pseudomonadota; class Betaproteobacteria; order Burkholderiales; family Burkholderiaceae; genus Caballeronia; species Caballeronia sp. INML3B. The sequence continues at coordinate 35,237 of NZ_JALQDI010000021.1, forward strand.
CGGACGCGCTCCCGGCGCGTTTCGGCTTTATCCATCTCATCCCGTTCGGAGCCCGCTCATGATCGTTTTTGTCACCGGCGCGTCTGCCGGATTTGGCGCCGCCATTGCGCGCACTTTCGTGAAAGGCGGCCATCGCGTGATCGCCGCCGCGCGCCGCAAGGAGCGGCTCGTCGCGCTGTCGAACGAGCTCGGCGACGCGCTCCTGCCGGTCGAGCTCGACGTGCGCGACGAAACCGCGGTGCGCAACGCCGTCGCGTCGCTGCCGGAAACGTTCGCCCAGATCGATGTGCTCGTGAATAACGCCGGTCTCGCGCTCGGTCTCGAGCCCGCGCAACGCGCGAATCTCGACGACTGGAAGAACATGATCGACACGAACTGCACAGGCCTCGTGACCGTCACGCACGCGATCCTCCCGGGCATGATCGAGAGGAATCGCGGCCATGTGTTCAATATCGGATCGGTGGCGGGCACGTATCCGTACATCGGCGGCAATGTGTATGGCGCGTCGAAGGCGTTCGTGCGGCAGTTCAGCCTGAATCTCCGTTCGGACGTCGCCGGCACGGCGCTGCGCGTGACCGACATCGAACCGGGGCTGGTCGGCGGCACTGAATTTTCCAACGTGCGCTTCAAGGGCGACGACAGCAAGGCCGCGACCGTCTACAAGGACGTGCAGGCGCTCACACCCGAGGACATCGCCGATGCGATCTACTGGATCGCGACGCGCCCGGCGCACGTCAATATCAACGCGATCGAGATGATGCCGATCGCCCAAACCTTCGCACCGTTGCAAATTCACCGCGGCTGATTCGGGGATTTGCCTAAGGATTTGGCAGTCGTGCTTCCGGTTCCGGTAAAATGCCGCCGATGAATATTTGTCAAAAAGCAAGCCGGAGCGTGCTCGAGCGCCTCCGCGCGAGCGGAGCGGCGCAAAGGTGAGTGATCCGTTGACTTTCGAATGGCCGGTTCGGGTGTATTACGAGGACACCGACGCCGGCGGCATCGTTTTCTACGCGAACTACCTGAAGTTCTTCGAGCGGGCGCGCACCGAATGGCTGCGCGCGTGCGGCATTGACCAGCAGCGCCTCGCGGATTCGAACGGCATTGTGTTCGTCGTGAGACGCACGTCTGTCGATTATTCGTCGCCGGCGCGTCTGGATGACGTCATTCGCGTCGTGAGCCGCATCGAGCGGCTCGGCCGTGCGTCGGTGGATTTTCATCAGGAAGCGTGGCGCGATGGCGTTCTGCTCGCGAGCGGCGACATTCGTATAGCGTCGGTGAATCGCGCGTCGGTTCGTCCAGCCGCGATTCCCGATGCCGTACTCGACGGATTGAAACGCGGCCCGCACGCCACGCTCGTCACCGCGTCATGAGGCGCGAACCCGGATCGAGCCTGAACGATGAACTCATCGCATCCCGAAGCGAACCAAGGGCATCGGGAACAGAGGAAGCACTAACGACCACGAGCCTGCCACGGCGCGGCTTTCGTTTGATTCACATCCTTTTCACGAAAGCATGACGCTTTGACCGGACGTCCCTTTCGGGACGTAACAGCGGACCTTTATGAACAATACACAAGACCTGTCGATCATTTCTCTCGTCATTCACGCGAGCCTGCTCGCGCAGGCCGTGATGGCGCTGCTGCTGCTCCTCTCGCTGCTGTCGTGGACCTTCATTTTCCGCAAGTGGTTTGCCATTCGGCGCGCGCGCGCGCAAACCGAGCGTTTCGAGCGCGATTTCTGGTCGGGCGGCGACCTGCAGGCGCTCTATCAGAGCGCGGCGAACAACCGTCACACCATCGGCGCGCTCGAGCGTATCTTTGAATCCGGCATGCGCGAATTTCTGAAGGGCAAGGAGCGCCGCATCACCGACCCCGGCGCGATCCTCGACGGTTCCCGCCGCGCGATGCGCGCCGCCTTCCAGCGCGAAATGGACGTGCTCGAGGCGAATCTCGCGTTTCTCGCTTCGGTCGGCTCGGTGAGTCCGTATATCGGTCTCTTCGGCACCGTCTGGGGCATCATGAACTCCTTCCGCGGACTCGCCAACGTGCAGCAGGCGACGCTCGCGAACGTGGCGCCGGGCATCGCCGAGGCGCTCGTCGCAACCGCGATCGGCCTCTTCGCCGCGATCCCGGCCGTGGTCGCATACAACCGTTACGCGCACGATATCGATCGCCTGGCGATCCGTTTCGAGACCTTCATCGAAGAGTTCTCCAACATCCTGCAGCGTCAGGCGCACTAAGCAAGGAGTCGCGATGGCAGGCCCCATTCGTTCCAGCATGCGCGGCAGTTCGCGCCGCGCAATGTCCGACATCAACGTCGTGCCGTATATCGACGTGATGCTCGTGCTGCTCGTCATCTTCATGGTGACGGCGCCGCTCGTTTCGCCGTCCATCATCAATTTGCCGACCGTCGGCAACGCGCAACCGCAGGAGCAGCAGCCGCCGCTCGTCATCAACATCAAGGCGGACGGCAGCATGAACGTCCGGTACAAGGAAGACGGCGGCGCGACGCAGGAGCAGAAGATGACGAAGGAAGAGCTGAATACCTTCGTGCTCAATCGTCAGGAGTCGCATCCGGATCAGCCCGTCGTGATCGCGGCGGACAAGACCGTGAAGTATGAAGTCGTGATGAACGTGATGTCCGATATGAAGGCGCGCGGCGTGAAGCGCGTCGGATTGCTCGTCAAATCGCAATGACCCTTTTGCACAGGCAGACACGCGCATCGTCCGCGCGACCGATTCGCCCGCCGCGCGAGCGTGGCACGGGCAAGGCGTTCGCGCTCGCGGCGTTGATGCACCTGCTGCTCGGCTGGCTGCTGTACCACGGCATCAACTGGCAGAACAACACGCCCGCGGGCTCGGAAGCGGAGATCTGGACAGAGATTCCGGATACGTCCACACCGACGCCCCGCCCCGCCCCGCCACCGCCTGCGCCAGTGAAGGTGCAGCCCGCGCCGCCGCCCGCGAAGGACGAGGACGCGGACATCGCGTTGCAGGAGAAGAAGCGCAAGCAGCAGGAAGCGGCCGCGCGTGAGGCGCAGCTCGCGGAGCAGCGCCGTCAACAGGAGCAGGCGCGTCAGGAAGCGGAAGAAAAGCGTCAGCAGCAACTCGCTGCGCAAGCCGCCGCCCAGAAGGCGATGCAGGACAAACAGAAGCAGATCGAGCAGCAGCGTCAGGCCGAACTGCAAAAGCAGCAACAGAAGGCGCAGCAGGACAAGCAGCGCCAGCAACAGCAGGCCGAAGCGCAGAAGCAGGAACAGCTCAAGGAGCAGAAGGAACAGCAGCAGGAAGCCAAGGCGAAGGCCGATGCCCAAGCGAAGGCCAAGGCTGAAGCCGACGCGAAAGCGAAGGCGGCGGCGCAGGCGAAAGCCAAGGCCGATGCGGAATCGAAGGCCAAGCTCGACGCCGAGCGCAAGGCTCGCCTCTCGCAACTGCAAGGTCAGTTGGGCGGCGGTACGGCGGGCAGCGGCGAAGGGCTCGCCAAGAGCGGCACGGGCAAGGGCGCGGGCGGCAATGCAACCTCGCCGGGATACGCCGAGAAGGTGCAGCGCCGCGTGCGGCCGAACATCCATTGGGGCGGCGAAACCGCCGGGCTTGAAACGGTTGTTTCAGTCCGCTGCTCACCGACGGGCACACTGCTATCCGCATCCATCACCCGTTCGAGCGGCAACGAGCAATGGGACGCGGCGGCGTTGCGTGCAGTACAGAATTCCGACCCCATGCCCGTCGATATCGACGGCAAGGCGCCCGGCTCATTCACGATCACGCTGCGCCCGGCCGGAGGCTGATCCAGTGCTCGCGCGATCGACATGAGAGCCGCTTTGGGTGGGAACGAATTGTGCGAGCGCGGGTCTGTTCTGCAGTCCGCGGACACTTGAAAACGCTTTTATCTGGAACCTATACAGCATGAGTTTGATGACGAAGCTTGGCCTGAAAACGCTGGTCGCATCCTGCCTGATCGCAGCCGGCACCGCCGCACACGCCCAGTTGAACGTACTCGTGACCGGCGTCGGTTCGACCCAGTTTCCGATCGCGACAGCCAATTTCGCCAATGAAGCGAGTTCGCCGCAGCAGGTCAGCGCGATCATTCGCCAGGATCTGCAGAGAAGCGGCAAGTTCACGAATATCGACGCGGGCGGCACGCCGGTGTCGGAGACCGATTCGGTCGATCTCGGCGCCTGGAAGGCAAAAGGCGCAGATGCGTTCGTGTCGGGCAGCGTGAACAAGCTGCCGAACGGCCAGTACGAAGTGCGCTTCCGTCTCTACGACACCGTCAAGCAGCAGAATCTGGGCGGCCTGTCGCTCGTCAGCGCCGAAAGCGGCCTGCGCATGAGCGCGCACAAGATCGCGGACTACATCTATGCGAAGCTGCTCGGCGGCCGCGGCGTGTTCGCGACGCGTCTGTCCTATGTGATTCAGACGGGCGGCCGTTATCAATTGCAGATTTCGGATTCGGACGGACAGGACGCGAAGATCGCGCTTTCCAGCCCGGAGCCGATCATCTCGCCGGCGTGGTCGCCGGACGGCACGAAGGTGGCATACGTGTCGTTCGAAAAGAAGAAGCCGGTGGTGTACATCCACGACCTGCCGACGGGACGTCGCGTGGTCGTGTCGAATCAGAAGGGCAACAACAGTGCCCCGGCGTGGTCGCCCGATGGCCGCAAGCTCGCGGTCGCGCTCTCGCGCACCGGCAACACGCAGATTTTCGAAGTCAACGCAGACGGCTCCGGCCTGCGCCGTCTGACACAAGGCAGTTCCATCGACACCGAGCCGTACTACTCTCCTGATGGCAACTCGATTTATTTCACGAGCGATCGCGGCGGCCAACCGCAGATCTACAAGATGCCGGCGGCGGGTGAAAGCGCCGGCGCGGCCCAGCGGGTCACGTTTGCAGGCGCGTACAACACGAGCCCGCGCGTGAGTCCGGACGGCAAGCAACTTGCGTACATTTCGCGCACTGGCGGCGGCTTCAAGCTGTATCTGCAGGACCTCGCGTCCGGCACGGCGACGGGGCTGACCGACACGACGCATGACGAATCGCCGAGCTTCGCGGCGAATGGTCAGTACATCCTCTACGCCACCCAAGTGAACGGACGTGGCGTGTTGGCAGCCGTTTCGACCGACGGTCGTACGCGGCAAGTCTTGTCCGTACAGGGCGGTGTGGTGCGCGAGCCGTCCTGGGGTCCGTTCATGCAATAAGTCCAGCAATAACGTTTCACAAACAACGTTCAGCTACAACACAAGGAGAGGTACCATGATGTCGAAACTTCGTATCGGCCTGGCAGTTGCGATGGTCGGCGCATTGGCGGCGTGTCACTCGGGCGTGAAGCTCGATGAAGGCCAGAACAAAGGTGCAGTCGGCACGCAGCCGAACCCGACGGACGTAAAGCAGGTCAACATCGACCCGCTGAACGACCCGAACAGCCCGCTCGCGAAGCGCAGCATCTATTTCGACTTCGACAGCTATGCCGTGAAGGACGACTATCAGCCGCTGCTGCAACAACACTCGTCGTACCTGAAGAGCCATCCGGAGCGTCACGTCCTGATCCAGGGCAACACCGACGAGCGTGGCACGAGCGAGTACAACCTGGCGCTCGGCCAGAAGCGTGCGGAAGCCGTGCGTCGCGCAATGTCGCTGATGGGCGTCGCCGATTCGCAGATGGAAGCCGTGAGCCTCGGCAAGGAAAAGCCGACGGCGACGGGTCACGACGAATCGTCGTGGGCACAGAACCGCCGTGCGGACCTCGTGTACCAGCAGTAATCAACTTAACGTAACCAGTCACGGGTGAGTCGCCCTATGTTGTATCGCTTTCCCTTGCTGCGCATGGCCGCAGCCGCGTGCGTACTCGGTTCGACGATGCTGAGCGTGCCCGCGCACGCCGGCGTCTTCGACGACAACGAAGCGCGTAAAGCCGTGCTCGACCTGCGCACGAAAACTGACAGCCTGTCCAGTCAGTTGCAGGCGGCACAGCGCACGATCCTCGATCAATCGAACCGTATCGACCAGCTCAATCAGCAGGTCGCGACGCTTCGCGGCCAGAACGAGGATCTGGCCAACCAGGTCGGAACCCTGCAGAAGCAGCAGAAGGACTATTACGCCGATCTCGACACGCGCTTGAAGAAGTTCGAGCCGCAGCAGGAGACGATCGACGGCATGACCGGTTCTGTGCAGCCTGGCGAGACGGAAGCGTTCAACGCAGCGTCGACTCAATTCCGTAACGGTGACTACAAGAATGCCGCGGCGTCCTTCAAGGCATTCGTGGTGAAGTATCCGCAGAGCCCGTATCAGCCCACTGCCCGTTACTGGCTCGGCAATGCGCTCTACGCTCAGCGCGACTACAAGGGATCGACGGCGATCTGGCAGGATCTGGTGAAGAGCTACCCGACGCATCCGCGAGCGCCCGAGGCATTGCTCGCAATCGCGAACAACCAGATCGAGCAAGGTCAGAAGGCGGCTGCCAAGCAGACGCTTCAGCAGATCATCTCGCAGTACGCCGGTACGGAAGTCGCGCAGACCGCGCAAAGCAAGATGTCGCAGGTGAAGTAAGCGAAGCGTCATCGTTTCGCGCCTCTCGAGGAGAATGCCCGCGCGCAACGAAGCCGCGGGCGTTTTTCTTTCGAGAATCAGGCTCTTCTTCGATGAACCTGGTTGACGGTTCTCCGAATTTGAGATTATAATTTTGCCTCTTTCGGGTCGTTAGCTCAGCTGGTAGAGCAGCGGACTTTTAATCCGTTGGTCACAGGTTCGAATCCCGTACGGCCTACCAAGTATCAGGTAAGAAGCCCAGTCATTGCGACTGGGCTTTTTGCTTTGCACGCCCGATTCGTCTCTACGGTCATCGAGACACAAATTGTCTCAACCCTTCCTATAATCGGAGTCATTCCCGCCACGTTCCAGCGCCATGACCTCCAGCCTCGATGAAGCCATTCTCCGCGTGCTGCCCACCGAACGGGACGCAACCGCCTGGCTCTCGACGCCCGAAATCCGCAGGCGTCTCGAAGAGCGCGGCCATCGCGTCGGGTACACGAAGAAGGTGCAGCGCCATCTGACCGCGCTGGAAGCCGATGCGCGTGTCGTGTCGATGCTCAACGGCCGCGAACTGCTCTGGCAGCGCAAGCCGTGGCTGCACGGGTTGCAGGAAGGCGTCAGCGGGCTGATGAGCGCGTCGGAAGCGGTGGCGTTTCACATCCTTCAGCGCTTCGCGGGCAACAAGCTGCCGAACGCCGTGACGCGCGACATCGATCCGCTCTTCAAGGCTGCCGAATCGCGGCTGTCGCAGGAAAAGGCGGACAGCCGCATTTATCGCGCGTGGGCGGACAAGATCGATTCCGTCGATGGCGCCTTCACGCTGATTCGCCCGAAGCTGCGTCCGGAGATCTTTCAGACTGTCGCGACCGCTACGTTCTTCGAGCGGGAACTGCTCGTGCAATATCGCCCGGCGTACAAGGCGGAGCAACAGCCCGAACAAGGCAACGATCCGAAGACGAAGACACTCTGGCCGCTTGCGCTCGTCGAATCGGCCGGCGTGATGTACATGGTCGCGCAAGACCCGAATCGCGCGCCGCGTCCGGAGAAAGGCGAAACGGAATGGACGCGCGCGCTCTACCGGCTCGATCGCATCCGCTCGGTGGCGGAGTCCGGCGAATCCTTCACGTACCCCGAAGACTTCAAGCTGCGCAAATACATCGAGACGCAGCAGGTGTTCGACTTCCTGCCCGAGCCGCCGGCGCTGCTCGAACTCGCCTTCGAAGGCAACGCGGGTAATCAGTTACGCGAATCGCCGATGTCGAAGGATCAGCAAATCGACACCCTTCCCGATGGCCGCATGAAAGTCACGGGCACCGTGACGCCGAGTCTCAAGCTGCGCTGGTGGCTACGCGCGCTGGGCGCGGGCGTCGAGATTCTCGCGCCGCAAGGTCTGCGCGATGAATTCGCGGAAGACTATCGCAAGCTCGCGAGCCGCTATGTTCAGGCAGACCCGCAATGAACGACGCCGCGCACTTCGAGCAGGCAAGTGAATGGATTCGTCATGCCGATGGCCTGCTGATCACCGCGGGCGCGGGCATGGGCGTCGACTCCGGGCTGCCGGATTTTCGCGGTCCGGAAGGCTTCTGGCGCGCGTACCCGGCGTTGCGGCATCACGGCTTTTCGTTCGAGGAGATGGCAAATCCCGAAGGCTTCGTGCGGCATCCGCGGCTCGCGTGGGGCTTTTATGGGCACCGACTCGCGCTGTATCGCGCGACCGCGCCGCATGACGGCTTCCATGTGCTGAAGCGCTGGGCCGCGCGCATGCCGCACGGCGCGTTCGTCTTTACGAGCAATGTCGATGGCCAGTTCCAGCGCGCGGGCTTCGCGCCCGAGCGCGTGGCCGAGTGTCACGGCGCGATCGATTCGCTGCAATGCATTGACGCTTGCACGAACGACATCTGGTCCGCCGAGGGCTTCGATCCGATCGTCGACGAGGCGCGCTGCGAGCTCGTCAACGACATGCCGCGCTGCCGGCATTGCGGCGCGCTCGCGCGTCCGAACATCCTCATGTTCGGCGACTGGAACTGGATCGGCACGCACACCGCGCAACAGGAGCAAAGGCTGGCCGCCTGGCTTCACGGCGTGACGAGCTTCGTGGTCGTCGAGCTTGGCGCGGGGCGCGCGCTGCCGACGGTCCGGCGCTTCAGCGAGCGCAACGGACCGCGCGTGATCCGCATCAATCCACGCGAGCACGCGATTGCGCCGGGCTTGGGCGTAGGCATCGCCGGCGGCGCGCGCGAGACGCTGATGCGGCTCGACCGCATGCTTCAGCCCATATAACGCACGTTGACCTGCGGCCCGAACACGTCGCGCACGATATCGACCAGATGGTCGTGATGGCTCAGGAAGATCACCTGCGTGCGTTTGGCGATCTGCGCGAGCACGCGCAGGCCGGCACGCGCGCGGCCATCGTCGAAATTGATGAAGAGATCGTCGGCGACGAACGGCAACGCCGACGCCTTCTCGCCATGTTCTTCCAGCGCCGCGAGCCGCAGCGCGAGATAGAGCTGATCGCGCGTGCCTTCGCTCATCCCGGCGATGTCGACATGTTCGCCGCTCGCGCGGATCGCGGACAGCGCCATCGGCTGTCGATCGTAGTCGACGACGAGCCGCGAGAACGTTCCAAGCGTGAGCTCGGAGAAGATCGTGCTCGCGCGTGAGAGCATCGGGCCCTGACGGCGCTCGCGATAGCGGTCGATCGCCCACTTGAGCAGCGTCGAAGCCGTCTCGACCTTCACGAAGCGTTCGGCGGCATCGGCCATCGCGGCGAGCGCTTCCTGGCGCTTCGCTTCGGCGCGCGCCGCATTCGCTTCGCCTGCAATGGCGTCGAGTTCCCGGCGTGCGGCATCGAGCGCGGTTGCGGTGTCGGTCGCGATTTTCACGGACTCGGTGAGCGCCGCGCCGATACGCGACAGCTCCGCCTGCACGTTCGGCATGTCCGCGCCCTCCACTTCCGCGACGAGCTCGTCGGGCGACAGGCCATCGCCGCCCTTGATGAGCGCGGCGCGCGCGTCGTCCACATCGGCGATCAGCTCGCGCTTTTTCTGCGACTGAACGATCAACGCCTGGAGCACGTCGGGCGTATCGACGCCGGCGAGATCGTAGAGCGGACGCAGCATGGCCTTCGCTGCTTCCACGTCGGCGCGGGCGTGGCTCACCTGTTCGCTCGCCGACGCATGCTCCTTCTTCAAGCGCTTCAGTTCGGCGTGTGCGGCAGACGCGCGATCGAGGCGTGCCGACAGCTCCGTCGCGATCGCGTTCGCATCGAATGTTGCGAGCGATTCGTCGAGTTCGCGCGCGAGTTGCGATGCCTCGGCGTCGAGTGCGGCGAGTTCGGCGCGCTTGGCGTCGATCTGTCCGCTGCGGATGGTTTCGATCTGCGTCAACTGCTCGCCGATCCTCTTCACGATCTCGATGGCCGCTTCGGCCGCCGCCTGCGAATCCGCCACATTCGCGAAACCCGCTTTCGCGATCGCCTCCGACCACTCGCGTTGCCAGCGCTCGAATGCTTCGCGAGCCGCTTTCGCAGCGCCTTGCCGCGCGATGCGCTCGGCGTGCGTTTCGTCGAGTTGCGTCGAGAGATGACGCCGCTTCATCGCCGCCTCGTCGATCGCGCCGATGTGCGTCTCCGCCACGTCGCATAACATGTCGAGATCGGCGCGCGCGTCGGTCTGTGCGCCCGCTTCCGCGAGATGTCGCGCGAGTTCGTCGCGCCGCGCGTCGGAATCGGCGGATTCGCGCGCGAGTTCTTCGGTGCGCGCATCGAGCGCCTGCGCCGCCGCCAGCGCCTTGTCGCGCGATGCGATCCATGACGGCGCTTCGTCGAGCGACATGTCCGCGATATGCGAATGCGCGGCGAGCGCGCGCCACGCGTCGTCGAATGTCGTCAGCGCCGATTCGGCTTCGCGCGCGCTCTGTTCGCGCCGCGCGAGCGTCGATTCTTCGCTCGCGACACGGCGCTTCAATGCCGCAAGCTGCGTCGCGTAACCGACAGAGCCGAGCTGACGATCGGCCAAGCCATCCGCAGAATGCATCGCAGTTTCGAAGCCGGATGCGGCGTCATCGAGCGCCAAGTCGCCGGACTTGATCGCATGCCACGCCGCATCGCGCGACGCGCGTGCTTCGCGCACCTGATCGCCCGTCACGACATCGTGTGTTTCGACCAGATCGTCGAGCTCGGTGCGGGTGACGTGGAGCGTGTCCTGCCCTTCCTTCGCGCGATCGGCCGCGAGCGTCAGCCGCGCGACCAGATCCTGCCGTTCCGCGCGCAGTGCGGCGAGGCGCTCGGCTGTCGGGAGCGACAGCGCCTTCAATTCGTCGATGGAGCGTGACCATCGGCCGAGCGACGCCATGTTCGCGTCGAGCAGTTGCTTCGCGTCGCGCTTCGCGTCTTCGAGGCGCTTCATCGCCGCGCTCTTGTCGCGATATTTCTGCGCCGCGCGCAACGCGGCACGCAGACCCGGCGACACATCGCCGGCCGCGATCGCCGCCAGCTTCGATTTCAGCGTATCGATCTGCGCCGCGCATTCGTCGGCTGACTGTTCAGCGTTGCGCGCGGCGAGTTCGAGTTCGCCGCGCTCCAGCATCAGACTCGTGACCGTTTGCAGCGCGAGCGCGCCCGGCATTGCGCGGCGCGTGCCCGCCTCGTCTTGCGGCCACCCGAGTTGCGTGCCGTCCCGTGCGACTTGCTTCAGGCGCATCGCGACTTCCTGTTCGAGCCGCGCGATTTCGCTCGCGTGATTCGCGCAGCGCTGTCCCGTGGCGTCGAGGGCACGAATGCGCCCCTGCGCGGCGAGAAGCGCATGATCGATATGGACCGCGCCCAGATCCGCCTGCAACTGTTCGGCTTTTTTCGCGTATACGTCGAGCGCGCTCTGCGCGGCCGCGTGCCGCTTCAGCGCGCTTTGCAACGTCGCTTCGGCGTTCGCGGGCAGATCGACGACATCGCCCAGTTCGCGCAATTCCGCTGCCTTCTCGCGCCACACGTTCATATACGGTGCAACGCGCCTCACCCGTTCGAGCTTGCCGCGCTGTGCTTCGAGTTCCGCGCGGCGCGCGTCCTGCTCGCGGCGCCTTTCTTCCGTTTCTTCAACGGCGCCATGCGCGCGCGTCCACTTCGCGGTGCGCACGCTGGCCAGTTTCAGTTCGTCGGTGGCTTCGTCGTATTGCTTACGGTGGATGTTGTACGCACAGCCTGACTTGCGCTTCGCCCACAGGCCGTCGGCTTCTTCCGCGAGACGCTGGCGCACGTCGCCCAGGCTTGCGATACCCGCCGCAGACTGAAACAGAACCTGCCCGACATCGCTCGATGCATCGAGAATGGCGTCGCCACCGCGCCGAAGCGCCTCGTGATTCAGACAGTACATCTGCTCGAAGAAGCCCTTGTCGGCCGCGCCGAGAAACGCTGCCAAAGCGTCGGCGGGCAGCGCGTCGCCGTTCGGCGCATTCAGCGACGACTTGCGGCTCTTCGTGCGATGAAACGCGAACGTCTCGCCGCTCGTTTCGATCGACGCACCGAGCCGCAGATCGCTTTGCGGATGCACGAACGCGAGCGGCGAGCTGTGCGGCATGCCGAAGAGCAGCTCGGAAATGGCGTTCTTGATGGTCGATTTGCCGGCCTCATTCGGACCGACGACGAAGTGGAAATCAAGTTCCACCGCCGGAAACTCGACGGCGTGATCGGTGAACTTGCCGTAGCGGATGAGTTCGAGCTTGCCGATGCGCATGGCTTACTCCGCGTCCGACAACTGCGCGATCAGCCCCGAGCGCACTTCGCCGACGAGCCTCGCGAGTTCGCCGTTGCGCACTTGCTCAAGTTCGGGCACCGACTTATGCAATTCGCTCGGCGCTTGCGCGGCCAGCGCGATGAGCCGTTCCCTCAGCATGCTCAAAAACTCAGGGTCCGATTCGGCTTCGATCAGAAGGCCGTGAAGATCGGCGAGCGCATCGGTGCGGCCGGTTGCCGGTTCGCTGCGCGCGAGCGGCTCGGTCGCGATCTTCACTTTTTCGAGCCACAGCCGGTCGTGGCTGATCGCCGCGATCTGCGCGAGCACTTCCACGCGCAGTTGCGTCGCCAGTCCGAACAGCTCGCCGTGCGCCTGTGTCGCGCCGGTGATCGTCACGCGCACCGCGTGCGGCACCGACGACACGGAAGACTCGACGAGCGCTTCGAGCTCACGCCCGACAGCCAGCGCGACTTCATCGAGCGTGCTTGCCTGCGATACGTCCACCGTCACGGATTCCCAACGCAGCACGTCGATGAAAAGCCGCTCGACGCTCACCTCCTCCGTATCCGACACCGTGACGATCACCGCGCCGCGCCTGCCCGTCTCGCGGATATTGCGCCCTTGCAGATTGCCCGGAAAAACGATGGTCGATGCGTCCTGCCACATCGCGTAATCGTGCACGTGACCGAGCGCCCAGTAGTGATATTCCTTCGCGTGCAATTCGGCGACGGAGCACGGCGCGTAGCTCGCATGCATCGAGCCGCCCTCGAGCGCCGTATGCAGCACGCCGATATTGAAATACCCCGCGACAGGCGACGGATACGCGGTGACGAGATTCGTCGTGACCGCCTTTTCCTTGAAGCTGTGACCGTGCAACGCGACCTTCAGATCGTCGATGCGAAACGTCTGCGGCTTTCTCGTCGAGAACGTGTGGACGTTGTCGGGCAATCGGAGTTGACTCGTCATCTCGCTCTCGGCGTCGTGATTGCCGAAGAGCACGTAGACCTGAATGCCCGCGCGACGCAGCCGGCCCATTTCGCGGCAAAAGAAGATGCCCGTGTTGTGATCGCGCCAGGTGCCGTCGTAGAGATCGCCTGCGATCACCATGAAATCGACCTGTTCGTCGATCGCCGCCGACACGAGCTTCGAGAAGGCCTCGCGCGTGGCGTTGCGCAGCATGTCCGCGGGTGCGTCCGCGTAGGCGGAAAGGCCGTGCAACGGGCTGTCGAGATGGATGTCCGCCGCGTGAATAAAGCGCATGCTGTCTTCCCTTGAAGGATGTCTTTTCTGTCCCGCACCGATGGGGACGACGATCGTAGCAGCCGATCCGGACACATAGCGTCCCGATCGACGTTGCGTGTTCGGGACGCCGAATGTCCCTTCCCGCTCGCAGAATCGGCCGCTCGGATTCAACGCGACACGAGGATAACGATGAACGAAACACTCGAGCGGCACGCCACGATCACGAGCCCTTACACGCTCAGGAATGTCGATGCCGCGATCGGGCATCTGGAGCGCGTGCTGTCGGCGGAAGGTGCGAATTCGCTGTTCGGCCAGACCTACTGGCGCACGCGCGTGCAACAGGTGAGCGCGACGCGCGGCTTGCAACGCGAACAGCGCGCGCGACTTGAACGGCTGATGAAATTGCTGACGGATGGCGGCTGCGTTCAGACCTTCGCGCGCTGAACCGCCTGCGCCAGCGCGACGAATTCCGCCACCGGCACTTCTTCGGCGCGGCGCGTGAGATCGAAGCCGAGGGCGTCGAAATCGATCGTGTCGCGATACGCGCCCAAGTTGTTTCGCAGCACCTTGCGGCGTTGCGCGAACGCGGCCTTCACGACGTCGCTCAATACGGTTTCGTCGACCTCGGGCAACTCGTGCGGTGCGAAAGGAATCATGCGCACGATCGCGGAATTCACCTTCGGCGGCGGATTGAACGACTGGGGCGGCACGTCGAGAAGCTTGTCCATCACGTAGCGGTATTGCAGCATCACCGAGAGACGCCCGTAATCCTTGCTCGCGGGCTCGGCGATCATGCGGTCCACCACTTCGTCCTGCAACATGAAGTGCTGGTCGATCACCTTGTGCGCAAACGTCGTCAGGTGAAACAGCAGCGGACTGGAAATGTTGTACGGCAGATTGCCGACGATGCGCAGCGTCGGCTTTTCGTTGTCCTCGCCTTCGAGCGCGAGCGACGCGAAATCGAAATCGAGCGCATCGGCGGAATGCACGACGAGCCTGTCGCCGAAACGCTTTTCCAGACGGCCGATCAGATCGCGATCCAGTTCGACCGCATGCAGCGGCGACTCGGGCGTGGCGAGCCGCGCGATCAGCGGCTCGGTGAGCGCCGCGAGGCCCGGCCCGATCTCCACCATGCGCTCGCCGCGTTTCGGCGCGATCACATCGACGATAGAATCGATCACGCCCTGATCGACTAGGAAGTTTTGCCCGAAGCGCTTGCGCGCGAAATGGCCTTGATGTTTGGTCGACATACTCGTTTGAAGGAAGCGGCGCGCGGCGCCGGATCACGCCGCGCGCGTGTGACGCTTGTGACGCGCCATCGTGACGGCGGCGTCGATCGCGGCGATCATGCTGCCCGGATCGGCGCGGCCGGTGCCCGCGAGATCGAGCGCGGTGCCGTGATCCACCGACGTGCGGATGATCGGCAAGCCGAGCGTTACGTTGATGCCCTCGCCGAACGTCGCGTACTTCAGCACCGGCAAGCCTTGATCGTGGAACATCGCGAGCACGCAATCGGCGCCTTGCAGATAGCGCGGCTGGAACAGCGTGTCGGCGGGATACGGTCCGGGCGCGTCGATGCCGAGCGTGCGCGCGCGTTCGAGCGCAGGCGTGATGACGTCGATTTCCTCGCGGCCCAGATAACCGTTCTCGCCCGCGTGCGGATTGAGACCGGTGACGAGAATGCGCGGCGCGGACAAACCGAAATGCGCGCGCAGATCGTGATCGATGATCGTGAGCGTCTCGACGAGGCCATCGATGGTCAGCGCCGCGGACACATCCTTCAGCGGCAAATGCGTGGTCGCGAGCGCGACGCGCAACGGACGCTCGCTCGACCCCGCCAGCATCATCACGACGCGCGGCGTGTTCGTGCGCTCGGCGAGGTATTCGGTATGGCCGGTGAAGGGAACGCCGGCATCGTTGATGGTGCTCTTTTGCAGCGGCGCGGTGACGATGGCATCGAACCGGCCGGAAACAGCGCCGTCGATGGCGGCATCGAGCAGACCCAGCACATAGCGCCCGTTCGCCGCATTCAGTTTGCCCGGTTCGGCGGGCACGGCGAGCGCGTGATGCTCGATCTCGACCGCGCCGTGCGACGCTTGCCAGCCCGCGCCGGCGCGCGCTTCGAGCAGCGCACGGTCGCCGAGCACCGTGAAGTGCGCCGACGGCCAGCGCTCGCGCGCCTGCCTGAGTGCCGCCGCCGTCAGTTCCGGGCCGACGCCCGCCGGCTCGCCAGTCGTAATGGCGATGGCGAGCGGTCGGGCGTCGGCGGTGCTCATGCTGTTACTGCTGCTGGGCAGCGATGCCCTTGTATTGCACGTACGCGGTGTCGCGCAGTTCGCGCAGCCAGTCGGAGTACGCCTGCTCGGCTTTGCGTTGGCCGATCGCCTGACGCGCGATGTCGAGCTGCTGCGACGCCGATCCTTCCGCTTCGCGGCGACCGAGCACCTGAATCAGGTGATAGCCGTACTCGCTGCGCACCGGATCGCTGACCGCGCCGTCCTGGAGATTGTTCATCGCCCGCTCGAACTCGGGCACCGTCTCGCCCGGGCTGATCCAGCCGAGATCGCCGCCTTGCGACGCCGAGCCGTCCTGCGAATACGTACGCGCGAAGTTGGCGAAATCGCCGCCCGACGCGACTTGCTGCTTGATGTCGAGCAGCTTCTGGCGCGCGGCTTGTTCGGACATGCCGTCCGACACGCGCAGCAGGATGTGGCGCACGTGCGTCTGCACGAGCTTGGGCGCATCGGCGGCGGTGCCTTGGCTCGCGCGGCGATCCACCAGCTTGATGATTTCGAAGCCGCCGTCGGTGCGCAAAAGCGTGGGGACGACCTGGCCCGGACGCAACGTCGAAACCGCGTTCACGATACCCGCCGGCAACGTGCCGGGCGTACGGAAACCGAGATCGCCGCCCTTGCTGGCGTCGGTGTCCTGCGAATTCTGCTTGGCGAGTTTGGCGAAATCCTCGCCGCCTTGCGCCTGCTTGAGCACGGCGTCGGCCTGAGCCTGGACCTTCGCGACTTCGCTGTCAGGCGCATCCGAGGGCAGCTTGAACATGATGTGCTGAAGGCGCAGATCACTCGTATTGCGCGCGCCCGGACCGCGCTGACTGGCGATGTAGTTCGCCACTTCGCCGTCGGACACGGTGATTTTGCTATCGACTTCCTTCTCACGCAGCTTCGAGAGCGTCAACTCCGTGCGCGCGTCGCGCGTGAAGGTGGACCAGGGCACGCCCTGCGCTTCGATGCGGGCGCGGTACACGTCGAGCGTCATCTGATTTTGCTGCGCGAGACGCGCGAGCGTGCGGTTGACGGTGGCGTCGTCGATGACGATGCCGTCTTCCTTCGCCTTCTGAAGCTGAATGCGCTCGAGCACCATCTGATCGAGCACTTGCCGCTGCATCTGGTCCGCGGGCGGCACCGGCGCGTTCTGCTGCTGAAGACGCTTGGCGATGAGCGCCGTGCGCTCTTCCAGCTCGCGCCGGGTGATGACGCCGTCGTTCACCACCGCGACGACGGAATCGGCGACCTGCGTATTGCGATTCGACAACGCCTGCGCACCGGCCGGCGAACTCAGGATCAGCGCGCCAGTCAGCACGCCCGCTGCAATTGCCATCGATCGAAACATATTCACGTTTGCCACAGATACTCCATCAAATACAGGCTTCACCCGTTCGTGTCCTGCTTGTACATGCTGCTCTGCGCGGCCCTTGGCGCCGCTCTTCACTGCCGTCGCCGGATGCCGCGCGCGGACGCCCGTTCCTGCCTTACTCGTAATCGCTGTACCGGGAGAGCGGCGGTGCCGCCGGCGGCGGCGGCTGATAACCCTGAACGCTCGCGCGGAACGCGCTCACGAGGCCGTTGTCGACGTTCGACAGACCCTTGAACGTCAATTGCGCGAGCACGCGCGTACCCGACGAAGGCTGGCCCTGCGTGTTCACGCCGTTGGCATAGCGCTGCATGCCGAAGCCGAACGCCCAGCAGTCGGCATCGTACTGGAAGCCCAGAAGCCCGTCGACGAGACGATGGCTCGCGAGATCGTAATTTACGCGGCCGACGGCGTAGAGGCGATTCGTGAGCGGCCACTCAGCCGACAACAGGATCTGGTTGATCGGCTCGTTCACCAGCGTGGTCTGGTTCGAACGCGTGTAGCGGTAGCCGATGTTGATTACCCTGCGCTCCGCCGGACTGAACGCAAAACCGATGCTCGAGCGCACGAGCTGGTTGTTGTCCA
The DNA here is from genome assembly GCF_023631305.1 of Caballeronia sp. INML3B. NCBI lineage: Bacteria > Pseudomonadati > Pseudomonadota > Betaproteobacteria > Burkholderiales > Burkholderiaceae > Caballeronia > Caballeronia sp. INML3B. The sequence continues at coordinate 52,962 of NZ_JALQDI010000021.1, forward strand.
CATTATATTGGAACGCCGTTTCCGAGGCGAAACCAGCGCCCAGCTTGATGGCGGCGCCCGCGATCAGGTCCGAGTGCTTCGCCTGGTCGGGCAACTGGCCCGGCGTGATGGTGACGCGCTGGCTCTGGAAATAGTACTGTTGCGCGATGACGAAACGCGCGCGCTCGTCGCCCGTCGCCGGATTGATGAAGCGCGTCGTCAGGCCGGCCGTAATGCGGTTCGCATCCGCGATGCGGTCGTTGCCGACGAAGGTGTTCGGCGTGTAGATCTCGGCCAGGCCGAAGTCGGCTTCGGCGGTATCGAAAATCGGCGCGAAGTCCTGATTGTGATACGGCGTGTAGACGTAGTAGAGCCGCGGTTCCAGCGTCTGGATGTAATCCTGGCCGAAGAGCCGCACCGAGCGGTCGAACACGAGCCCCGTATCGAAGCTGAGGGTCGGAATCGACTCGGTGAAATTCTTGGGCTGCCCCGCCACCGGCGGCGACGAGCCCGCAACCTGGGTCGTCGCGATGTGGCTCAGATCGTACGACGCGAAGTGCCATTGCACCTTCGGCGTGACGAAATAGCCCGGCGCATTGATCCCGTAACTCAGGTACGGGTTGAAGTACAGGCGGTTGCCGTCGGTGGCGCCATCGGTCGTGATCGTGAAGCGCGTCGCGTCCAGTTCCGCGCCGTAGTCGAAGCCGCCGACGTTGTACTTGTTGTACTGAACGTTCACCTGCGGCTCGCGCGCATAGGGCGGAACCGACGGCTGCAGCGTCTGCCAGCGCTGTTCGCGCGCGAGGACGGACCACGGGCCGTTGTTATACGTGAGCCCCGCTTCCTGCTGATACAGGAGCTGCGTGCCGTTCAGGAACTGATTCGACGCGTTGCCCAGGTCTTCCGGATATTGATCGTCCGAAACCTTGTTGTAATTGACGTAGCCGCCGAAGCCGTTGCCGAAGTTCTGGCGGTGCTGCCAGAAGATCGCGTAGCGGTTCGTGTGCGTCACCCGGTCGTTCGGCAGATAGTCGCCGGTAAACGAGCCCGAGTAGGTCGGCGACAGGTAGCGGTAGGTCGCTTCGCCCAGCACGCCGCGCTTCGTCATGATGCGCGGCGTGACGGTCAGATCGCGATTCGGCGCGATATTGAAATAGTACGGGATCGTCGCTTCGAAGCCGGTCGTCGAGCTGAGCGAGAAGGTCGGCGGCAACAGGCCGCTGCGACGGTCGCCCGTGAGCGGAAACGACAGCCACGGGCTTCCGAAAACCGGCACGCCCTGGAAGAACAGCACGCCGTTGTGTGCAATGCCCTCTTCGGCGCCGGTGTCGAAATCGAACGATGTACCCTTGATGTACCAGGCCGGATCGGATTCGCACTGACAGGCGGTATAGGTGCCGTGATCGATGCGCGCGCGCTCGTCGTCGATCATGTCGACGCGCTCGGCGCTGCCCGAGCCGCTCGTCAGGTTGAAGTGATATTTCGGGTTCGTCATGAACCCTTCGTTGGCCTCGACCTTCAGATGCGCTTCCGGGCCGACGAACGACACGCCGTTGTTGATCAGCCTGACATTGCCGAAAGCATCGGCCATGTCCGTATCCTGATCGTAATGCAGCGCGTCGCCCTTGATGACCGTCACCGTGCGCCGGATCTCCGCCGAGCCCTTCGCCGCCATGTCTTCGTCGGTGGTGCCGGTCGCCTTGTCGCTCAGCAGGAACGTCGAAGGCTGCTGGCCGCTCTGCAGCGGGCGCTCTTCGAGTTGCGGTGCGAGACGCAGACTGCCGGGGCCGTCGAGCGGCTGAGGATACGCGGCGTCGCCCACGAGCTGGGCATGTGCAAGAGCCGGCATCAGGCCTGGAACGGACAGAAGCGCGACGACGAGCCGCCGCCTGCGTGGCTGAGCGTCGCCTTGGATTTTCGATACGGGAAACTGTCGTGGCGGCATGTATGGGTGGCGGTTCGATCCCGTTCGCGTCCCACGCGCCCGATGCCGCCGGGCAGGCGGCCGCGCCCTTTCCGCAGTCCCGAACTTGACGGTCCGTTGCAAAGCAGGGACGACACTCGATCGAACGGTGACGCTCACAGTCGTCGGGGGCCTGGCGCCAGGCGTGAAACGGATCGCTTAAAAAAGTCGTGGGGTATTATATGGCAAGATGTTTGGCCCCTCGAATTTATGACGCACATTCCCTCCGACGCCCGCCTGAATCAGCTTCGCTCGTGGCTTGAACGTTTCGCCGGACCGTACCGGCTGAACATCACGAGTCTCGCTCCCGCCTCCGCCGACGCCAGCTTTCGCCGATATTTCCGGCTGGAGAGCGATTCGGAGCATGGCAAGACGCTCATCGCCGTCGATGCGCCGCCGCCCGAAAAATGCCGCGAGTTCGTGCAGGTCGCCGGGCTGCTCGAAGCGGCGAACGTGCATGTGCCGAAAATTCTCGAAGCCGATTTCGATGCCGGCTTCATGCTCGTGACCGATCTCGGCACGACGACTTACATTTCCGTTCTCGACGAAAAAAACGCGCGGCCGATGATGCGCGCCGCGATCGACACGCTGATCCGCTTCCAGCAGACCGCGCGCGAAGGCGTGCTGCCTTCGTTCGACGAGGCGTTCCTGCGCCGCGAGATGGAACTGATGCCTGAATGGTTCATCGGCCGACATCTGGGCCGCGAAGTCACCGCGGACGAACGCAAGACGCTCGAGCACACGTTCACGCTGCTCGTGCAGAGCGCGCTCGCGCAGCCGCAGACCTTCATGCTGCGCGATTTCATGCCGCGCAATCTGATGGTGTGCGAGCCGAACCCGGGCGTGCTGGACTTTCAGGACGCGGTGTACGGGCCGATCACGTACGACATGGCGTCGTTGATGCGCGATGCGTTCATCAGCTGGGAAGAGGCGTTTCAGCTGGATTGTGTCGCGTACTACTGGGAGCGCGCGAAGAAGGCCGGACTTCCCGTCGATCACGATTTCGGCGAGTTCTACCGCCAGCTCGAATGGATGGGCCTGCAGCGGCACATCAAGGTGCTCGGCCTGTTCGCGCGCATCCACTATCGCGACGGCAAGCCGCGTTATCTCGCCGATCTGCCGCGTTTCATCGGCTACGCGCGCAAGGTCGCGGAGCGCTACGCGCCGTTGTGGCCGTTCGCGCGTCTGCTCGATTCACTGGAAGGCCGCGCGGCCGAAGTCGGTTACACCTTCTGAGTTCACGATGACGCACGCTTTGAAAACGGCGATGATCTTCGCCGCCGGACGCGGCGAACGCATGCGCCCCCTCACCGATACGTGTCCGAAGCCGTTGCTTCCGGTCGGCGGCAAGCCCTTGATTGTGTGGCAGATCGAGCGCCTCGCGGCAGCGGGCGTCGAGGTAATCGTGATCAATCATGCATGGCTCGGCGAGCAGATCGAGGCCGCGCTCGGGCGCGGCGCGCGCTGGGGCGTCGATCTGCGGTATTCGGCCGAAACCGAAGCGCTGGAGACGGCGGGCGGCATCGCACGGGCGCTACATCTGATCGGGGACGGCGTGTTCGTCGCGGTGAGCGGCGACGTGTTCTGCGATTTCGATTATGCGAGCTTGCATCAGCGGGCCTCGCAACTCGCTTCGATGAACGAACCGGGCATGCATCTGGTGATGGTGCCGAATCCGCCATTTCATCCGAAAGGCGATTTCGCTTTGCGCGATGGCGTGCTCGCATTCGACGGCGAGCCGCGTTACACCTTCGGCAACATCGGCCTGTACGACACGCGCATGTTTCGCGACCTCGCGCCCGGCACGCGCCGCGCGCTGACGCCGTACTACCGCGAAACGATCGAGGCCGGGCGCGCGAGTGGCGAGCGCTACGAAGGCCGCTGGGAAAACGTCGGCACGCCCGCGCAACTTCGCGCACTCGACGACGAACTGCGCGCCCACTGAACGCAGGCGCGTCGGGGATTGGGACGCATCCGATGGTAAAATGCGCGGTTCTCCCGTCTTTTCGTTCCGGCCGCGCCCGCAATCATGTCCGATACCCGTCCCGATACCCTCTTCGCGCTCACCGCGCTCTCGCCGCTCGACGGCCGCTATGCCACCAAGACAGAAGCCCTGCGCGAATGGCTCTCCGAAGCCGCGTTCATGCGGCATCGCGTGACGGTCGAGATTCACTGGCTGATCGCGCTGTCGCGCGCCGGTTTCACCGAAGTGCCGCGCTTTTCCGAGGCGTCCGAGCAATTCCTGCTCAGCCTCGCTGAACGTTTCACGGCGCACGACGCAGCGCGCATCAAGGACATCGAGCGCGTCACGAATCACGACGTGAAGGCCGTCGAATATTGGCTCAAGGAGTCGGTCAAGGGTCAGCCGGAACTGGAGCGCGCGAGCGAGTTCATCCACTTCGCATGCACGTCCGAAGACATCAACAACACGTCGCACGGTCTGATGCTTGCCGGCGCACGCGAACACGTGATCCTGCCGGCACTGCGCTCGGTGTACGAACGCCTCGTGAAGCTCGCACACGCGCACGCGGAACAGCCGATGCTCTCACGCACGCACGGTCAGCCGGCCAGCCCGACCACGCTCGGCAAGGAAATCGCCAACGTTGCGGCGCGTCTTTCGCGCGCGATCCAGCGCATCGAGAAGGTCGAACTGCTCGGCAAGATGAACGGCGCGGTCGGCAATTTCAACGCGCATCTGTCGGCGTATCCGGAATTCGATTGGGAAGCGTTCTCGAAGGATGTCGTCGAAAATCGGCTGAAGCTCACGTTCAATCCGTACACGATTCAGATCGAGCCGCACGACTACATGGCCGAGTTGTTCGACGCGGTGGCACGCGCTAATACAATCCTGCTCGACCTCGATCGCGATGTGTGGGGCTACATCTCGCTCGGCTATTTCAAGCAAAAGACGAAGGCGGGCGAAATCGGTTCGTCGACGATGCCGCATAAAGTCAATCCGATCGACTTCGAGAATTCGGAAGGTAATCTTGGCCTCGCGAATGCCACGCTGCGCCATCTCGCCGACAAACTGCCGGTCTCGCGCTGGCAGCGCGACCTGACGGATTCGACCGTGCTGCGCAATATCGGCGTCGCGTTCGGCTATTCGCTGCTCGCTTACGACGCGCTGATCCGCGGCCTCGACAAGCTGGAAATCAACGCGGCGCGCCTGAACGAAGATCTCGACAACACGTGGGAAGTGCTCGCCGAGCCGGTGCAGACGGTGATGCGCCGTTACGGCATCGAAAATCCGTACGAGCAACTGAAGGAACTCACGCGCGGCAAGGGCATCACGCGCGAGGCGCTGCAGACGTTCATCGCGGGTCTGGCGATTCCCGCCGACGCGAAGAAACTGCTGCTCGAGATGACGCCGGGTTCGTACATCGGCAAGGCGGTGGAGTTGGCAAAGCGGATTGCTTGAATCCAGGCCTGGATCCAAAAGTAAAAAAGCCCCGGAAACTGAACTGCACCCCAAAAGTTGGACAACCGTCCAACGACTTGGGGTGTTTTTTATGAGCAAGCACAGCGCGCAATTTAAGCGAGCCGTCGTCGAAGACTATCTGTCAGGCAAATATGGTGGTAGTGGAGCAGTGG
>NZ_JALQDI010000022.1:0-1551 GCF_023631305.1 Caballeronia sp. INML3B
ATTAGTCAGTATGACTCCGCGAGGCAGGGGCTGGCCTGGCGCGCGGAATCAGACGCGGGTTAGCATCGCTGCCAGAGCCGCACGGTGTGGACAGGGCCACACCCGGCGATATCCATCACGGAGGCCAGCGTGGAAAACGATAGCACACTGTACGTAGGGCTCGACGTCCATAAGGACTCGATTACAGTTGCCTATGCGCTGGGCACAGGCGAGGTCGAACTTCTCGGCAAGATCGGTACGACGAAGACGGATATCGATCGCCTGTGCAAGCGCCTTTAGTCGAAGGCTCGGCACATCGTCATCGTCTACGAGGCGGGTCCGTGCGGCTACGGACTTTACCGTCAGCTCGTGCAGAAGGGGTTTGACTGCATGGTGTGCGCGCCGTCATTGATTCCCAAAAAGCCTGGTGAGCGAGTCAAGACCGATCGGCGCGACGCCGTCAAGCTCGTGAGGTCGCTGCGCGCCGGGGATCTGTCAGCGGTGTACGTCCCCAGCGTGGAGGACGAAGCATTCCGCGATCTGGCTCGCGCGTGGGTCAGCGCCAAGGACGATCTGAAGCGCGCCAGACAACGGTTGAAGGGCTTTCTGCTCTCGCATGGGGTGCGCTATACGGGCCGAGCCGACTGGGGGCCGGCGCACCGGCGCTGGGTGAGCACGTATGCATTCGAGAGCTCGTGGCAGCAACTGGCGTTCGAGGAGTATCGACGCACCATTGAGGATCGCCTGGCGCAATGCGACCGGCTGGAGGCCGCGTTGCGCGATGCCGTCGTCAACTGGCGCTTTTATCCTGCCGTTCTGGGCCTGCAGACGATGCGCGGCGTGCAGTTCACCACGGCAGTGGGCATGCTCGCTGAGCTCGGTGATCTGTCACGCTTCGCGCACCCTCGCCAATTGATGGGCTGGCTGGGCGTGACGCCCTCCGAGCACTCGTCAGGAGAAAAACGCCGTCAGGGCAGTATCACCAAAAACGGCAACAGCTATGCAAGAAAACTGTTGGTCGAAGCGGCCTGGAGCTATCAACATCCGGCCCGCGTGAGTCCCGGGATCCAACGTCGTCACGATGGTATTCCAAAGCCAATCGTGGACCGAGCCTGGGACGCGCAACTGCGTCTGTGCCGGCGCTTCCGGAAGCTAATCACGCGCGGCAAGCAGAAGAACATCGCGGTGGTCGCGGTCGCCCGCGAGCTCGCCGGATTCATTTGGGACATCAGTCGACTCGCGATGTCACTTGCCATACCCTGCGAGCCGCTCACAACATGATGCTGCGGTTGAGTAACTTTTAGTCGAATGGGGAGGAGTTTCCTGAAGGCGGCGTAGCCCGGCACACGAGTAACCCGCGATTCGGCTACGCAACGATTTCTATCCGACTTGCGACATTAGATAGCGGCAGGCTCATTGGGCGGATTTCTGTAATGCGGTACCCAACCCGCGAATATCAGCATGATCCACCGTCGAGACTTACTGCTACGTCGCCCTCAGGAAATTCGGCAAGATGCGCACATCAACAAACCCAAAACCGATCGCTATTGACAGGCGGAGTCATATCAGCCG
>NZ_JALQDI010000023.1:0-28089 GCF_023631305.1 Caballeronia sp. INML3B
GGCTGAGTCCTGTAATGTACAGAACTCAGCCCTCACGGCCTTAGCCCAAACCTGTCCAACTTTGCGGGGTCAGTTCAAAACTTCCGGGGCTTTTTTTGTCATTTACGCGTCTTCAATTTTTCAAGCACGTTATCGACGATCTGCTCGGGCGTCAGCTCGATGCTTTCCGTGATCGCCTCCTCTTCGCCCGGTTCTTCCAGCGTGTCCAGCTGGCTCTGCAACAGCGACGGATCGAAGAAGTGTCCAGTGCGCGAGCCCAGACGCTCGCGAAGCACTTCCATCGTGCCGTGCAGATAGACGAAGCACACGTCGCGGTCGCCGTCGCGCAGGATGTCGCGATACGAGCGTTTCAGCGACGAGCACGTAAAGACCGCCGTCTCGCCGGCGCGCTGCTTTTCCTCGATCGCGGCACGAATGGTCTTCAGCCACGGCCAGCGGTCCTCGTCGGTCAGAGGAATGCCTTTGTGCATCTTCTCCTTGTTCGCGGCGCTGTGGAACGCGTCGCCGTCGGTGAAGGTGCAGTGCAGCCGCTCCGCCAGCATTTCGCCGATCAGTGACTTGCCGGCGCCCGACACGCCCATCGCGATCAGAATCATCGAAGTCTCCTTACACGACCGTCGCAAGCGCGAAGGTCAAACCGAGTCCCATCAAGGAAATGATGGTTTCGAGCAGCGACCAGGTCTTGAACGTTTGTCCGACCGTCATCCCGAAATACTCTTTGATCAGCCAGAAGCCGCCATCGTTCACATGCGAGAAGATCAGCGAGCCCGAGCCGGTGGCGAGCACCAGCAATTCGGGGCTCGTATGCCCACCCGCCGCGGCCGCGATCGGCGCGACGATGCCGCACGCAGTCGTCATCGCGACCGTTGCCGAGCCTGTCGCAAGACGAATCAGCGCAGCGACGAACCAGCCGAGCAAGAGCGGCGACAGGCTTGCCTGCGATGCCGTCGCGACGATTTGCTGGGAGATGCCGCTGTCGCGCAGAACCTGGCCGAAACCGCCACCGGCGCCGACGATCAGCGTAATGCCCGCGATCGGCGCAAGACATTCGCCGCAGAACTTCTGAATCTGGTCGCGGTTGAAGCCCTGCTTGGCGCCGAAGGTCCAAAAGCTGACCAGCACGGCGATCAGAAGCGCCATATCCGACTGGCCGATAAAGCGCAGCAAATCGTTCGGCAACGTCTTCGGCGCGAAGACCAGATCTGCCCAGCTTCCGATCAGCATCAGAATGACCGGCAGCAAGATGGTGAACAGCGTGATGCCGAAGCTCGGCAGATCGCGGTTTTTCTCGGTGTCACCATGCTTTTGAGTGAACTGGTCGGCGAGCGCGTTGGCATCCGGCAGCTTGATGTACTTGTGGATCATTAGCGCGAACAACGGACCCGCGACGATCGCCGTCGGCACGCCGACGAGCAGTCCGTAAGCTATCGTCTTGCCGATATCCGCGTGATAGGCCTGCACAGCAAGCAGCGCAGCCGGGTGCGGCGGAATCAGACCGTGCACGACCGAGAGGCCCGCGACCATGGGCAGGCCGATCAGCAGCAGCGATTTGCCAGTGCGTCTCGCGACGTTGAACGCGATCGGAATCAGCAGCACGAAGCCCACTTCGAAGAACACCGGCAAGCCGACGATGATCGCAACAACCATCATCGCCCAGTGGATATTCTTTTCGCCGAACAGATTGATCAGCGTATTGGCGATGCGCTCGGCGCCGCCCGATTCGGCCATCATCTTGCCGAGCATCGTGCCAAGACCGACGACGACGGCAATGTGGCCGAGCGTGTTGCCGTTGCCGGTTTCGAACGACTTCACGATTTTGTCCATCGGCATGCCGACCGCAAGGGCCAGCAATACCGACACGATCATGAGAACGAGGAACGGGTAAACCTTGTAGCGGGCGATCATCAGGATCAGAACCGCGATTGCGATCACCGCGTAGAGCAGCAACATGCTCCCGTGGACGGCTGGCATAACGCCTCCTTGATTTTGTTGAGGTTTGCGCTATGTATGCGTTTGCCGTCGCTGCACTGCACACAGGGGCAATGTCCGGCAAGCGCACACAGGGCGCTGGGCACCGGAATTTTACTTGTAAGCGACGCGTTTGGCCGGGGAATTGCTGTTGAGGGAAACGTGAATAAGCCGCACGTTTTGCACGCTCGAAGCGCAGGCTAATTCAAACGCAAAAAAGCGACGTTCGATTGAGCCGCCCGTCACCACGTAGGGCGACTTCACGCGCGGCGAGCGCATCAGCACCGTAACGAGATATAGACAACTCTGGAAAATGCCGTTTTCGCAGAGCGATTGCTCCCAGTGCCGGATGTGGATCCAAACGCCGACGTTGATGCGCTCCGGCATGCGGGATTTGTTTTGTTTGTTCATACGCCGACCTCGTGCTTGCTTCCCTGGCAAAGATTGATCGACCGGTTTGCGAAAGCATTCAGGTTTGCCTGATTGAACAGATTCACTGCGCCGATGACGCGCTGCGCGCGGCCGCGGTAATCGCTTCGATCCAGGCATGCGCAAGCCGCCGTACAAGCAGGGGATGTGGAGTAAGGTCGCGCACGGAACGCACAAACAAAAAAAAGCGCGCACGACCGTTCACACGGTCGCGACGTTCCCTTTGATGAAAAGCTTATTTATGCGGCGCCAGCTCGCTCGCGGCACGTGCGAGACGCGTGACTTCTTCCCAATTCTGCGCGGCAAGCGCAGCCTTCGGCGTCAGCCAGGAACCGCCAACGCACACCACATTCGGCTGCGCCAGAAAATTGGACGCCGTTTCAGCCGTGATGCCGCCCGTCGGACAGAACTTCAGATTTGGGAACGGTCCATAGAACGCCTGCAGCATTGGAATGCCGCCCGCCTGTTGCGCCGGGAAAAACTTGACGATCTCGTAGCCCAGCTCCATCGCGGCGATGATGTCGCTCGGCGTCATGACACCCGGCAGCAGCGGCAACCCTGCGTCCTGCGCGGCCTTGTGCATGTCTTTCGTGAGACCCGGCGACACGCCGAATTGCGCGCCCGCCTTTTTCGCTTGCGCGCAATGCTCGGGCTTCGTGATGGTGCCCACCCCGACGACGATATCGTCCGCCAATTGGCTGGCGCGCTCGATCGCGCCGATGCCCGCCGCCGTACGCAACGTGATCTCGAGCACTTTCACACCGCCCGCGTGCAGCGCGCGCGACACATGTTCACCTTGTTCCACAGAATCGAACGCAAGCACCGGAATCACCGGTCCCAGACGCACGATTTCGCTCACCGTTTTCATTGATGCAACTCCTGGTTTATGTGCGGCGCCATTTTGCCGACCGCAAGTTCTCGGGAAGTTCGGGCCGTTCGCCCGTCGTTACGATGTTCAATGATGCGTCGCGTGCGCCTTGTTCAGCGCCGATGCCGCGGCGCGCGCGTTGTCGTGAAGCGCATTTCTCTCATGCGACGACACCGCGTCTTTCGCCTGCCCGTCATGCGCGGCGTCCGCGCCAATCAGCGCGCCGAACACGGATGCGCCCTCTTCCGCCGGCAACGCCGCGCTACGGAATACGCCGAACAGTTCGCGTCCGAATCCTGCTTCGTTATCCGCCTGATACAGCGGCGCCTGGACTTCCCGCGAGGCCCACTCGTTCGCGTCGATCTCGATGTCCAGCACGCCAGCAGGCGCGTCGATCACGAGCGTGTCGCCGGTGCGCACCTTGCCGAGCGGACCCTGCAGCAGCGCTTCCGGTGAGACGTGAATGACCGCCGGCACCTTGCCCGATGCGCCCGACATGCGCCCGTCCGTAACCAGCGCGACATGGAAGCCTTGATCCTGCAACACGCCGAGCAACGGCGTCAAACGATGCAACTCGGGCATGCCGTTCGCCCGCGCCCCCTGAAAGCGCACCACGGCGACGAAATCGCGCTTCAACTCGCCTTTGTCGAACGCTTCCTGCACTTCCTCTTGCGAATTGAACACGATGGCCGGCGCCTTCACGACACGATGCTCCGGCGCGACCGCCGAAATCTTGATGACGCCGCGCCCGAGCTTGCCCTGCATCAGGCGCAGACCGCCGTCCGGCTGGAACGGCTCGCCGATGCCGCGCAGCACCTTGGTGTCGTGACTTTCCTGCGCGCCGTCGACCCAATGCAGCTTGCCGTCGATGAGCTTCGGCTCCTTCGTATAGTGCGAAAGTCCCTTGCCTGCGACCGTCTGCACGTCCTCATGCAGCAGTCCGCCTTCGAGCAGATTGCGCACGAGGAACGCGACGCCGCCCGCCGCGTGGAAGTGATTCACGTCGGCCTTGCCGTTCGGATAGATCTTCGCGAGCAGCGGCACTACTTGCGACAACTCGTCGAAATCGTTCCAGTCGATCACGATGCCCGCCGCCCGCGCGATCGCCACGAGATGCAGCGTGTGATTGGTCGAGCCGCCAGTTGCCAGCAGCGCGACGATGCCGTTCACGATTGCCTTTTCGTCGACGACATGGCCGATCGGCGTGTAATTGCCCCGCTCGAGCGTGATATCGAGCACGCGACGCGCGGCTTCCGCCGTGAGCGCGTCGCGCAGAGGCGTGTGCGGATGCACGAACGCCGCGCTCGGCAGATGCAAGCCCATCACTTCCATTAGCATCTGGTTGCTGTTGGCCGTGCCGTAGAACGTGCAGGTGCCGTGGCCGTGATACGCCGCCGACTCCGCTTCCAGCAACGCGGCGCGGTCGCATTTGCCAGTGGCGAATTCCTGCCGCACCTTGGCCTTATCGTCGTTGGTGAGACCGCTCGTCATCGGGCCGGCGGGCACGAAAATGGTCGGCAAATGACCGAACTGCAAGGCGCCGATTGCAAGTCCCGGCACGATCTTGTCGCAGACGCCGAGGCACAGTGCCGCGTCGAACATGTTGTGCGTGAGCGCGACGGCCGTGCTCATCGCGATGACTTCCCGCGAAAAGAGCGACAGTTCCATGCCGGCGTTGCCTTGCGTAATGCCGTCACACATGGCGGGCACGCCGCCCGCGAATTGCGCAATGCCGCCGTGCTCGCGCGCGGCCTGCTTGATGATGTCCGGGAAGCTCTTGTAGGGCGCGTGCGCGGAAAGCATCTCGTTATAAGACGAGACGATGCCGATGTTCGGCTGGCGAATCGACTTGATCGCAATCTTCTCCTCACCTTCGAGGCCGGCGAAACCGTGCGCCAGGTTCGCGCAGGACAGCGCGCCACGCGCCGGGAACAGGCCGTGTGCGGCGTCGATGCGCGCAAGGTACGCCGCGCGCGTCGGCTTGCTGCGCTCGATGATGCGATCGGTGACTTTTTTGAGTTGCGAATGCAGGGAAACCATCGAAGCTCCTTCGTCTCACTCCCGGCGCGCCCGCCGTTGAGGTTGGATTGATCATTGCGGGAGCGGCGTTTGGACTTGTCGTGTAGCCGCGTTTCGAATACTAGTAGAAAAACTACATCAAGACAATGACAAAATAGCGCAGACTTTCGTCTGCAAACGAGCCAAGCGCCTTCCCGTTCAATGCCTCAGGGATTTCCCCGACATTCGACTCCGCATTTATGTAGTATTTGTACAAGCTCCTAATCGGCTATAGTCCCAAGCAATTTTCAGCATAGGCGAGATTTCCGATGTTGCTGTCCCAAGTCGAAGCAAAGCGCGAGCAACTGCGGCCATCCGAGCGCAAGTTGGCCGACTACGTGCTCGAAGCGCCGCGCGAGGTGCTCGATCTGTCGATGACCGACTTCGCGAAGCGCGCCGGTGTCAGCCAGCCGACCATCGCACGGTTTTGCCAGGCGCTCGGCTTTTCGGGCTTCCGGGAGTTCAAGATCCGCCTCGCACAAAGCGTAGCAGCGGACGTTCCCACGGTTTATCGCGACGTGCGCACGGACGAACCGCCCGCGGGCGTCGCCGCCAAGGTGCTCGACCGGACCATCGGCGCGCTGATCGGCGTGCGCAATACGCTGTCTTCAGACAGCGTCGCGGCGGCCATCGCGATTCTCGCCGCAGCGCGTCGTATCGAGTTCTACGGCGCGGGAGGATCGGGCATTGCCGCGCTCGATATGCAGCACAAATTTTTTCGATTAGGCGTACCGTCTGTCGCATACTCCGACCCGCATACGTACACCACTTCCGCAGCGCTGCTCGGCGCGGGCGATGTCGTCGTCGCGATTTCCAACACCGGGCGCACGAGAGACATTCTCGACGCGTGCAAATCGGCGTTAAACGGCGGCGCCAAGGTCATTGCGATCACGCATGGCCATTCGCCGCTCGCGCGCATGGCCACGGTCGGATTGTTCGCGAACGTCAACGAAGACACCGACATTTTTTCGCCAATGACATCGCGCGTGTCACATCTCGCGATCGGCGACATCCTTGCGGTCGGACTCGCACTGGCTCGCGGGCCAGCGCTTGCGGACAAGCTTGCTCAAGCGAAGGACGTGCTCGAAGGGCGGCGGGTGGGCACGTAGGCAGCGAAGGCTGCGTCGCCCTCCAAAGAGCGGCGAACGTTCGCCTACGCTGTTTATCACTCACTCCCTCACCGGGAGCACCCATGAGCAGTTCCTTTTCCGTCGAGCATTTCGAATCCTGCGTCTACGGCGAGAAGCCGGATGAAGCCATTGCGCAGCTTCTGAACTCCACGCGTTGCTCACCGAAAGACCATTCGTGACCTGCTGACTTTAATGGCGCCTTCGGATGCATGTCCACGTCCCGGCATAAACCGGTCGCTCGAGAGTTTTGCGAGTCGCACGGCGACAGCCATCATTGCGCTCGTCGGGCACACCAGGTTCACTCTCACCGATGAGCGGTTCTCGCAACTGGCGGGCTCGCGTTCGCTAATCCAGCATTTGCTCGGCGCCGCGGTTCAGAAGAACGCCGATTATGTCGCCCGCCGGTTCCTTCCCGTCATTGCAGAAGATGGAACGGTTCAATTGCCGGTTCGGATTCGACAAGACGGCTCAGGATTCCATGCAACGCGGAATCGCGCCTGCCGCTGGATTATTTTGCGTGCATTCGCGCGGATGCCGTGCCCGCGCTGAATCTTGCCATTGCGAACGCCGGTGAAATATCTTCCGGCAGTGCCGACGCGCATCGCAATCGCGAAGCGCTCCCCGACTGGCTCGACAAGGCGCTTGGCGATCAGAGCGATCTCCCCGACATCCAAGTCAATTGTTCGCGTTGTACATGCATTGCACCCATGCCGAAATGGAGCATCGGCACGCGATCAAACGAAGCATCAACAAACTCGTGCGCAGGACGCTCGCGAGCAGTCTTCGGCGAAATGGTGCTCGATCTGGTGAACAAGCAAAAAGCCGGGCACGCGTCCGTCAGAACGGCTTGATCACCACGAGCAAGGTCGCGCCGAGCAGCCCAAGCACCGGCAGTTCGTTGAACATTCGATACCACTTGTCCGAGCGCCTGTTTTCGCCGCGTTGAAACGTGTGCAGCAGGCGCCCGCAATACGCGTGATAGGCGATGAGCAGAACGACGATCGTCAGCTTCGCGTGCAGCCAGCCCTGTCCCGCGCCGATCCCGACGACGAGCCACAGCCACAGCCCGCACGCGAGCGCCGGCACCGCGATGAACGTCATGAACCGAAACAGCTTGCGCGCCATCAGCAACAGACGCGCGCTCGCGGCGGGATCCGTTTCCATCGCGAGGTTCACGAAAATGCGCGGCAGATAGAAAAGCCCCGCGAACCACGAAGCGACCAGCACGATATGCAGCGATTTGATCCAGAGCATCGTTCTTCTTGTTCGAGCCTGCTTATTGACGGACTTCGCCGCGGCCGAGCACCACGTACTTGAGCGATGTCAGCCCTTCGAGCCCGACAGGACCGCGCGCATGCAGCTTGTCGTTCGAAATGCCGATTTCCGCGCCGAGGCCGAATTCGAAGCCATCGGCGAAGCGTGTGGACGCGTTCACCATCACGCTCGCCGAATCCACTTCGCGCAGGAAACGCATCGCGCGGTCGTGATCTTCGGTGACGATCGCGTCGGTGTGATGCGAGCCGTAGGTGTTGATGTGGTCGATGGCTTCATCGAGCCCGTCGACGATCTTGATCGCCAGCACCGGCGCGAGATATTCCGTGCTCCAGTCTTCGTCGGTCGCATCGACGAGGCCGCCGATCTTCGCCGCTTCGAGCACGGCGCGCGCTTGCCCGTCCACGCGCAGTTCGACTTCTTTCGCCTGATACGCGCGCGCGAGTTGCGGCAAGGCCTGCTGAGCGATGCCGCGCGCGACGAGCAGCGTTTCCATCGTGTTGCAGGTGCCGTAACGATGTGTCTTCGCGTTGTCGCAAATGACTGCCGCCTTGTCGAGATCCGCGCGATCGTCCACATACACATGGCAGATGCCGTCGAGGTGCTTGATCATCGGCACGCGCGATTCTTCCATCAACCGCGCAATCAGGCTCTTGCCGCCGCGCGGCACGATCACGTCGACGAATTCGGTCATCGTGATGAGCTTGCCGACCGCCGCGCGATCCGCCGTTTCGACGACCTGCACCGCGTCCTGCGGCAAGCCCGCTGCTTCCAGCCCGACGCCAATCAGCTTCGCGAGCGCCGTGTTGCATTCGAGCGCCTCGGAGCCGCCGCGCAAAATGGTGGCGTTGCCGGACTTGAGGCACAGCGCGGCGGCGTCGATCGTGACGTTCGGCCGCGACTCGTAGATGATGCCGATCACGCCGAGCGGCACGCGCATCTGGCCGACCTGGATGCCGCTCGGACGAAACTTCAGCCCGCTGATTTCGCCGATCGGATCGGCCAGCGCGGCGACCTGGCGCAAGCCTTCGACCATCGTGTTGATCGCCTTGTCGGAAAGCGTCAGGCGGTCGATGAACGCCGCATCGTAGCCCTTCTCCCGCGCCCGCACGAGGTCGCGCGCGTTCGCTTCCTTGAGCGCATCGCGCTCGCGTTCGATGGCGTCCGCCACGGCGTTGAGCGCCGCATTTTTCGCCGCCGTCGACGCCCGCGCCATTGCGCGCGACGCCGTGCGGGCGCGGCGGCCGAGGTCGGTCATGTATTGATCGATGTTCATCGTGGGTCTCTTCCGTGATCCGCTTTCTCGAGCGCTTCCAAGGCCGAAGCGTCAGTGCCTTCATTCTAAGCCGTTGCACAAATTGCAACAGCGTGTGACCGATGCGTCCTAGCGGCGCGGTCGTGGCGCTGGCGTAGCCTGCGCCGGCGTGCCGCCGTGCGCGACCGCCATCGCGAGTTCGAACATGCCGGCCCACGGATCTGGCGGTGGCTCGCTGCCGCGCGCTCCCGTGCCTCCGGAAAGCCCTTTCACCTGCCGATCCAGCCGCGCCGCGAGCGACAGCGCCTTTTCCAGCGCGTCGTCCGTCACGCGCGAGAGCGCCGGGCCGATGAGCCTTTCGCGCGGCCCCCAGACGCGGTTCTCGCGCATGAGCGTGGCGAGCGGCTTGCCCGCCGCGACGCCGCGCTTGATGCGCAACAGCGTGCGCACTTCCTCGACGAGCGCCCAGAGCACGAGCACGGCGGCCTCGCCTTCGCCCTTCAGTCCGTCGAGCATGCGCGCGAGACGGCCGACATCGCCCGTCAGCATCGCTTCGTTGAGCTTGAACACGTCGTAGCGCGCGACGTTCAGCACAGCGTCGTGGATCTGCTCGAACGTGAGCACGCCCTCGGGATAGAGCAGCCCGAGCTTCTGGATTTCCTGATGCGCGGCGAGCAGATTGCCTTCCACCCGTTCCGCGATGAACGACAGCGCGCGCCGCCCTTCCTCGCCGGGTGCGACGCGCTGCCCTTGCTGCGCGAGCCGCTGGCCGACCCACATCGGCAATTGCGCGCGTTCGACCGGATCGATCTTCAGCGCGACGCCCGCGCCGAGCAACGCTGTGAACCAGCCCGACTTCTGCGTCGCGCTGTCGAGGCGCGGCAGCGTAACGAGCGTCACGACGTCGGGATTATCGGCGCCGGCGATCGCCTTCAGCGCTTCCGCGCCTTCCTTGCCGGGCTTGCCGGTCGGAATGCGCAGTTCGATCAGTTGACGGTCGCCGAAGAGCGACATCGACTGGGTTGCGCCGATGAGCGCGCTCCAGTCGAAACCGCGCTCGACAGTGAATACCGTGCGGTCGGTGAAGCCGCCCGCGCGCGCGGTGGCCCGGATGCGGTCGCACGCTTCCTGGGCGAGCAGATGCTCGTCGCCGTACACGACGTACAGCCCCTTCAGGCCTTTCGCGAGGTGCGCTTCGAGCGCGTCGAGCTTCAGTTGCATGATGCTGGCGAGCGTCCGCGTTTCAGAGCGGCGGCACCGGCAGCGGCGCGCGCGGCGCGACGCCCGGTGTCTGCTCGCCCGGCGCCGGATGCAGCGAACGCACTGTCGCGAGACGACGGGTCAACTGGTCCACGGCGTCGTTGCGCATGTCGTTGTAAAGCAGCGTGGATTCCTGGCTTTTCGCAAGCGTGTATTGATCGCTATAGGTCATCGAACGATTCAATATGATTGCGCTCGGCGGAATCAGCAGCGTGCCATCCGCGCCCATCAGCGAATAGTTCACGTTGTAGACAAGCTCGTATTCCTGCACAACACCCTGCGCATTCAAGCTCAGCGTGCGCAACCCCTGACCCTCGGACAAATTGAGCGTCGCGTCGGGCTTCTCGTAAGGCTTGACGATCACCGTGTCGCTGCCACCCTGAACCATGCGCTCGAGGCGCGCGACCATCTGCGGCGTGCCGCCTGTGATCGCGAGCCGCTTGAACGCATAGTCCTGCTGGCCGCGCAGTTGGAAGCCGCATGCGGACAGCGCGGCCGCGCCGCCCACGAGCGCGAGGAACGAACGCCTGCTTACGCCTTTCTCGACGGCTTTCCGGGTCACATCGACTCCCTTGGTTTTGCGCATCAGACGACCACGTTGACGAGACGCCCCGGCACCACGATCACCTTCTTCGGCGCGCGGCCTTCCGAGAACTTCGCGAACATTTCGTGCGCGATCGCGGCCTTTTCGATGGCTTCACGCGATGCATCCTTCGCGACCGTCAACGCGCCGCGCACCTTGCCGTTCACTTGCAGCACGAGCTCGATTTCGGATTGCTCGAGCGCGGCTTCGTCGACCTTCGGCCAGGGCGCATCGAGCAGCGGGCCGAATTCCTTCTCGTAGCCGAGCTCCGACCACAACTGGAACGTGACGTGCGGCACGACCGGATACAGCACGCGCAAGAGCACGCCGAAGGTTTCGTTCAGCACGCCGACGCCCGCGTTCTTCGCGCCTTCGACCGCGTTGAGCATTTTCATCGCCGCGGAAACCACCGTGTTGTACTGCAGGCGGCCGTAGTCGAAATCGGCCTGCTTGAGCACGGTGTAGATTTCACGGCGCAGCGTTTTGTCCGCGTCGCTGAGCGTCGATGCGTCGAGCTTCGCGTGCTGGCGCAGCGCCTCGGCGTTGTCGTGAGCGAAATGCCACACGCGGCGCAGGAAGCGGCTCGCGCCTTCCACGCCCGCGCCCGACCATTCGAGCGACTGCTCCGGCGGCGCCGCGAACATCACGAAGAGGCGCGCGGTGTCCGCGCCGTACTGATCGATCAGCGTCTGCGGATCGACGCCGTTGTTCTTCGACTTCGACATCTTCTCGACGCCGCCGAGCACGACCGGCTGACCGTCAGCGTTCAGCGTCGCGCCGGTCGGACGGCCCTTGTCATCGTGTTCGACGGTGACTTCGAGCGGGTTGTACCAGGTCTTCTTGCCGGCCGCGTCTTCGCGATAGAACGTCTCGTTCAGCACCATGCCCTGCGTGAGCAGGTTCTTCGCGGGCTCGCCGAACTTGATGAGGCCCATGTCGCGCATGACCTTCGTCCAGAAACGCGAATACAGCAGGTGAAGAATCGCGTGCTCGATGCCGCCGATGTACTGGTCCATCGGCATCCAGTAGTCGGTGCGCTCGTCGACCATCGTCTGAGCGTCCGGCGCGCTGTAGCGCGAGAAGTACCAGGACGAATCGACGAAGGTGTCCATCGTGTCGGTTTCACGCTTCGCCGCCGCGCCGCACTTCGGGCACGTGCAGTTCAGGAAGGCTTCCGACTTCGCGAGCGGATTGCCCGAGCCGTCCGGCACGAGGTCTTCCGGCAGCACGACGGGCAGATCTTTTTCCGGCACCGGCACGTCGCCGCAGCTCGGACAGTGGATGATCGGAATCGGCGTGCCCCAGTAGCGCTGGCGCGAGATGCCCCAGTCGCGCAGACGCCAGGTGATCTGCTTGTCGCCGAGGTCCTTCGCCTTGAGGTCGGCGGCGATCGCGTCGATCGCTTCCTCGGTCGTCATGCCGTCGTACTTGCCGCTGTTGATGAGACGGCCCGCGGTCTTGTCGCCGTACCACTCTTGCCATGCGTCGGTCGAATAGGTCTTGCCAGCGACTTCGATCACCTGATTGATGGGCAGGCCGTACTTCTTCGCAAACGCGAAATCGCGTTCATCATGCGCGGGCACACCCATCACCGCGCCTTCGCCGTAGGACATCAGCACGTAATTGCCGATCCACACTTCGACCTGCGCGCCCGTCAACGGATGCGTGACGAAGAAGCCAGTGGGCACGCCCTTCTTTTCCATCGTGGCGACATCGGCTTCCGCGACGCCGCCGCGCTTGCATTCGTCGATGAACGCCTGCAAGTCCGCATTGTCGCGCGCGAGGCGCGTGGCGAGCGGGTGCTCCGCCGCGACCGCCGCGAAGGTGACGCCCATGATGGTGTCGGCGCGCGTGGTGAAGACGCGCAGCAGCTTCGCTTCGCCGTCGATTTCATACGGGAAGCCGAAATTCACGCCGAAGCTCTTGCCGATCCAGTTCTGCTGCATGATCTTGACGCGCTCGGGCCAGCCGAGGCCGTCGAGATCGTCGAGCAGTTGATCCGCGTAATCGGTGATGCGCAGGTAGTACATCGGGATTTCGCGCTTTTCGACGAGCGCGCCCGAGCGCCAGCCGCGCCCGTCGATGACCTGCTCGTTCGCGAGCACGGTCTGATCGACCGGATCCCAGTTCACCGTGCCGGTCTTCTTGTACGCGATGCCCTTTTCCAGCATCTTCAGGAACAGCCACTGATTCCACTTGTAGTAATCCGGCGAGCACGTGGCGACTTCGCGCGACCAGTCGATGGCGAGGCCCATCGACTGCATTTGCTTCTTCATGTACGCGATGTTCTCGTACGTCCACTTCGCCGGCGGCACGTTGTTCGCCATCGCCGCGTTCTCGGCGGGCATGCCGAACGCGTCCCAGCCCATCGGCATTAATGTGTTGTGACCGTTCATGCGCAGATAACGGTACATCACGTCGTTGATGGTGTAGTTGCGCACGTGCCCCATGTGCAGCTTGCCCGACGGATACGGCAGCATCGAGACGCAATAGAACTTGGGCTTGGCCGACGTCTCGGTCGTCCGGTAGACGTCGTTCGCGCGCCAGTTGCTCTGCGCGGCGGATTCGACGTCGGCGGGTACGTATTTATCGTGCATGGTGTGGTTGGCTTTCGGCAAATGCTGGGAACGGACTTTGAACCAGCCGCTACCGATATGAGCGACGAGTCCAGGCGCTGCGGCATCGCTGACACGGCGCGGCGTCGGAATTCGGGCCTGCTGGCTTCTGCAAGGCCCGCCGAACGGGGAAATGGCGATTATACCGTTCGATGCGCGGCAACTCGCGCGCTTATCTCGCGGGCGCCGGTGCCTGCGGCCGCCCCGGCTGCGTGACGAAGCCGATGCGTTCCAGCCCCGCCTGCTGCGCCGCGCCCATCACCTGCGCGATGACGTCGTAGCGCGTCGCACTCGAGGCCCGCAAATGCAGTTCGGGTTTCTGCGCCGCCTTGCCTGCATCGGCGAAGCGCGCGCGCATCTGCTCGAAACTGACCGGCGTGTCGTTCCAGAAGAGCTTGCCGGCGTCGTCGATGGAAAGCGTGATGGTTTGCGGCGTCTCGCGCGCGGGCTGCGACGCGACTTTCGGCAGATCCAGCCGGATCGCGTGCGTGAAAAGCGGCGCCGTGATGATGAAGATGACCAGCAAGACGAGCATGACGTCGATGAGCGGCGTCATGTTGATGTCCGACATGGGCGCGCCGTTGGATTTCTTGTCGAGTCCGCCGAAGGCCATGGCCGCGCGCTCCTATTCGGTCGGACCGCAGACGAAGGCGTGCAGATCGTGCGCGAAGCCGTCGAGCTCCTCGGAAATCTGCCGCACGTAGCGGCCGAGCACGTTGTACGCGAGCACGGCGGGAATCGCGACGACCAGCCCGAACGCCGTCATGATGAGCGCTTCGCCGACCGGCCCGGCGACGTTTTCGATCATCGCCTGCCCGCTCGACGCGATGCTGACCAGCGCGTGATAAATGCCCCACACGGTGCCGAGCAGGCCGACGAACGGTGCCGTGCTGCCCACCGATGCGAGCAGAACCTGGCCGAATTCGAGTCGGCGTTGGGAGCGGAGCAACGCATGACGCAGCGCGCGCAGGACGCGTTCACTGCGCTCCACGCGGGCGAGCAGCGCGCCCGGCATTTCAGCTTCGGATGCACGCCACGCTGCTTCGGCGAGCGGCAGAAACACGCGCTCGCGATCGACGCGCTGCAATGCGCCGATCCCGTCTTTCAGACTCGGTGCCTGCCAGAAGTGTTGCAGCGCACGCGGCCCCTGCCATTTGGCACGCGCGAGAATCCACGCCTTCACGAGCAGGAAGCACCAGCTCGCGAGCGACATCGCGAGCAGCAAGCCCGCGACCGCGTGCGTCACGGCATCGCCGGATTGCAGATAGTGGATAACGCCCGTTGCCGCCATTGTCACGAAGATGAATCAGCGCAGGCCGAGAACGTCCTGCATGTCGAAGAAGCCCTTTTCGTGCCCTTGCAGAAAGTGCGCGGCGCGCAGCGCGCCTTGCGCATAGGACAGACGGCTCGCCGACTTGTGTGTGATCTCGACGCGCTCGCCGATGCCCGCGAAGAGCACCGTGTGATCGCCGACGATATCGCCGCCGCGAATCGCGGAAAAGCCGATGGTCGACGGATCGCGCTCGCCCGTCACGCCTTCGCGCGCGTACACGGCACAGTCCTTCAGATCGCGGCCGAGCGCGTGGGCGATCACCTCGCCCATCGCGAGCGCGGTGCCCGACGGCGCGTCGACCTTGTGCCGGTGATGCGCCTCGATGACTTCGATGTCGTAACCCTGCGCGAAATGCTTCGCGGCGAATTCGAGCAGCTTCAGCGTGACGTTCACGCCCACACTCATGTTCGGCGCGAACACGACGCCGATCTTCTCGCCCGCCTGCTTGAGCCGCGCCTTCTGCTCGTCCGAGAAACCCGTCGTGCCGACGATCATCTTCACGTTGTGGCGCAGCGCGGCTTCGAGGTGCGCCATCGTGCCTTCGGGGCGTGTGAAGTCGATCAGGTAGTCAGCGTCGGCGAACACGCGCTCGATGTCATCGGTCAGTAGAACGCCCGTGGTTTTGCCGAGGAACGCGCCCGCGTCCTGCCCGAGCTGCGGCACGCCGGGCCGGTCGAGCGCGCCGACGAATTGCGCGTCCGGATCGTTGAGAACGGTTTCGATCAGCATCCGGCCCATGCGGCCCGATGCGCCGGCGATGGCGATCTTCATGGCAGTCTCGTGTTGAACCGCGCGCAAGACGCGCGATGGATGATGCGGATTGGCGATGCGGCTGAAGCGGCGCCGCGTCGAAACGCGTGGCGCGGCTTCGGCTCCGAATGGCTGAACTGCTTACTGGCTTTGCTGCGGCAGATAGAACTGCGCCTGGCTGCCCGCGTTGGCCGGCGTCGGCGACGAGCCCGCCGGGCCTACCGCGCTGCTGTCCGGAATGTTGATCGTCTGCGGCCGGCGTTGCAATTGAATCTGCGAGTTGCTGCCGCTCTGGCCGCTCGAACCGGGCGCGCCGCCTGCCGTCTGCGGCACGTTCACGCGCACCGACGACTGCGTGCGGCCCGTCGGCGTGTCGACCTGCGCGGTGGCGCGGTTGGCGGCCTGTGCGGCCTGCTGATTGGCGTCGCCCGCGAATGCGGCTGCGGTATTCGGCTGCGTGGACGGCTCGCCGGACGGCGCGGTCACCGCTGCCGTCGACGCCACCGGCGCCGACGCCGCTGCCGTCGCGACCGGCTTCGCGACCTTGACGCCCTTGTCGCCGTCGATTTCCGCGAGCAGTTCGAGGTTGGAAGGCAGGTTCTCGCCGCCCGACCAGCTCACGACGCGATCGCTCGCGAAGTTCACGACGAAGTCCCGCTGCTGCACGATGGACGCGGACCCGCGTTTGAAATAGAACACATAGTCCCAGCGATCGGCGTGGAACATGTCGGTCAGAAGCGGCGTGCCCAGGAGCTGCTTCACCTGATCACGCGACATGCCGACCTGCATCTGATTCGCTGCTTCCTGCGAAACGAAATTGCCTTGCACGACCGTGATCCGATACGGTGTGATGCTTTGCGCGATCTTCTGCGTGACGCTGTCGTACGCCGAGCAGCCGGCGAGCAATGCGGCCAAGGTTGCTGCGATCACGGTTCCCCGCATGCGACGGCTCTCCCTGCAAGTCGATAAAAATTTGGAAAACATTTCACCTTTCACGCGAGGCGCTCCGAGGTCGCGCTCTTTTCGTCCAATTCGCCTTGCGTCCGCTCGGGATGTCGGGAATCGGAAAAACGCATTACTATGAGAACCTTGAATTGTACTCTAGGGATGCCTAGCCATGACCAATCCCGCCGATCTCAAAAATATCGGGCTCAAGGCGACCCTGCCCCGCCTCAAGATTCTCGAAATTTTTCAGCATAGTCCGGTGCGCCATCTGACCGCCGAAGACGTGTATCGAAGCCTGCTCAACGAAGAGCTCGATATCGGTCTCGCAACGGTTTATCGCGTGCTCACGCAGTTCGAGCAAGCCGGCCTGTTGTCGCGGAGCAATTTCGAATCGGGCAAGGCCGTCTTCGAGCTGAACGAGGGATCGCACCACGATCACCTCGTGTGCATCGACTGCGGTCGCGTGGAAGAGTTCTTCGATGCGGAGATCGAACGCCGTCAGCAATCGATCGCGAAGGATCGCGGCTTCAAACTCCACGAGCATGCGCTCGCGCTGTACGGCGCATGCACGAAGGAAAACTGCCCCCACCGCAAGCATTGAGGTGACGCGCCGGCCAGCGGCGCGTAGATGAAAAAACCGCCGCCCATCGGCTCGATGGGCGGCGGTTTCGTTTCGCCTGTACGTTTCGTGGTTTTGCGTCTGATCGATTCGCATTTGCGTTTGCGTTCCAAACGACCGCCTCAAGCCGCGCGCGCTTCGTGTTCGATCAGCGTGTATCGCTCCGGCAATTCGATCTCGTCGCAATTCGGAAGATCGCCGCCCCGATCCACGACGATGAAATCCGCCACCTTGTCGAGCACGATCAGCGGGTGATGCCAGACGCCGCGCGCGTAGTTCACGCCTTGCGAGCCGCGCACATGGAACGCGCGCATCCGGTCGGGATCGAACTCGCCCGCGGGCGCGACGACCACGAGATAGCGCACGTCCGCGAGCGGCACGAACGCCTGGCTGCCGAGCGGATGCCGCTCCATCATCGAGATCACGACCGGCTGCGCGCGCGGCTGGCCGCGAAACACGTTGATGAGCGGCCGTCCGCCGCTCTCGAAGCCGACCTCCACGTTCGCGAGGTCGTGAAAGCGCTCGGTCGTGTCCGCGTTGATCGGAAAATGGCGCGCGCCTTGGAGTTCGATCACATCGCCGAACGGGGCGAAGGCCTCGCGCGTGAGAGGCTCCAGGGTCAGCGTCTTCATTCGATTTCACCGAAGATTCGCAGACGCGACACGCCGCCGTCCGGATAGATGTTGAAGCGCACGTGCGTCACGGGACCGAGCGCGGCGATCTCTTTTTCGAAGCGATGCACGCTGTCCATCGACAGCTTTTGTTCGTCGAGCAGCACGGGCCAGAACATCGCCTGCGTGACGAGCGATTCGTCCGTGCCGCCTTCCACGCGCGCCGCCTGCAGCGAACAGCGGTCCGGATAGTTGCCCTTGAAGTGCGCGGTATCGACTTCGATCGCGCGAATCACGCCGGGATTCGCCAACGCGACGATCGCCCAGTCGTTGCCCGGCTCACGGCGCCGGCGCGTTTCCCAGCCATCGCCCATGTTCGCGCCGCGTCCCGGCATCAGCATTTGCGACGCGGGACTGAAGTGCTGATTGTTCGCCGCGACGAGATACGCGCCGTTTTCGATCGCCGCGAGATCGAGCAGCGTGCCGCGTTCGACGCGCGAGAAATCCGCCTTCGGCTGCCCGTACACGCGCAACCGCGCGATGCCGCCATCGGGATAGATGTTCACGCGCAGATGCGTGTAGGCGCGCGTGTCGCCGATCTCCAGATAGTGATGACGATTACCCTGCAGCGTCGTCGACGGAACGATCTCGCGCCAGTCGCCGTTTTCCTGCGGATTTCCGTTTTCGCTGTAGCACGCTTCGATCGACGCCGCAGGCGGGAAATTGCCGGTGAAGTGGCTCGTGTCGATATCGATGCCGTGAATCACGCCCGCGCGCGCGAGCTTGACGATGCAGTAGTCGTGGCCCGTCGTGCGCTTGCGGCGGGTCTCCCAGCCGTCCATCCACTTGCCGTGCTCGTCGTACTTGCCGGGGATGAACACCGCCGGCTGCGGCTCCAGCATGCGCTCCTTCGGCGCGAAGAATTCGTCGGTGGCGAAGAGCGCCTGCGCACCGAGCCGCGGGTCCGCGAGATTCATGTAGCGGCGGGCGAAAGCGGGAGCGTCTGCGTCGAGAATCGGGTTGGCCATTTCAGTTTCCTTCAGTTGCGGTGAGTCACAATGCGTGTGCGTTTTCATGTCCGTGACCGTGCGCAGGTTCCGGCGCGGCGGGCACGAAGCGGTATTCGGCATCCTGGTCGAGCACGCGTTTCGCGCGCGCCCGGTCGATGTCCTTCTCCCACACGGCGACGACCACCGTCGCCACGCAATTGCCGATCAGGTTCGTCAACGCCCGTGCGATGCCGACGAACCAGTCGACCGGCAGAATCAGCACGAGGCCGAGCACGGGAATCGCGGGAATGGCGGAGAGCGTCGCGGCGAGGATCACGATGGCCGAGCCGGGAATGCCGTGCGCGCCCTTCGACGTCACGAGCGACACGAGCACGACGACGATCAGGTCATGCAGCGACAACGGCGTGTTGGTCGCCTGGGCGATGAAGATCACCGCGAGCGTGAGATAGATCGAGAAGCCATCGAGGTTGAACGAGTAGCCGGTCGGGATCACGAGACCGACGGTCGAATCCTTCACGCCCATCCATTCGAGCTTGCGCATGATCTGCGGCAGCACGGCATCGGAGGAAGCAGTGCCGAGCACGATCGACAGTTCTTCACGCAGATAGCGCACGAGCTTGAAGATCGAGAAACCCGCGAGACGCATCACCACCCCCAGCACGACGAACACGAACAGGAAGCAGCTCGCGTAAAACACGATCACGAGCAGACCCAGTTGCTTGAGCGAGGCGACGCCGTACTGACCGGTCGTGAACGCGATCGCGCCGAGCACGCCGAGCGGCGCGAGCTTGATGATGAACGCCATGATGCGGAAGAACACGTTCGACAACTCGTCGATGAACACCGTCACGCGCTGCGCCTTCTCGCCGAGCATCGAGAGCGCCGCGCCGAACAGGATCGCGAACACGAGCACTTGCAGGATGTCGCCTTTGGCGAAGGCATCGACCGCGGTGTCGGGAATGATCTTGAGCAGGAAGCCCGCGGTGTCCTTCAGGCTCTTCGCGTGCTCCGTGTAGGTGGAGAGCGACGCGGCGTTGAGCGTGTGAAGGTCGATATTCATGCCGACGCCCGGGCGCGTCACCCACGCGAGAATCGCACCGATCACGAGCGCGAGCGTCGTCATGATCTCGAAGTAGATGACCGCCTTCAGCCCGACGCGCCCGACCTTCTTCAGATCACCCGCGCTCGCCATGCCGCTCACGACGACGCAAAACACGATCGGCCCGATCACCATCTTGATGAGCTTGAGAAAGCCGTCGCCCAACGGACGCAACGACTGGCCGAACTGCGGAAACAACGCCCCCACCACGATGCCGATGACCAGCGCGATCATCACCCTGCCGAACAGCGAATTCAAAAATCTCGACACGACCGTCTCCTCGTGTAATGTCTCGGGATCAGAGCAACTGTTCCGACTGGTCGGACCAGTGCCGTGATGGGGAATATTAGAAAGCCGATATAGCCCCGTCAAGGAAGCATTGATAGCGGTTTACCCTTTCCTGGCCAGGCACGAAACCGCGAGCGGAACAACCGTTCACACGCGCGCACGGCACGCGCATACAATGGCGGTCAGACCGGCCAATACTGTTTTCTTCCTATGAAAAACGTCCCGCATACCGTGACCGACGCCGCAATCGCGACCATCCGTGAGCGCATCGAATCCAGCGTGTACCCGGTCGGGAGTCTGTTGCCGGCGCAACGGCAACTGTCGGAGGAACTGTCGATCAGCCGGGCGTCGCTGCGCGAGGCGCTCTCGACGCTCGAAGCACTCGGCATGCTGCACATCCGCCCGGGCAAGGGTGTGTATGTCAGCAGCGCGCAGGCGAGCACCGCGCATCCGTGGCGCTTCGCGGATCAGGCATCGCTGCCTGACACGTATCAGATGCGCTTCGCGCTGGAGGGATTCGTCGCGCGGCTCGCGGCGCATTCGATCGGCGATTCCGACATCGACTGGCTCGACGACAATCTCGATTCACTGCACGCCGCGTTGACGGAGTCGGCGCTCGAGGAAGCCGCGCAACTGGACTTCGCGTTCCACATGCGCATCGTGAGTCTCGCGGGGAACGCTGCGATCGAATCGATCCTGCGCGGCAGCGCCGACATCATGAAGGAGAGCCAGCGCCTGCCGTTTTATCGGCGTGAACTGGTACTGTCGACGTATCACGAGCATGCGGTAATCATCGAAGCGTTGAAGGCGCGCGACGGAGAGAAGGCCGGCCGCGCGATCGAAGGACACATCGTCAATGCGGCGCAGCGCGCGGGCGTGCATTTTCCGGTGCCGAACAGATAAAGCACGGCACTTCTCGACGTGTTCGCAGTCCCAGCAAGGGCCGTGCGTGATGGAGGTTTCTATCCGCTTGCGCTGCCCTGCAATTAGCGAACATCAAGAGGAGCAGCATCGATGGACATGCAACAACTCGTTTCAGAATTTCTGTCTTCGGAGCACGGCGCGCAAGCCACGCAAGCGCTGACCGATCAAGGCTTCAGTCCCGAAGATAGCCAGCAAATGCTCAGCACCGCTGCGGAAACCGCGCACGCACACGCCGAAGAACAGAATCAGGGCTTGCTGGGTGATCATCCTGGCAAGAGCTTTTTCGCCGCGTTCGCGGCAGGGCTCGTGCGGGGCGACGGCTTTCTGAAATCGATGGAAGAAGGTGGCGAAGGCATCCTGACGGGGCGCGTCGCCGAATCGATCGCGGCGCGCATGGGAATCGATCCCGCCACGGCATCGACAGTTGCCGCTGCGGCGACGCCTTACGTCGTCTCGTTCCTGCGAGAAAAGCTCGCGTAACCGAGATAGGCCGAAGCACCAAAAACAAAGCCGCTCCGAAGAGCGGCTTTGTCGTTTCAGCAAGCCGAAACTTACTTGGCGTTCGCGAGCGCCACAGCCGTATCCAGCATGCGGTTCGAGAAACCCCACTCGTTGTCGTACCAGCTCGACACCTTCACGAGACGGCCGGAGACCTTCGTGAGCGTGGCATCGAACGTCGACGAGGCCGGGTTGTGGTTGAAGTCGATCGAGACCAGCGGCGCGTCGTTGTAGCCGAGGATGCCCTTCAGCTCGCCTTGCGACGCTTCCTTCATGATCTTGTTGACTTCCTCGACCGTCGTGTCGCGTGCGGCGATGAACGACAGATCGACCACCGATACGTTGATCGTCGGGACGCGGATCGCGTAGCCGTCCAGCTTGCCGTTCAGTTCCGGCAGAACGAGGCCGACAGCCGAAGCAGCGCCCGTCTTCGTCGGGATCTGGCTGTGCGTCGCCGAGCGCGCGCGGCGCAGGTCTTCGTGATACACGTCCGTCAGAACCTGATCGTTCGTGTAGGCGTGGATCGTGGTCATCAGACCGTTCACCAGACCGATCTTGTCGTTCAGCGGCTTGACGAGCGGTGCCAGGCAGTTCGTCGTGCACGATGCGTTCGAGATGACCGTGTCGGAAGCCTTCAGCACGTTGTGGTTCACGCCGTACACGACGGTCGCGTCCACGTCTTTGCCGCCCGGCGCCGAGATGATGACCTTCTTCGCGCCGCCCTTGATGTGCGCGCTCGCCTTTTCCTTCGTCGTGAAGAAGCCCGTGCACTCCATCACCACGTCGACCTTCAGCTCGCCCCACGGCAGTTCGGCCGGGTTGCGGTTCGCCAGCACGCGGATCTTGTCGCCGTTGACGACGAGGTAGTCGCCGTCCACCGACACTTCGCCCGGGAACTTGCCGTGCGCGGTGTCGTATTGCGTCAGGTGCGCATTGGTCTTGGCATCGCCGAGGTCGTTAATGGCGACGATCTCGATGTCATGCTTCTTGCCGTTCTCATAGAGGGCGCGCAGCGTGTTGCGGCCGATCCGGCCGTAGCCGTTGATTGCAACGCGAATCGTCATGGTCTATCTCCTTGGCTTAAAAAAACCTTGCTTCGCTGACGTCAGTGCTTACGCGGCGAGAACGGCCTTCGCCGTCTTGACCACGTTCTCCACCGTGAAGCCGAAATGCTTGAACAGCGCGCCCGCCGGGGCCGACTCGCCGAACGTGTCGATGCCGACCACGCCGCCTTCGAGGCCCACGTATTTGCGCCAGAAATCCGTCACGCCCGCCTCGATCGCCACGCGCGCCACGCCCTTCGGCAGCACGCGCTCGCGGTACTCGGCGTCCTGCTTGTCGAAGACGTTCGTGCAGGGCATCGACACGACACGCGCGCCGATGCCGTCCTTCGCCAGCGCCTCGACCGCTTCCATCGCGAGCTGCACTTCCGAGCCGGTCGCGATGAGGATGATCTTGCGCGCGGGGATATCGTCGTTCCAGTCGCGCAGCACGTAGCCGCCCTTCGCGATGTTGGCGATCTGAATGTCGTTGCGCGTCGAGAATTGCAGGTTCTGGCGGCTGAAGATCAGCGTCGACGGACCGTGGTGCGCGATCGCGTGCGTCCACGCGACGGCCGTTTCGACCGTATCGGCCGGGCGCCACGTCTGCAGATTCGGGATCAGGCGCAGGCTGGACACGTGCTCGACCGACTGGTGTGTCGGGCCGTCTTCACCGAGGCCGATGGAATCGTGCGTGAACACGAAGATCGAGCGCGATTTCATCAGCGCGGCGACGCGCAGCGCGTTGCGGCTGTAGTCCGAGAACGTCAGGAACGTGCCGCCGAACGGACGATAGCCGCCATGCAGCGCGATCCCGTTGATGGCCGCGCTCATGCCGAATTCGCGCACGCCGTAATTGATGTGGTTGCCCCACTGGATGCCCGAGGGATTCGCGTTTTCCGCATCTCCTGCCGCACGCACCGCCTTGGAAGCCTTCCAGTTGGTGAGATTCGAGCCGGTCAGGTCGGCCGAACCGCCGAGCAGTTCCGGCAGCGCCGCCGCGAGACCTTCGATGGTCTGCTGCGATGCCTTGCGAGTCGCGACGGTTTCGGCTTTCTGGTTCGCGTCCTCGATGATCTTTGCGGCAGCTTCCGCCCAGTTCGCGGGCAACTCACCGCTCATGCGACGTGCGAATTCGGCGGCCTCGCTGGCGTATTTCGCCTTGTACGCGTCGAACGCCTTGTTCCATTCGGTTTCGGCGTGCGTGCCTTGTTCCTTCGCGTCCCACGCTGCGTACACTTCCTGCGGAATCTCGAACGGACCGCAGTTCCAGCCGATGGCCGCGCGCGTCGCCGCGATTTCCTTGTCGCCGAGCGGCGCGCCGTGCGCATCGTGGCCGCCCGCCTTCGTCGGCGCGCCCTTCCCGATGACCGTGCGGCAGCAGATCAACGTCGGCTTGTCCGACTTCTTCGCGGCGGCGATGGCGGCATCGACCGCATCGACGTTGTGGCCGTCCACCGCGCGGATCACGTTCCAGCCGTATGCCTCGAAGCGCTTCGGCGTGTCGTCGTGGAACCAGTGCTCGACGTGGCCGTCGATCGAAATGCCGTTGTCGTCGTACAGCGCGATCAGCTTGTTCAGCTTCAACGTGCCCGCGAGCGAGCAGGCTTCGTGCGAGATGCCTTCCATCAGGCAGCCGTCGCCGAGGAACACGTACGTGTAGTGATCGACGATCTTCGCATCTGCCTTGTTGAACTCGGCGGCGAGCAGCGCCTCGGCAAGCGCCATGCCGACCGCATTGCCGACGCCCTGCCCCAGCGGGCCGGTGGTCGTCTCGACGCCCGGCGTCATGCCGACTTCCGGATGGCCCGGCGTCTTCGAATGCAACTGGCGGAAGTTCTTCAGTTCGGCGAGCGGCAGGTCGTAGCCGGTGAGGTGCAGGAGCGAGTACAGCAGCATCGAACCGTGGCCGTTCGACAGAACGAAACGGTCGCGATCGAACCAGTGCGGGTTCGTCGGGTTGTGCTTCAGATGGCGCGACCACAGCGCGACGCCAATTTCTGCCATGCCCATGGGCATGCCGGGGTGACCGGAGTTGGCTTGTTGAACGGCGTCCATGGCGAGCGCGCGGATTGCGTTGGCCATGAGGGCGGACTGGCTGGAGGTCGGGATCGTCATGTCGAGTCTGGGGCAGGTCCTGAAATGATCCGCGGTGCTTCTCTGGCAGTACTTCTCACTCGAGCCGGACCCGCGGGACACAACGTTTTCAGGACCGGAACGACGAGAAACGACGAGGATCGGGAGGCCGTCATTCTAACAGACCGGTCCGATTGACACGCGCCTGTAAGGAGCGCGTCCGGTGCGGCCAGGCGTCCCGGCGCGCGGGCATGTTCCGTGCAAATCACCGTCGGCGAGTCGGGGGAACCGCACCGCGCCGCGTGCGTCGCAAGCGATACAACCGTGTCACGACGACGCGACAACGCGTGACATTACACGGT
This sequence comes from Caballeronia sp. INML3B, assembly GCF_023631305.1. Taxonomy (NCBI): domain Bacteria; kingdom Pseudomonadati; phylum Pseudomonadota; class Betaproteobacteria; order Burkholderiales; family Burkholderiaceae; genus Caballeronia; species Caballeronia sp. INML3B. The sequence continues at coordinate 24,994 of NZ_JALQDI010000023.1, forward strand.
AACGCGCGCCGCCAACGGACGTTCATCCGGCGAAATCCGTCCGGCGCGCCATGTTCGTTCATTCTCTGCCGGTCCATTCGTAGTACGGCTTCGTGGCAAAATGCTTCCCATTGTGCAGCAGCAAGGCTTCAAGGAGTGCTTTCGATGACCGACCCACGCCCCGCCGACGTGCCCTGGCTGATTCCGTATCTCACCGTGCGCGACGCGCGCGTAAGCACCGCGTTCTATGAGAAGGCGCTCGGCTTCGGGGTGCGCGACAGCGTGAACGATGACGGCACGATCATCCATGTCGAGATGACGTATCGCGGACAGTTGATCGTGATGTTCGCGCCAGAAGGCGCATACGGATCGCAGGCGCGCACGCCGAAGAGCGCGGGACTGATGGCGCCGCAGTCGTTCTATCTTTATGTCGATGACGTCGACGCCACTTTTCAGCACGCGCTCGCCGTCGGCGCGAAGCCGCTCATCGAGCCGCAAGACCAGTTCTGGGGTGACCGCTTCGCGCAGATCGAAGACCCGGACGGCTATCGCTGGGCGATCGCGCGGCATCTGCGCTGAAGCGGCGCGTCGCCGGCGAGCATCATCACTATCCGCGGACAGCAACGTTCGCGATCGAGCATTCATGCCACGTTTTCATGTCGACGGTCCGCTTTTCGTGGGCCGAACCCTCCTCCTTCCGGATGACGTCGTGCGTCACGTGCACGTGCTGCGTCTGCAAACGGGCGACGCGGTTACCCTTTTCGACGGCCGCGGCGGCGAATATCGCGGCGAACTCGTCGATATCGCGAAGCGCGCGGTGACGGCGCGCATCGACGAATACAGCGATCGCGAGGCCGAGCCGCCTTATCGCGTGACGCTCGCACAGGGTGTCGCGGGCGGAGACAAGATGGACTGGCTCATTGAGAAGGCGGTGGAACTGGGCGTGGCGGGCATCGCGCCGATCACCACGGAGCGCGGCGTCGTGCGTCTCGCCGGCGAGCGTGCGCTCAAGCGGCAGGCGCACTGGCAGGCGCTCACGCGCGCGGCGTGTGAGCAGTGCGGGCGCAACCGCGTGCCCGACGTCGCGCCGCCGCGCGATCTTCACGCCTGGCTCGCCGATCTGCCCGCCGCCACCGATGGCGAACTGCGCCTGCTGCTCTCGCCGCGCGCCGAAGTAAGCTTCGCAGCGCTGCCGGTCGATGCACCGCGCGAACCAGTCACGTTGCTGATCGGGCCGGAAGCGGGTTTTTCGCCCGGCGAAGAAAGCGCCATCATCGAGGCGGGATTCTCGGCGCTCGAGCTCGGCCCGCGCGTGCTGCGCACGGAAACGGCGGGCATCGCGGTGCTCGCGGCGCTGGCCGCGCGTTGGGGCGGCTGGTGATCCGCCCGCCACACAAATGAAAACAGCCCGATGGACGCCTGGCTGCATCCATCGGGCTGTTGCTTATCTTGACCGGCGCTCGCGCCAGTCGTGCTGAATCAGACGAACGAATAGAACACGCGGAACGCCACTTTCCTTTCCGCCCAGAATTCCGCCGCGTCGCGGAACACGTCGAGCAGCACTTCCCGGCCTTCCTTGTCGAACTTCTGCGCAATCGGCAGTTGTTCGAGCACGATCACGAAACCCGGTTGCGAGCCCGCCTTGTGGACGAGATCGGTGAGCGAATCGTAGAGCGCGTCGTAATTTTTGCCAAAGTGCTTCGGAAACAGAAACGACGTCGCGATGGTCTCGAGCACTTCCTGCTTGCTCTGCGCCTGGCCCAGATAGGCATAGAGAAAATGCTGGCCGAGGCGGTTCGCCTCATCCGCGAGATCCTGCACGCGAAAAGCGCGAATCGACTGAACGATATTCGGCCGCACCGTGGCGAACAGCGCTTCCGGATCCTCTTGCGGATGGCCCTCCTCAGGCCTCGTCTCGTCGTCGGGTCTGTTGTCGTGTTCTGTCATGCGTAGCCGCAATACTCGCTGGAACAGGTTGCCATCGCCGGTGGCGAAAAGATCACTCGCGACGCTGTGGTCGTGCGCGTAGATGTTGTCGCTCATGCCGTAAATCCCGTAGTTAATCCGCAATCCGTTTGAAAGTAGCGTAGTGGTCGTCCGTGTAATAGCAGTCGCCGACCTGCTTCTTCGGACCACCGCACACGATCCGGCGCGCGCCGCGATCCCGCGCGCGAGGCGTGGGAACGGTGTATTCGTGGTAGTAGCCGCGTGGATGCCGCGGAAGCACACGCTCGCGATTGCCGAACACGACGCCGTCCTTCTCGTAAGGGAATGGGCCACCCGTTTCGATCAGCCGCAGGGTTGCGACGGCCTGCCTGGGCAACTGCGCAATATGGACGGTGGCCAGTCCGTCGCGCTCTTGCCCGCCGGTCGCGTCCGGCTGCCGTACTTGCGCCTCCCGGACCGGCTCTGCTCGCGAGGCCGGCGCCGGACTCACCGAAGCAACCGGTTCCTGACCGCCGCCTCGAGGTTCGTCCTTGCCGCATGCGCCCAGAAGGACGCTCAAGGCGACGAAAAAGGAAATACCTCGCGCGCGTGTCACCAACCGACTGCCCTCGCGTTGCACCACAATCCGGCGACCATGAAAGATGTAAGGGTATCGCTAATGACAGGGCGAAGCAACGTTGGCCCGAAAATCGGAAATTTTTTCTCGGTTTGGCGAAGACTGGTCAGTTCTGAGCGATTCGTCGTCGCATGATTAGCCCAAATCTGAGAGATTTTTATCGCGGACGAGATAATAATTTGCTCATGGGATCTTGAAGCCCCTGGATGAGCCGCCTCACTCGTCGCCAGCTTCACGGCATCGCGCTCCGCCGACGATCCCGCGTTTTGCGGGTTAAAGCAGATACCCTCTTTTGCTTTTTCTCCAGCGTGCCGTGCTCGCACGGCACGCTTTTTTCTACCCGGAAAAAAAAGCGGCGGGCAAGCCCGCCGCTTTTATCTCATGCCATAGCCGCGATCAGCGCGCCGCCGATGCGTCCGCCACCAGCAACGCCGTCATATTGACGATACGCCGCACCGTCGCCGACGACGTCAGCACGTGAACCGGCTTCGCGGCGCCGAGCAGAATCGGCCCGATGGCGATGCCGCTGCCCGCCGCCGTCTTCAGCAGGTTGT
>NZ_JALQDI010000024.1:0-1863 GCF_023631305.1 Caballeronia sp. INML3B
GTGAACCGGCTTCGCGGCGCCGAGCAGAATCGGCCCGATGGCGATGCCGCTGCCCGCCGCCGTCTTCAGCAGGTTGTACGAGATGTTCGCCGCGTCGATGTTCGGCAGGATCAGCAGGTTCGCGTCGCCTTCGAGCGTCGATTCCGGCAGCACTTCCTTACGCAGACGCGCATCCAGCGCGACGTCGCCGTGCATTTCGCCATCCACGTCCAGATCGGGCGCGCGCTCCTTGAGGATCGCGAGCACGTCGCGCATCTTCTGCGCGGTCGGGGCATTGCTCGTGCCGAAGTTCGAATGCGACAACAGCGCGATCTTCGGCACGATGCCGAAGCGCTTCACTTCTTCCGCCGCCAGCATCGTGATTTCAGCGAGCTGCTCGGGCGTCGGATCGACGTTCACGTGTGTATCGACCAGGAAAATCTGCCGGCCCGGCAACACCAGCGCGTTCATCGCCGCGTAGACCTTCGCGCCTTCCTTCTTGCCGATGACCTGATCGATGAAGTGCAAATGGCGATGCGTGGTGCTCACCGTGCCGCAGATCATGCCGTCGGCTTCGCCCTTCTGCACGAGCATCGCGCCGATGAGCGTCGTGCGGCGGCGCATTTCGAGCTTCGCCATCTGCTGGCTGATGCCCTTGCGCGCCATCATCTTGTAATAGCTCTGCCAGAAGTCGCGGTAGCGTTCGTCGTGATCGGTATCGACGACCGTGAAGTCGGTGCCCGCCGTGAGACGCAGACCGAACTTCTGGACGCGTTGCTCGATGACCGCCGGCCGGCCGATGAGAATCGGCTTGGCGATCTTTTCATCGACGGCGATCTGCACCGCGCGCAGCACGCGCTCTTCCTCGCCTTCCGCGAACACGATGCGCTTTTTCTCCGGCTCGACGCTGCGCGCGAGCTGGAACACGGGCTTCATCGTCGTGCCGCTGTGATAGACGAACTGCTGCAGATGCTGCTCGTAGGCGTCCATGTCCTCGATCGGACGCGTCGCCACGCCGCAATCCATCGCGGCCTTCGCCACGGCCGGCGCGATCTTCACGATGAGACGCGGATCGAAGGGCTTCGGAATCAGATATTCGGGGCCGAACGACAGATCCTGAATGCCATAAGCCGTCGCGACGATATCGCTCTGCTCCTGACGCGCCAGTTCCGCAATCGCGTTCACAGCCGCGATCTCCATTTCCTTCGTGATCACGGTCGCGCCAACGTCGAGCGCCCCGCGGAAGATGAACGGGAAGCACAGAACGTTGTTGACCTGGTTCGGATAATCCGTGCGGCCCGTCGCCAGCAGCGCGTCCGGGCGCACTTCGAGCGCGAGTTCCGGCAGGATTTCCGGCGTCGGGTTGGCGAGCGCGAGAATCAGCGGCTTCGCGGCCATCTGCTTGACCATGTCCTGCTTGAGCACGCCGCCGGCCGAGAGACCGAGGAACACGTCCGCGCCTTCGATCACTTCGGCGAGCGTGCGCGCGCTGGTTTCGCGGGCGAACAGTTCCTTGTCCGGATCCATCAGTTCGGTGCGGCCCTTGTAGACCACGCCGGCCAGATCCGTCACGAAGATGTTCTCGCGCTTCATGCCGAGATCGACGAGCAGGTTCAGGCAGGCCAGCGCCGCCGCGCCAGCGCCCGAGGCCACGAGCTTCACTTCGCCGATGTCCTTGCCGACCACCTTCAGACCATTGGTGATCGCCGCCGCGACGACGATCGCGGTGCCGTGCTGGTCGTCGTGAAAGACTGGAATCTTCATGCGCTTGCGGCATTCCCGCTCGACGATGAAGCAGTCCGGCGCCTTGATGTCTTCCAGATTGATGCCGCCGAAGGTCGGTTCGAGCGCGGCGATCACATCGACGAGCTTGTGCGGATCGCT
>NZ_JALQDI010000025.1:0-48495 GCF_023631305.1 Caballeronia sp. INML3B
TTGATGTCTTCCAGATTGATGCCGCCGAAGGTCGGTTCGAGCGCGGCGATCACATCGACGAGCTTGTGCGGATCGCTCTCGTTCAGCTCGATATCGAACACGTCGATACCGGCGAACTTCTTGAAGAGCACGGCTTTACCTTCCATCACCGGCTTCGACGCGAGCGGCCCGATGTTGCCGAGACCGAGCACGGCCGTGCCGTTCGATACGACGCCCACGAGGTTGCTGCGCGCGGTGAAACGCGCGGCGTTCAGCGGGTCTTCTACGATCGCTTCACACGCGAACGCGACGCCCGGCGAATAGGCCAGCGCGAGATCGCGCTGGTTGATCATCTGTTTGGTCGGCGCGATCGCGATCTTTCCGGGGACCGGAAATTCGTGATAGTCGAGTGCAGCTTCGCGCAACTTGGTATTGGCGTCGGTCGTCATAAGGCGGGCTAGCAGTGCGGGAATTAGAATAGAAGTTCGAACGCATTGTAGCGCCAATCAGGGGCGGTTTCGGACCGCGCTCCATGCATTTCGGCTACAAGTGCCATGACCGGAAAAGGTCTGATCGCCTCGCGGAGCAAGGCTCGCGGCACACCGTTCGATTTTTTCGAGATGCGGGACGGACACATTCGCGCGCCATCGCGGGTCCCGCGCTTTCCTCTTGCAGCGCACAAAAAGACACTTCTCGCCGACGATGCTCTCCGAGTTTTCTCTGATCGACCGATTCTTCGCACGCCGCGCGACGGCGCCCTCGCCACGTCACGAAGACGAGGCTGCGACGCCGCTCGGCATCGGGGACGACTGCGCGCTCATCGCGCCGCCCGCCGGCCATCAGCTCGCCATATCGACGGACATGCTGGTCGAAGGCCGCCACTTCTTTCCCGATGTCGATCCGCACGCGCTCGGCCACAAGGCGCTTGCCGTGAACCTGTCGGACCTCGCCGCGATGGGCGCGAAGCCGCATGCATTTACGCTCGCGCTCGCGTTGCCGCGCGCCGATGAAGCGTGGCTCGAAGCGTTCAGCGACGGCCTCTTCGCGCTCGCGCAGCGTCACGACTGCGCGCTGATCGGCGGCGATACGACGAGCGGTCCGCTCAACCTCTGCATCACCGTGTTCGGCGACGTGCCGCATGGCGCGGCATTGCGCCGTGACGCCGCGCGGACCGGCGACGACATCTGGGTGTCGGGCACATTGGGCGATGCGCGCGCAGGACTCGGCGCGATTCGCGGCGAATGGCGCGCGCCCGATGACGCCATCGCCGCAGGCTGGCAGCGCGCGCTTACGCGGCCCGAGCCGCGCGTCGCGCTAGGCCTCGCCTTGCGCGGCGTGGCGCACGCAGCGCTCGATATTTCCGATGGCCTCGCTGGCGATCTCATGCATATTCTGAAGCGCTCGGGCATGCGCGCCGTCATCGATGCCGATGCCGTGCCGTGCTCGGAAGCAGTGCGCGCGCTGCCCGACGTCGCGCGCCGCGCATGCACGCTCGCGGGTGGCGACGACTACGAACTGTGCTTCACCGCGCCCGTCGATGCGCGCGACACGCTCGCGAATATCGCGACGACCGTAAAAGTGCCGCTGACTCGGATCGGTACAATCGAATCATCCGGTGCGCCGGGAATTGCCTGGCGCGATGCCTCGGGCGCCCCGCTCTCTCTGACGTTGCAAGGCTTCGATCATTTTCATGCAGACTGACCCGACTCTCGCGGGCGAACCGAACGATTCGCGCAATCCGCCGCGCGCCGCGCCGCGCAAGGCGAGCGCGCGCTTCATGCTCACCCATCCGCTTCATATTCTTTCGCTAGGCTTCGGCAGCGGGCTTTCTCCCATCGCGCCGGGCACGGTCGGCACGCTGTTCGCGTGGGCGTCGTTCGTCGCGTTCAATCGCCATCTGACGGTCGCCGAATGGGGCGCGCTGATCGTCGCCGGCTTCGTCGCCGGATGCTGGTTCACCGGCTTCACCGCGAAGAAGATGGGCATCGCGGACCCGTCGCCGGTCGTGTGGGATGAGATCGTCGCGTTCTGGCTCGTGCTGCTGCTCGTCACCCCCGCGACTTTTACCGGCCAGTTGTGGGCGTTCATCGTGTTCCGTTTCTTCGACATGGTGAAGCCGCCGCCCATCCGCTATTTCGACCGCCATTTGAAAGGCGGCTTCGGCATCATGTTCGATGACCTCGTCGCGGCATTCTTCACGCTGCTCGTGATCGCGCTCTGGCGCATGACCGTCTGATTTCCAACTCTTCGAGAACATCACCATGCCAACCGACACCGTCGTTCACCAACTTGCGATTCGCGTCGGCAACAAGCTGCGCGACGAACGGCTGATGCTCGCGACCGCCGAGTCATGCACGGGCGGCATGGTCGCGAGCGCCATCACCGATATTTCCGGCAGCAGCGCGTGGTTCGAGCGCGGGTTCGTCACCTATTCGAATCTCGCGAAGATCGAGATGATCGGCGTTCCGGCTACATTGATCGAGCAGCATGGCGCGGTGAGCGAGCCCGTCGCGAAAGCAATGGCCGAAGGCGCGCTGCGCAACAGTCGCGCGCAGGTGTCGATCGCGATCACCGGTGTCGCCGGGCCCGCGGGAGGAAGCGAAGCGAAGCCGGTGGGCACGGTGTCGTTCGCGTGGAGCAACCGGCTTCATACCGGGGTCGAGACGCAACTGTTCAAGGGCGACCGCGAGCAGGTGCGCACGCAGGCCGCCGCGCACGCGCTGCGCAAACTGCTGGAGTTTCTGGAGCAGCGCGAGCGGTGAGAGGTGAGACCATCGCATGCGAAAACAGACCGGCCAGTCGGCGGACTCGCCGATATACACCAAAGAACAGGTCGCCCGCTGGGTAGGCCCCGTAACAATCGACAAGGCGCGCGGCTACGTCCGTGCCGTCAGCGGTATCGTCTGGACGGACAACACCCTGCGCGCGCGGGTGGCGGGTACGCAACCGGCGCCGTACACGGTCGAGATCTCGTTCAGGAACAAGCGGCCGTTCGGCTATTGCTCGTGTCCGGTCGGCTTTGAATGCAAGCACGTCGCCGCGACGCTGCTCGCCTATCTGGAAAGAAAGGAAGGCGCTGCCCGAACCGGCGTGAGCGTGGAGGTCGAGCAATGGCTGTCTGACTTTCGCGCAAAGGTCGAGGCGACGCGGCACGCGCGCGCGAAAGCGGCCAGGCCCGCGACCGGCGCGGTGTTCCGGATTCTGTACGTGCTCGCGCCGTCCGCGCTAGGCCAATCCGCTTTCGAACTGGTGACGTACAAGGCGCGACTCGGCGCCGATGGCACGATTCGCGCGACCGAAAGCTGGTACCCAAACTACACGGCCTGGAGCAGTCCGCCGAAATTCGTGACCCCGGAAGACGAGGCCATCATTCGCGCGCTCCGGTCCGAGCGCGGCTATTCAGGCAACAGCTACGCGTTGAGCGGCAAGCGGGGCGCGGCGATCTGGAGCATGATGCTCGCGACCGACCGTCTCTATTTCGAACCGCATGGCCGCGATCTGCGGCTCGAAAAGCCATTGAGCGAGGGCGCGCGTCGCCGCGGCAACATCGAATGGATTCCGCACCATGACGACATGATTTTCGCGTCGCTCGAAACCGATCCGGAAGGCGGCATCGTGCTTCCGACCGAACCGCCCTGGTATTTCGACGCCTTCACGAACGAAACCGGAACCGTCGATACATCGATTCCCGATGAGTTCCTCGCCGACTATCTGGAGATGCCGGTGCTCACACTCGAGGATGCGGCCGTCGTGCGCGCGGCGCTCGCCGAATTCGCGCCCGCGCTCCCGGCGCCGCCCATGCGAGGCGACACGAACATGCGGACAATCGACGCCCCGCCCGTCCCCGTGCTCACGCTCGACACGCTTCTGCTCGATGCGCCTCGCAAGCTGAACATGCCCGCGACAGAACTCGACATCGCCCTGCTCGAATTCGACTACGACGGCTTCGTGATCGCGGCGAACAGCCCCGAGACACTCATAAGGCTCGCGAACGGCGAACTCGCTCGCATCGCGCGCCGGGACGACCTCGAGAACGCGGGCATCCAGCGCCTGGGCAAAGCGGGACTCAAGCCAATCTCCGATGCGCAGGGCAGTCGCGACGAATCGCCGTATGCCGGCGGCTTCATCATGCCCGCGCGCGAAGCATGGCCCGCGTTCGTCGCCGACGAGTTGCCCGCGCTGCGCAATGCCGGCTGGCGCGTCGTCATCGTGCCCAATTCGCGTTTCGACGTCGTCGAGATCGACGAAATAGAGGCGGCCGCGCGCGCCGCTGAGCACGGCTGGTTCGATCTCGAACTGGGCATCATGGTCGAGGCTGAGCGCGTGCGCCTCGAACCGCTCCTCGCGGAGCTGTTCGCCCGCGACCGCCGCTGGCTCAACGGCGCGATCGATCTGATCGACGACGCGCACGCGGTCGAATTCCGCACGCAGGCGGGCAGGCGCTTCAAAGTGTGCGCCGCCCGCATCAAGCCGCTCGTGCGCGCGCTGATCGATCTGTTCGACCGCGCCGACCTTCGCGCGGATTCGCCGTTGCGGCTTTCGGCGCTCGAAGCCGGCCGCCTCACCGGAGCCGATGAAACGCTGCGTTGGCAATTCGGCGGCGACGCGTCGATGGTCGAACTCGCGCAACGGCTGCGCAAAGCCGCGGGGCCGCGCCGGATCGACGCGCCGAGCGGCCTGAAAGCGACGCTGCGCGATTATCAGCGCGAGGGTGTCGACTGGATGCAGTTCCTCCGCGAGCAGGAGCTCGCGGGCGTGCTCGCCGACGACATGGGCCTCGGCAAGACCGTGCAGACGCTCGCGCACATCCTCGTCGAAAAGGAAGCCGGCCGCCTCACGCAGCCGGCGCTGATCGTCGTCCCGACCACGCTCGTCAACAACTGGCAGGAAGAAGCGCGGCGCTTTGCGCCCGGCCTCAAAGTGCTGGATCTTCACGGGCCGCTGCGTCACGAACGCTTCGCGCGGATCGCGGAGCACGAGCTCATCATCACGACTTATCCGCTCGTCTGGCGCGACCACGAAGCTCTGTCAGCGCACGACTATCATCTGTTGATACTCGACGAGGCGCAGTACGTGAAGAACGCATCGAGCAAGGCGGCGGGCGTCATCCGCACGTTGCGCGCGCGGCACCGCCTGTGCCTCACCGGCACGCCGCTCGAAAACCATCTGGGCGAACTGTGGTCGCAATTCGATTTCCTGCTGCCCGGCTTTCTCGGCACGCAAAAAGACTTCGCCGCTCGCTGGCGCAAGCCGATCGAGAAGCACAACGACCAGACGCGCCGCAGCCTTCTCGCGCGACGGATCCGCCCCTTCATGCTTCGCCGCCGCAAGGATGATGTCGCGACCGAACTGCCGCTGAAGACGACGATCGTGCGCAGCGTCGAACTGGAGGGCGCGCAGCGCGATCTCTACGAGACCGTGCGCACCGCGATGCAGAAGAAAGTGCGGGACGCCATCGAGAAGCAAGGTTTCGCACGCAGCCATATCCTAATGCTCGACGCGCTGCTGAAGCTGCGACAAGTGTGCTGCGATCCGTCGCTGGTCAAGCTGCCGGGCGCGAGGAAGACCCCGGAATCGGCCAAGCTCGCGCTGTTGCTCGAGATGCTGCCGAATCTCATCGAAGAAGGCCGGCGCGTGCTCGTGTTCTCGCAGTTCACGGGCATGCTTGCGGTCATTGCCGGCGCGCTCGATGAAGCCGGTCTGACGTACGTCACGCTGACCGGCGAGACTGCGGATCGCACGACGCCCGTGCGGCGCTTTCAGGCGGGCGAGGTGCCCGTTTTCCTGATCAGCCTGAAGGCAGGCGGCGTCGGCCTGAACCTCACCGCCGCCGATACCGTCATCCACTACGACCCGTGGTGGAATCCCGCCGCCGAGAATCAGGCGACGGATCGCGCGCATCGCATCGGGCAGGACAAGCCGGTGTTCGTGTACAAGCTCGTCGCGACCGGCAGCATCGAAGAAAAGATAGTGTCGATGCAGGAGCACAAGGCAGCACTCGCAGCGGGCATTCTGTCCGATGACGCGCGCGCCGTGGAGAAGTTCTCCGTCGAGGATATCGACGCGCTGCTCGCGCCGATTCCCGATGCCTGACGCGCGTTTAGCGGTATGCGTTGATCGTATCCCGCGTCTTCTTTGCCGCGTCGGCCGCGGCTTGCGCGTAATCATCGCCCTTGCCCGCGTAGATGATCGCGCGCGACGAGTTGATCAGCATGCCCGTGCCGTTCGCGGTGCGGCCCGCGCGCACGGTCGCTTCGACATCGCCGCCTTGCGCGCCGATTCCCGGAATCAGCAACGGCATATCGCCGACGATCCCGCGCACCGTTTCGATTTCTTTCGGAAACGTCGCGCCGACGACCAGCCCGAGCTGGCCGCTCGCGTTCCACTTTTCCGCTGCGAGCGTCGCGACGACCTGATACAGCGGCTTGCCGTCGGTCGTCAGGAATTGCAGATCCGAACCGCCCGCATTCGACGTGCGGCACAGCACGATCACGCCCCGGCCTTCATGCGCGAGATACGGCTCGATCGAGTCGAAGCCCATGTACGGATTCACCGTCACGGCATCCGCGTTATAGCGCTCGAACGCTTCCTTCGCGTACTGCTCGGCCGTACTGCCGATATCGCCGCGCTTCGCATCCAGAATCACCGGAATGCCGGCGTGTTTCTCGTGGATATGCGCGATCAGCGCTTCGAGTTGATCTTCCGCGCGATGCGCCGCGAAATACGCGATCTGCGGCTTGAACGACGACGCATACGGCGCGGTCGCATCGACGATGGTTTTGCAGAACTCGAAGATCGCATCGGCGCGGCCGTTCAGGGCGCCGGGGAATTTGGCGGGTTCCGGGTCGAGGCCGACGCACAGAAGCGATTGCGTCCGCGACCACGCGGCGTTGAGAGACTGGATGAATGACATGGCGGGATTTCGTTGAACGTCGATGCCACGCATTTTAACGTGCGAGGCATCGCGTCCATTGGCTGGCATCAGCGCGCAGCGTCCCGCGCCCGCGCCTTCGCTCCGGCTCGCGTGCGCGGCCTTCCCCGCCGCGCCGCCTCCCCGGTGCGCTCGACGGTAAAGCGAAACTCACGCGAAAGCCGCTCGCCCGGTTCGAGCACGGTCATCCCGTGGGCTTCCCCGCCGCCGGGCAGATTCACCGCGTTGATCGGATGATCGACGGGCTCGAAGCAGAAAAAGCTCTCGCCGGGCGGCGCATACAGCACGTAGTAATCGGTATCGGCGGCGATCGTGAGCGACAGGCGGCGCTTCGGCCATAGCACGCTCGTGCGGCCGCTCCAGCCGGTGAACGCGTTGTTCACCATCTCCGACGGCATCGGATACGCGACGCCGAATTGCCACGCGGGCGGCGTCGGCACGTGCCGCACCGGCAGCCAGTCGTCGCCGCAGAGCCACACGCCGCCCGCCGCCGCGGACAACTCCGTGTCCGCCTCGCGCATCAGGAACGGATGCAGCCCGAGGCCGAACGGCAGCGCTTCATCGCCGGTATTTTCCACATCGAGCGCCACGGCGAGCGTGGCGTCGTCGAGCGCGTAGGTCTGCGCGGCGCGAAAGGCATAAGGCTTGCCGTCGCTGCGATCCAGCGTCAGACGCACGCGCGTGGACGCTTCCTCAGCGACTTCCCACGCGCCGAGCCAGCCATCGCCATGCAGCGGCAGCGGTTCGCCGGCGCGGTTGCACGGCACGTCGATCGAGCGTCCTGAAAACTGAAAGTGCCCGTTGCCGATACGGTTCGAGTACGGCAGAAGCGGATAGCACGCGAGCTGATTCGGATCCGTGTCCGGACCGGGATCGACGCACGGCCGGAAGATCGGCACCAAGGTGCCCTGGTGCCGCCAGTCGAAGCGCGTGATCCCGCCGCCGAGCGACGGCGCGAGTTCGAGCCGCAGATGCGCGTTGGCGAGTGTGATGCAGCCATCGGCATCGCGGCCGCCCATCGCGACCATCGCGGTGCCCGGGCCGGGCCGGACCGGTGGTTCGGTTGCAGCGGCCAGCCTCGAACGGCGGGCGTTCGCCTGTGCCTTGGACGTCGATGCAGGATTCGGTCTTTGCTCTGTGCGCGCACCAGCCATGACTCGTGCTCCATCGAGAGGCGAAAAACCCGGCGTCGCCGGGGTGTGTCGGGCGGTGCGTCGATCGCGCGCCGCCTCGCTATTTTCGGTTACGCCTTGCCCGCGAATACCGCTTCGGCCATGCCGCGCGCGCCGGGCGTCGCGACGAACACGCCGCCTGCGTGCGCATCGCTTTTCAGCGCCTCTTCAGAGAGGCCGATGCGCGCGCTCGTGACATACAGCGTGCCGAAGTCCGCGCCGCCGAACGCGGCGCAACTCGGCTGCGCGGTCGGCACGTCGATGCGCGCCGTCTCGCGGCCGTCGCGTCCATAGCGAACGACGCGCCCGCCGCCCCACTGCGCATTCCACAAGGCGCCTTCGGCATCGACGATCGAGCCGTCGGGCACGCCGGTCGCATCCGTCAGCGCGACGAACACGCGGTCGTTGGCGAACGTCGGATAGTCGCAGACGCGGATCTCGCGCGTCGGCGAGTCACAGTAGTACATCGTCGCGCCGTCGGGGGAAAAGCCGATGCTGTTCGAAATCGCGCAATTGCCGAGCGGGAGGCGCTCCAGAGATAGATCCGGGTTCAGCCGATAAAAGCCGCCGATCGCCTGCGCATCTTCCACGTCGTGCTTCGTGCCGAACACGAAGCGCCCTTCGCGGTCGCAGCGGCCATCGTTGAGACGCGTCAGCAGATCGGCTTCGACGTCCATGATCGTGTCGATGTGACCCGTCGCGATCTCATAGAAGGCGAGCCGCGACGCGAGGCCCAGCAGCAGGAAACGCGCATCGGCGCAGGGCGTGAAGCAGGCGAGCCGCTCGGGCATCGCGAACGATTGGCTCGCGCCGTCGCGCGGATCGTGGCGCCACAGCGTCTTGCCTTCGATATCGGTCCACCAGAAGCAGCCGCTTTTGGCGCACCACGTGGCGCCCTCGCCGAGCGAGCATTGGCTGTCGACCAGAAGCTGCGCGCGCATCGAGTTCATCAGGCCCATCCTCCGTCGACGATGATGTCTTGCGCCGTAATCATGCTGCTGTCGTCCGAAGCGAGAAAGAGCGCCGCGCGCGCGAGATGCGCGGGCAGCAATTCCCCGCCGATGCACTGGCCCTGCTTGATCGCTTCCTTGCCGGCCTCGTCGAGCCACAGGCGCTTTTGCTTCTCGGTCATCACCCAGCCCGGCACGAGCGTATTCACCCGAATGCCGAACTTGCCGAGATCGCGCGCGAGGCCGCGCGTCATGCCCTGCACCGCCGACTTCGACGTCGTGTAGACCGGGAAGTTGCCTTGCTTGAGCATCCAGCTGATCGAGCCGAGATTGATGATCGAGCCGCCGCCCAGGCGCTTCATGTCGTCGATCACGGCCTGAGCCGCGAAGAACTGATGGCGGATGTTGACCGCGATGCCCGCATCGTATGACTCCGGCGTGACGTCCTCGATTGCGTGGCGCTTGTCGTTGGCGGCATTGTTGACGAGCACGCTGATCGGGCCGAATGCGGCGCGGACGTCGTCGATGCCTTTTCGCAATGCGTCGATGTCGGTCAGGTCGACGCGCAGGAACATCGGGCGGGTCTGCGTTGCTGTCAGGGCTGCGCCCAGGCGGTCGGCGAGCGCTTCGCCCGCGTCGGTGTCGATGTCGAAGAAGGCGACCTTCGCGCCCTGATCGAAGAAGTGTTCGACGAAACCCTCGCCGATGCCGGTCGCTCCGCCGGTGATCAGGACCGTTTTGCCTTCCAGGCTTGGGTATCTTGCTAGTGACTTGTTGATCGGTGCCATGTTGGTTGTCCCTTCGCTTTTTTTGCGCCTGCTTCGGTGGAATCCTGTTTTCGTGTCGGTCTGTTTGCACGGCCCTTGTGCGGGGCAGTGCTGATAAACCAACGCGAATACGGGATCCGCGAAAGCCCAACGTTATCCAACATCAATCCCGCGAGCCGCGATTCTTCAACTGATCGAGCAACACGGCAGCAAGCAAAATCGCCCCTCGCACGAGGTACTGATAAAACGCATCGATATTCAGGAGATTCATGACGTTTTCAACAGTGCCCATGATGAGCACCCCGATTACGACGCCAGAAATCGTCGCCCGCCCGCCGAGCAGTGAAACTCCTCCCAGCACGCAAGCCGAAATCACGTTCAGCTCGAACCCCTGTGCCGCATTCGGCTGCCCCGACGTGATGCGCGAAGCGAGAATGACGCCCGCCAGCGCCGTCACCGCGCCCTGAATCAAAAAGATCCACACGCGCGTGCGCTCGACATTGATACCCGCAAGCCGCGACGCTTCCGGATTGCCGCCAATCGCCAATGTATTACGTCCATACACAGTCTGATTGAGCAATACGCCAAAAACGATGAAACACGCAAGCGTCACCCAGATAGGCAGGGAAATCCCGATCATCGACAAGCTGCCGAGCGCGATAAACGTGTCCGACGATACGCCGACCGCCTGCCCATGCGACACGATGAACCCGAGCCCGCGCACGATTTCCATCGTTGCGAGCGTGGTGATCAGCGCATTGATGCGCAGATAGGCGATCACCGCGCCGTTCACGAAGCCGATCACCGCGCCCGCCGCCACCGCCGCGACGATCGCGATCGCGGTGTTGTCGGTCGCGTTGAGCACCATCGCGCAAAGCACGCCGGCAAACGCGATCGTCGAACCGACCGACAAGTCGAAGTCGCGCGACGCGAGACAGAACATCATCGTGCACGCGACCATGCCGATCTGCGAGATCGACAACGCCAGACCGAGCATGTTCTCGATCGAGAAGAAGTGATCGACGGTCAGCGACATCGTCAGGAACATGACGATGAAGATCACGATCAGGCTGTACTCGGTGATCTGCTGCCACCACTTCTGTTTGTCGTTCTTTTGCGGGATCAGCGCATTCGCGACGGTTTCCGTCGCCTGCCCCACGATGTTTTCTCTTGCTTCCATGATTCGCTCCTCTTGTCCTTACGCAGCCTGCGCGACGGTGTCCGACTGCGGCAGCGCGAGACCCAGCACCGCCTGTTCGCTTGCCTCACCGCGCGGCAATTCGCCCGCGATCCGCCCCTGCCGCATCACGACGATCCGGTCGGACACGCCGAGCACTTCCGGCAACTCCGACGAAATCATCACGATCGCGCAGCCGCGCTCGGCGAGCTGATAGATCACGTTATAGATTTCATGCTTCGCGCCGACGTCGATGCCGCGCGTCGGTTCGTCGAGAATCACGACCTTCAGATCCGGCTCCGCGAGCCAGCGCGAAAGAATCGCCTTCTGCTGATTGCCGCCCGACAGGAAGCGGATGCGCTGCTTGCGGCTCGGCGTCTTGATCTTCAGAAGCTGAATGAAGCGTTCGGCCGTCTGCGCTTCCTTCTTGCGATCGAGAAACAGCCCGCCACGCAGATAGTGACGGCGGCACGAGATGTTGATGTTCTCCGCGACCGTCGCCATCGCGACGATGCCTTCTTCCTTCCGATCTTCCGGACACAGCACGATGCCGTGGCGGATCGCCTCGCCGGTGCTTCGCACGCGGATTGCCTCGCCGTCGAGCGTGATCGTGCCGCCTTTCTTCTTGTCCGCGCCGTAGACGAGATGCATCAGTTCGCTGCGGCCCGCACCGACCAGGCCGAAGAAACCGACGATCTCACCGCGCTTCACCTCGAAGTTCGCGGGCGCGCTCAACGCGTCGCCCTGCACGTCCTTCACTGAGAAGCGCACCTCGCCCAGCGGCCGCGCGCGATAGTTATAGATATCGCTGATTTCGCGGCCGACCATTTCCTGCACGAGCGTCTCGCGCGGCGCTTCCGCCAGCGACAGATGCGACGCGATCTTGCGGCCGTCGCGGAAAATCGTGCACGCATCGCACAGCTCGTAGATCTCGTCCATGCGATGCGAGATGTAAATCAACGCGCGATTGTCGGCCTTGAGATCGCGCACGAGCTTGAAGAGCACTTCCGTCTCGCGATGCGACAGCGAACTCGTCGGTTCGTCCAGCGCGATCACGCGCGCGTTGCGCAACAGCGCCTTGCAGATTTCGACCATCTGCCGCTGCGCGATCGAGAGCTTGCGCAGCTTCGCGTTCGGGTCGAGATCGACGCCCATCGCCGTGAGCCGCTCGCGCACGTGCGCTTTCGCCGCACGCTTGTCGACCCAGCCAAGCCGGTTCGGCAGCGCGCCGAGCAGCAGGTTCTCGGCCACGGTCAGGTCCGGCACGTACTGCAATTCCTGATGAATCACCGCGATGCCCGACGCGATCGAAGCCGCCGCGCTCGCGAAATGCACTTCCTTGTCGTCGATGAGCACGCGCCCCGAATCGGGCTGATACTCGCCGCCGAGAATCTTGAGCAAGGTCGACTTGCCCGCGCCGTTCTCGCCCATCAAGCCGTGAACTTCGCCGGCGTTGACGTCGAACGACACGCCATCGAGCGCGCGCACGCCTGGAAACACCTTGCCGATATTGTCAAAACGCAGCGTCGCTGACACATCGCCTCCTTATGCTTCGAGCGGGCCGCGCAAAAGCACGCGGCCCGCCCTCATCCAATGACTTAGTTCGATGCCAGGCCCATCTGCTGACGCACCGACGCCACGTTTTCACGCGTCGCCAGCATGCCGGTCGTGAGCGTGAGCGGCGGCGGCGCCTTGCCGTCCTTGATCCACGCGTACATCAGCTCGGACGTTTCTTCGCCGTGGCGCTTCGGGCTGATGATGACGGTGCCGTAGAAGCCCGTCGGATTCGGCTTCTTGAACTCGTTCAACGCCGAGTCCGAACCGCCGATGCCGATGCCGATCATGTTGTCCGCCTTGAAGCCGCGGCCTTCCGCGGCGCGCACGGCGCCGAGCACGGCTTCGTCGTTCAGGCCGTAGGCGACCCAGTGCTTGAACTGCGGGTTCTTCGTGAGCGCGATGTTCGCGGCATTGAACGCGTTCTCGGTGTCGGTCTTCGCTTGCGGCGCGGCGACGATGTTCGCCTTCGGGAAGCCGGCGGCGACGAGCGCGTCGGTTGCGCCGCTCGTGCGGTCATGCGCGGTCGGCAACTGCTCGTAGGTCACGTCGATCGCGCCGACGTCCTTCATGTCCCAGCCGCGCTTCTTGATTTCCGCGGCGATGCCGTCGCCCACCTGCTTGCCGATGTTGTAGGCCGAAATGCCCATGTGCGGCACGGATTCGATCGGCTTGCCCGAGCCGTCGACGAGGCGGTCATCGACCGTCATCATCTTGAGCTTGTCTGCCTTCGCCTTCGCGACGATGCCCGGCCCGAGCTTCACGTCCGGCGTGCAGATGATGAAGCCCTGCGCCTTCTGCGCCGCGAGGTTGTCGATCGCGCTCATCACCTTTTCACCCGACGGCGCGCCGATCTTCACGAGCGTGAAGCCCTTCTCCTTCGCGGCGATTTCCGCGAATTTCCACTCGTCCTGGAACCACGGTTCTTCCGGCTGCTTCACGAGGAAGCCGATCTTGACGTCGTCGGCGGCCTGGGCGACGGGCGCCGCGATCATGGACGCGCTCGTTGCCGTGGCGGCGGCGATCAGCGTGAGGAACAGTCTGCGTTTCATTTTTTGTCTCCCGACTTCTTCCGATGTCGAACAATGCCCGCGCACGGGCGCTAACGAAGGTGTGTGGCCGCGTTGTTTTCTGTCGTGATGCCGCACCGCGGCCAGTGCGTCATTCTTCGGTGGTTCGTTGTTCAGTCGTGGTACAGCGCGGAACGGCCGCCATCCACGGTGATGCAGCTCGCGTTGATGAACGGCGCCTCGTCCGATGCGAGAAACACCGCCGTCATCGCGACTTCGTGCGGCTGGCCGATGCGCTTCATCGGCTGAAGATCGAGCGTCGCCTGGCGCGCGGCCTTCGGATCGGCTTGCGAATCCCACCAATCCAGCGTCAATTGCGTTTCGATGTATCCCGGCGCGATCGCATTCACGCGCACGTTGTTCGGCGCGTATTCGATGCCGAGCGCGCGCGTCAGTCCGATCACGCCGTGCTTTGCCACCGGATACGGAAAGCAGCCGGGAATGATCTTGAAAGCGTGCGTCGACGCGATATTCACGATGCTGCCCCGCCCGCGCCCGACCATGCCCGGCAACACGGCCCGGCACCCGTTCCACACGCCGTCGAGATCGACGGCGAAGCAGCGGCGCCAGTCGTCGTCGGTCATCGTGAGCGGATCGCAAAACACGTTGATGCCGGCGTTGTTCACGAGCACGTCGAGCGGACCCAGGGAAGCCTCGATGTGCGCGACGGCCTCTTTCACCTGCGCGCTCTGCGTCACGTCCGTCTGCACCGCGAGCACGCGCGCGCCGCTCACTTCCGACGCAATGCGCTCGGCCGTCGCGCGCGCCGTGTCGATATCCAGTTCCGCCAGCGCCACCGACGCGCCCTCGCGCGCGAACGCCAGCGCGATCGCCGCACCGATGCCGCGTCCCGCGCCCGTGACCATCGTCACTTTGCCGGCGAGCCGGTTCATTTGATGTCGCCCCGCGCTTTCGCGAGTCCGTCGATGAATGCCTTTGCGTGCGATGCCGTCGCCTCCGTGCTCTGGCCCGGCTTGTACAGCGCAGAGCCTAGGCCGAAGCCGTTCGCGCCCGCGCTCAGGAACGGGCCCATGTTGTCGGGCGTTATGCCGCCGACCGGCACGAGCGGCACTTCCTGCGCGATCACCGCGCGCCATGCCTTCGCGACGGCCGGGCCGAGCTGCTCGGCGGGGAACATCTTCAGCACGTCGGCGCCGTTCTTCAGCGCGAGAAACGCCTCGTTCGGCGTCGCGACGCCCGGCGCGCACGCGAGACCTTGCGCCTTCGCGGCGCGAACGACATCGGCGTCGCTGTGCGGCATCACGACGAGTTCGCCGCCCGCGGCCTTCACGCTGTCGACATAACTCGGATGCAGCACCGTTCCCGCACCGACGATCGCATCGGCGGGCAGCGCCTGGCGGATCGCCGCGATGCTGTCGAACGGCTGGGGCGAATTGAGCGGTACTTCGACGATGCGAAAGCCGGCTTCGTACAGCGCGCGGGCGTGTTCGGCGGCATCGGCCGGCGTCACGCCGCGCAGGATCGCGATCAGCGGGCACGAGGCGAACGCCTTCGCGAGACCGGCGTGCATGCCATAGGGCGCGGGCAAATTGATGGATGGCTGCATCGTGTTGACTCCTTTTCAGGCCGTGCGCACAGGCGCGGCGACGAGGCCGGCAAGCACTGCAATTCGATAAAGGCCGTGCTCGGTGGCCTGCGCGACGATTGGCGCGTCATGGCAACCTAAGCGCGAAAGCGCGACGCGATAGCGGTCGCAGAGCGCGTCGCTGCCGATCAGGCGCAACGTTTTTCCCGCGAGCGAGGAACCTTCGCGCGTGAGCACTTCGCTCAGGCCGCGCAGTTCGTGGCCGATCAACAGCCCCGACAGATAATCCGGCTGCTGCTCGCCCGTCAGCTGACCGGTGAGGCCAAGCGTGCGCGTGGTGAAGATCGTCGCGAGCATGCCTGCATCGCCGGCATCGCGCGCCGTATCGACGCCGCGCACGAACGCCTGTTCGTCGTGCGTCGCGCTCGGATGCATCGTGCGGCCGAGAATCGTGTGATCACGCAGCACGCTGAAGGTCTCGCCCGTCATGAACGTGTAGAAGCGCTCGATGCGCTCATCGCTCACGAACGCCCATTTCGCATGCGTGCCCGGCAGTCCGATCAGCGCGCCGCCCGATGTTCCGAGCGACGGCTCGCTCGCCAGCGCGCCGAAAATCTGCGTTTCCTCGCCGCGCATCACGTTGGGCAACACGCCGCGCTCCAGCACGCCGGGCACGACATGCACCACGACGCCGCGCGACGTCTTCACCGTGACGATGCCCGCGACGAGCGCATCGGCCCCGGCGGGCGTTTCGACGTACGGCGCTTCCACCCAGCCCTGCGCGCTGCCGACCATGCCCGCCGCAATGACGGGCAACGGCGCATCGAGCGGCCCATGCGCATCGAGCCACGCGCCGCAGGTTTCCTCGAACGCCTGATCGAAGCCGCCCGCGGGCAGATTCATGATGCCGGCCGACGACGCGCGCGTGTCAAGCGCGGTGCCGTCGGCGCCTACCAGATAGGCGCGCAGCGACGTCGTGCCCCAGTCGAGCGCGATGAGCGTGGGCGTGCGAACAGGTGCGTTCATCGCTTGATCCTGCGCGCTGCCTGCGGGGCACGCCAGCCGAGTTCCTCGGAAATCGCGCGCGCTTCGCGCTGCACGACCGGAATCAGTTCTTCCATGCGCTCATGCGGCATATAGGGAATCGTGCTCGCCACCGACAACGCCGCGACGATCGCGCCGGACGCATCGCGCACCGGCGCGGCAACGCAGCGTATCGAAGCCTCGTTCTCTTCCAGATCGAACGTGAAGCCGCCTTGCGAATAGCGCGTCATGCGCTGCTGGAAGGTGTCGAAATCGGGCCGGTTGTCGGGCTTGAAACTCGTTTTCGCGAGCACGCGATGCGACGCTTCGAGCAGCTTCTTCCACGCGTTCGCTTCGAGGTCGAGCATCATTGCCTTGCCGATGCCCGTCGACGCGAGCGGCATGCGATGCCCGACGCGCGAGCGCATCTCCAGGCCGCGCGTGCCCGGAATCTTGTCGATGTAGAGGACGTCGTCGCCATCGCGCACGCCGAGGTGAATCGTGTCGTGCGTGTGTTCCGCGAGCGCCTGCAGATGCGGGCGCGCGACCGCCGTGAGCGGCATCTGTTCGAGCGCGATCGTGCCCAGTTCGATGAGCTTCGGCCCGAGCAGATAACCGCCCTGCACCTGGCGCAGATAGCGCGCCTGCACGAGCGAGCTGACGAGCCGATGGGTCGTGCTGCGCGTCGTGCCGAGCGCCGCGCCGAACGCGCGCAGATCGCGCGCGCCATTCGCGGCGGCTTCGAGAATCGCGAGGCCGCGCAGAAGCGTCTGGGTGCCGGCCTGCTGCGGCGTGACGTCCACGAGCGCGCTCGGCAACGCGATCGCGTCGGGATCGGGCATGTGCTTCGCCCCGCTCGCGCCGTTGCGCTTCACGCTCGGGCCGCTCGCGTGCGCGGATTGCGCTTGGGCGGCGTCGGTTTCCGGGTTCTGGAATTTGGTCATGGCGCAGGTCTCTCGTCGATCACGATGCGTGTCGTGCGTCGCTCGCAGGCGCCGCGGCGAGCGTTGCCGCACGAGCGTGCGAATGGTGCGAAGCGTGCGAAGCGTGCGAATCGTGTAAATCGTGTGAAGAGGCCAGCGAGCGCAGGCGAGCGATCGGGTGCATGACGTGTCTCCGTTGTTCTGGTCGTGCGCGCCGCTACGTTTTTTCGGTCGTCGCACGCATATGCCGTTCAGGCTGTGGTCGGATTGTAGTTCTGCCGCTTCGAACTATTCAATATGTGATCGTCATGCTCACATAATGGGATCATAACTGACAGCCGACAGCGACCCGAAAACAAAAAAGCCCTGATAAATCAGGGCTTTGCATTGTTTAGTTTCGCAAACTAAATTTCACTGCGGCAGCTCCGCCGCACCCATCCGCCGCGCGATGACGCGTGAACGCTGCGACAGATACGGCGCGTTGCGATGATCGTCGAAATACTTGGGCCGCGGCAGCATCACGGCGAGCCGCGCGCTTTGCCAGGCGGTCAGATTCGCCGCCGATGTCTTGTAGTAATACTGCGCTGCCGCTTGCGCACCGTAGACACCGTTGCCCCACTCGACCGAATTCAGATAGATCTCGAAGATGCGTTCCTTGTCCATCCAGAACTCGAGCATCCACGTGATCACGAGCTCCTGCGCCTTGCGAACGTAGCTCTTCTCGCGCGACAGAAAGAGATTGCGCGCGAGCTGCTGCGAAATGGTCGAACCGCCCGCGACGATCTTCCCGCGCGCCTTGTTCTTCTCCCAGGCCTGAAGAATGGCGTCGGTTTCGTAGCCGTTGTTGTTGACGAAGTTGGCGTCTTCCGACGCGATGATCGCGCGCTTCAGGTTGCGCGAAATCTGGTCGTACGGCACCCATGCGCGCTGCAGCGACACGCCGGGATGCGTCTTCGCGAGCGTCCACGCATCGGCACGCATGAAGGCCGTTGGGCCCGGATTCACGACCGTCCAGATGCCGATCTGCGCGAAAAAGTAGAGCTGCGTCGCGATGAATGCGATGCCGAGTACCGACACGCCGTACATGATCCAGCGTGCCGGGCCGAGCCGCACCGCTTTGTGCGCACGTGGCGCGCGCGTCCCGATCGGCGCGGTGGTCATCAGGCTTTGGCGGCCAGCATCTGGCGCAATTCGCGCAGCACGGCGCCGCCGTCCGGGCGCATGCCACGCCAGATGAAGAACGATTCAGCCGCCTGCTCGACCAGCATGCCGAGACCATCCGATGCGCGCGCGCCGAGCTTCGACGCGTGCCGCATGAAAACGGTCGGTTGCGCGCCGTACATCATGTCGTAGGCAAGCGTGCCCGCGCCGAATGCGCTGTCGTCGCAATCGGGTAACGCGGCGTCGAGGCTGCCCGCCGTCGCGTTGACGATGACGTCGTAGCGGCCCGCTTCCGCGCTGTCTGCGCCGCCGCCCGAGAAGCGCACGCCGCATTCGGCGGCGTTCGGCGCGAACTGGTCGACGAGCCGATGCGCCTTCGCCGCCGTGCGATTGACGATGGTGAGCGCCGCCGGCGCGCGATCGAAGATCGGCAGCACGACGCCGCGCGCCGCGCCGCCCGCGCCGAGCAGCAAAATGCGCGCGCCTCTGAGACTTACGCCGAGATTCACCTCGATGTCACGCACGAGGCCGATGCCGTCGGTGTTGTCGCCCCGCACGCCATCTGACCCGAAGGACAGCGTGTTCACCGCGCCCGCCGCCGCCGCGCGCGGGGACAGCGCATCCGCGAGCGCGTGCGCTTCGAGCTTGAACGGCACCGTGACGTTCATGCCGCGCCCGCCCGACGCGACGAACTTCTTCACTTCATGCTCGAAGCCATTGAGCGGCCCGAGAATGCGCCCGTACTCGATGGGCTCGCCGGTCTGCTCGGCGAACTTCGCGTGAATCCACGGCGATTTGCTGTGCTCGATCGGATTGCCGATCACCGCGTATCGGTCTTTCATGGCGTCGGCTCCTGCGCGTTGTCCGGCGCTTCCGGTTGGGGCTGCTCCGCCGAGGCTTCCGCCTGCGCTTCCGCCTCGCTTTCCGCCGAGAGATCTTCGGTCTCGATGATGTCCTCGTCGGCTTCGTCTTCCTCGACCGGCGCGCTTGCGGACGGCGCATCGATGACGTGCAGCAGACGGCAGGACGCTTCGACGGTCAGTTCATCGATCGACACAACTTCCAGCATCACGCGCGTGCCGCGCGCATGCACGCCGAGGCCCGGCACGTGCAGGATCAGCGGAATTTCTTCGAGCCGGACGAGATCGTCCTTGATGACCGACGCCGGAACCTGCTTCCTGTTCTCCTGCTTCAGCCAGCGCAGGCACCAGAAGTACTCCATGCGGCGCTGATGATCGGCATATGCGGTGTACGTGTCGTCGAATCCCTGCACGACGGCGAAGAGATCCGCGTCCTTCGGCTTGAACGGCGCGGCGAGCTTGGCCGTCACGCCATGCTGCACGCACGCGAGCAGTTGCCATTGATTGACGAGATCGACGTAGCGGCGCAGCGGCGACGTGCTCCACGCATATTGCGCAACGCCCAGCCCTTCGTGCGGCGCGGGCGTCGTCTGCATACGCGTGCGCTTCGGGCCCGGACCGCCGAAACCGCGCTGCGAGCGGTAGATGCCCGGCACGCCGTGATCGTCGAGGAATGCGCCCCACGACGAATTCGCGAGAATCGCGAGTTCCGCGACGATCAGATCGAGCGGCGAACCACGACGGCGAGGTGTGATCGTGATGTGCTCGCCATCGACATAAAAGTTGAAGTCGTTGTTGCGCTGCACTTCGCGCTTGAGACCGTAGCTCGCGCGCGCCTGCTGACGCTTTTCGAAGAGCGCCTGCGCGAGCGGCCACAACACGGCGATGTCGTCTTTGTGCGCGTAATCGCCCGTGCCTGCGGCGAGGCTTTCCTCGGTGACGAACGCGTCGAGATGGTTGTGGCGCAGGTTGCTCTTCACGAACACGCGCTCGGCGCGGGTTTCCGTCGCGACGATGTCCTGCGTCTCGCGGTTCACGATGATGTACAGCGACAGCGCCGGGCGCAGCCCGCCTTCGCCGAGCGTGAACACGTCGACGACGTTGTCCGGCAGCATCGTGATCTTGTCGCCGGGCATGTAGACCGTGGACAGACGTCCGCGCGCGATCGCATCGATCGTGTCGCCGCGCGCGATGCCGAGCGCCGGCGCCGCGATGTGAATGCCCACGCGTACGCGTCCATCGGAGAGATGCTGGACGGAGAAGGCGTCGTCGATTTCGGTCGTGGTGACGTCGTCGATGGAGAAGGCCTCGACATCCGCTTCGGGCAAGTCCTCGGGCAACGGGCCCGGCTGCACCGACGGAAAGCCTGTGCCATGCGGGAAGTATTCCGACAGAAAGCGCGCTTCATGCAACGCGCGCGGCGACGCGATGCCGCCGCATTCGAGCATCAGCCGCGCCTGAGAAATGCCGCGCGCAGCCGCCGCCGCTTCGAGCGCCTTGTACTCGATGGAATTCTTGTCGGGCTTGGTGAGCAGGCCGAGCGCCTTGTCTTTCAGTGCGTCGGGCAGCTTGCCCGCCTTCAGGTCGTCTTCGTAACCTTGCTGCACGAGCGCCTGCTGACGCTTGCGCTCGAGCGACGCGAGCGCCATCTGCAGTTGTTCCTGCGGCGCGCGCTGATACTGGCCGCGCCCCTTGCGCCGGAAATAGACCGGCGCGCCGTGCATGCGCAGGACGAGCGCCGCGCGTTCCGTGGGACCGAATTTGTCGCCGAAGTAATCCGCGCCGAGTGCGGCGAACGGAAATTCTTCGTCGGGCGCACATTCCCAAAGGAAGTCGAGATCGATCTCCTGCGCGATGGCGTCGGCTTCCTGCATCAGGTCGCCGGCCGCGGGTTTGTCGAACTCGATC
The DNA here is from genome assembly GCF_023631305.1 of Caballeronia sp. INML3B. Taxonomy (NCBI): domain Bacteria; kingdom Pseudomonadati; phylum Pseudomonadota; class Betaproteobacteria; order Burkholderiales; family Burkholderiaceae; genus Caballeronia; species Caballeronia sp. INML3B. The sequence goes on from NZ_JALQDI010000025.1 coordinate 21,022, forward strand.
AGCACGTCTTTCGCGCGCACCTTGGCGCGCCGCCCGCCCGGCAGCTCGACCTGGAACGCGTCGCCCTGTTTGGACAACACCGATCCGGCCTTGAAACTACCCGATTCCTCGAAGAAAACGTTCACTCAATACTCTCGTAAAACGGTGGACCGGGCCGCGTCGTTTGCGCCGGTAGGTGAATTATTGTGACGCCGCTGTCACGCCGCCGCCGGCGCGACGAGCGGTGGCGGCGCCTGATCGCAAAACGCGATGACATCGGCGAGATAGGCCGGAAAGTCGCTGATCGCGTGATCGCCGCCCTGAATCAGCGTGGTTCGCACGCCGGGATAGTGGTCAAGCATCGTGCGGTAGTCGAGCACTTCGTCGCCCGTCGCCGCGATCAGATAGTAGCGCTCGGGCCGCGTGATCGAATCGATCGCGAGCGCGCGCAATTCGTCGAGATGGCGCGGCAATACGGTGATGCTGCCGTCGCCGTGCCACAACGGCTGTTCGCCGAGATAGCGGCTCAGATCGCGATCGGGCATCACGGCGGGATTGAGCAGCACGGCACGCCAGCCGTGCTTTTGCGCAAGATACGTCGCGTAATAGCCGCCGAGCGAACTGCCGACGACGGTCACGTCGGCCATCTTCTCGCCCACGGCGAGCGATTCCGCCAGCGCGACGGCGTCGAACGGCGACACCGGCAGCGTCGGGCACCGCCATTCGCCGAGCCGCCCGAGTTCCGCGAGACGCGCCTGCATCACGCGCGCCTTGAACGATTGGGGAGACGAGCGAAAGCCGTGCAGATAGAGAATCACGCGTGTCCTCCCGCGCCGCGCGCCGAGAGCGCGTCGAGCAGTTTCTGATGGACGCCGCCGAAGCCGCCGTTGCTCATCACGAGCACGTGGTCGCCGGGGCGCGCGGCGGCCGTGACCGCCTTCACCAAAGGTTCGATCTCGTTGAACGCCCGCGCCTTGTCGCCGAGCGGAGACAGCGCCTCGGCGAGATCCCAGCCGAGCTTGTCGCGGCCTTCGCGCGCGCCGTAGCCGAACACCAGATCCGCGCTCGCGAGGCTCGCGGGCAATTGCGCTTTCATGGTGCCGAGCTTCATTGTGTTGGAGCGCGGCTCCAGCACGGCGAGGATGCGCGCATCGCCGATTCGTGTCCTCAATCCCGCGACCGTGGTTTCGATCGCGGTCGGATGATGCGCGAAGTCGTCGTAGACGGTGACGCCGTCCACGCTGCCCTTCACTTCCATGCGCCGCTTGACGTTGCGGAAGCTCGCAAGCGACTTGACCGAGTGCGCCGCCGGCACGCCGACCGAGCGCGCTGCCGCGATCGCCGCGAGCGCGTTCATGCGGTTGTGCTCGCCCTGCACCTGCCAGTCGACGATGCCCTGACGCTCGCCCTCCCAGTACACGGCGAACCGCTCGTCGACGGGTGCGCCCTTTTCGGCGGGCAGCGCCTGCCAGCCGCCTTCGACGCCGAAGCGCTCCACGCCGGACCAGCAGCCGCGCGTGAGCACGCGCTCGAGCGCGGCCTCACGCCCGTTCGTGACGATGCGGCCGACGCCGGGCACCGTGCGAACGAGATGATGGAATTGCGTTTCGATGGCGGCGAGATCGGGAAAGATATCGGCGTGATCGAATTCGAGGTTGTTGAGCACCGCCGTGCGCGGGCGATAGTGGACGAACTTCGAGCGCTTGTCGAAAAACGCGGTGTCGTATTCGTCGGCTTCGATGACGAAGAAGCTCGAATCGGTCAGACGCGCCGAGATGCCGAAGTTGAGCGGCACGCCGCCGATGAGAAAGCCGGGGTTCATGCCCGCGTCTTCGAGCAGCCACGCGAGCATGGAGCTCGTCGTGGTCTTGCCGTGCGTGCCCGCGACGGCGAGCACCCATTTGCCGTTCAGCACGTGCTCGCCGAGCCACTGCGGGCCGGACGTGTACGGCAGGCCGCGATCGAGAATGGCCTCCATCAGCGGATTGCCGCGCGTCACTACGTTACCGATGACGAACAGATCCGGTTCGAGCGCGAGTTGCTCGACGCCGTAACCTTCGATCAACTCGATGCCCTGCGCTTCGAGCTGCGTGCTCATCGGCGGGTAGACGCCCGCGTCGCAGCCGGTGACCTTGTGGCCCGCCTCACGCGCCAGAACCGCGAGCCCGCCCATGAAGGTACCGCAGATGCCGAGGATGTGGATGTGCATAAACCGTGTCGCGCCGCGCGGGCGATTGAGATGCAAAAAAACAGGAACGGCGCCGTACGTGTGAATCCGGGGGCAAACCCGTGCAGAAAGGCGCCTGAAGGCGCATATTGTAACCGAGCACGCCAGGCGCTCTTTCGCTGGCGCACGTGTCTCGCAGGGTGTCCGCAAAAGGGCTGTTTTAGCTTATCTAGTATCATTCCGGCATGATTCGCAAATCACATTTCGATCCGCAGCGGGTACGCGAGGAAATCGCGATTGCCGCCGCGAGAATGATCGCCGAAGACGGCCTCGACTACTCCACCGCCAAGCGCAAGGCCGCGCGGCAGGTCGTCGGCGAGGCGAAGATCGGCGGGGAATTTCTGCCCGATAACGATCAGATCGAAGAGGAAATCCGCGAATATCAGGCGATTTTCCAAAGCGACAGTCAACCGCTCGTGCTGCGGCGCATGCGCGAAGTCGCGCTCGAATGGATGGAACGCCTGAAGCCCTTCGATCCGTATCTGACGGGCGCGGTGCTCAACGGCACGGCGGGCGAGCATTCGGATGTCCATCTGCAATGCTTTTGCGACAATCCGAAAGAAGTCGCGATCTATCTGCTGAATGCGAACGTGCAATACGACGTCTCGGAGACGCGGCACTTCGCCGGGCGCGGCTATGTCGAGACGCTGAGTTTTCTGCATCGGGTGCGCAATGAGGAGCCGATCGGCGTTCACATCGCGCTTTACGGCGCCGACGATCTCCGCGGCGCCGTGCGCGCGGACGGTCGCGGTCGCCTCGCCCGCGCGAACTCGGCGGCCGTGCGCACACTGCTCGATCACCCCGATGTCCCGCCGCTGGAAATCGGCGGCTGATCTTTCTTCTGGACACTCATGAAAAGCACACGCATTCTGGCGGCCCTCGTGGTCGCGGTCGCCGCGACCGTCGGCGGCTTTTACGCGGGTCACATGTTCACCGGCGGCGATACCGTCGCCGCGCCCCAGCCGAACGGCAACGCCGTCGACCAGCTATGGAAGGCGACGCCGCCGGGTGCGTCGGGCACCGCCGCGCCGCTCGCCTCGTTCAAGGGCAAGCCGGTCGTCGTCAATTTCTGGGCGTCCTGGTGCGGACCCTGCGTGAAGGAAATGCCGACGCTCTCCGCCATGCAGCGCGACTATGCGAAGAAAGGCGTCACGTTCATCGGACTTGGCGTCGATAGCGAAAAGAATGTCAATGATTTCCTTCAGAAGGTTCCCGTTGGCTACCCTGTGTATGTCACCGGCTTCGGCGGCGCGGATCTTGCGCGTAGCTTCGGCAACAGCGCGGGTGGCTTGCCGTTCACCGTCGTGATCGACGCCAAGGGACAGGTCCGCTCGACAAAATTGGGCGAAATCGACGTTGCAGAATTGAAGCACACGCTCGACAGCCTGTAAAAATTCGCCGTTCGTAAGCAGCGGCTTGCGCTAAGTAAGCTGCGAGTTAAGGTACAGTACGGCGATATTGCATGAAATTCGGCATATCGCGCAGCGCGGAGCGGTAATTTGTCCCATAGTTTCGAAGTGGTCTGCACGGTAAAACTAGACAAAATTCTCTAAACGGCGCTAAAGTGCGCCGAATTCCGCACAACCCGAAGCGACTATGACAACTCTGCCGGTGCCACGTGGCCACCTCGCTGCCGTGTCCGACATCTTTGAAAACGATGACGGCTTCGGCGGCGCATCCGCAGTCCTCATGCGCAGCCGGTTCGGGCGCGCGCTTCAAAGCGACCACGCCGGCGCGTTCGACACGCACGCCGTCGGTGTGCCGACCGATTCCGCCGCCGGCGTGCGCAACGTGCGCGTGCGCGTCGGCCTGCCGGCCGCGCCAACGCGCGGCTGAGCAGTCAGAACACCCACAAATCAAGTCAAGCACCGGGCAACCCCGGTCTCCAAGTATTGAAAGGGGATTTTTCGATGGACCTTCGTAAACTGAAAACGCTGATCGACCTCGTCTCGGAATCCGGCATCTCGGAACTGGAAGTGACGGAAGGCGAAGGCAAGGTTCGCATCGTCAAGAACGCCGCGCCCGTTTACATGCAGGCGCCGCAACAGTACGCGCCGCAGGTGCAGGCGCCGGCCGCGCCGCAATTCGCCGGCGCGGGCGAAGCAGGCGCGCCGGCAGCAGCAGCGCCAGCCGCAGCCGCGCCGCAAGGTCATATCGTGACCTCGCCGATGGTCGGCTCGTTCTACCGCGCGCCGTCGCCGGGCGCGGACCCGTTCATTCAGGTCGGCGATACGGTGAAGGAAGGCCAGACGCTCTGCATCATCGAAGCGATGAAGCTCTTGAACGAAATCGAATCGGATAAGGCCGGCGTCGTGAAGGAAATCCTCGTCGAAAACGGACAGGCGGTCGAATACGGCCAGCCGCTCTTCGTGATCGGCGACTAAAGGCGCATCGGGCCAGGCGGCGGATGCGAATTGCATCGGCCCCCCGGCTTACCGCGCCGGCGCTTAAGCGACATCGATCCGTCGAGAAGCGCTTCGCCGATTGGATCCCCGAGGGCCGCTCGCGCGAGCCCGTTGATGAGCCGACCCACTATGTTTGAAAAAATTCTCATTGCGAACCGCGGCGAAATCGCGCTTCGCATCCAGCGCGCGTGCCGCGAGCTGGGCGTCAAGACAGTCGTCGTCTACTCGGAGGCCGACAAGGAAGCGAAGTACGTCAAGCTGGCCGACGAAGCCGTGTGCATCGGGCCAGCGCCTTCCAATCTCTCCTATCTGAATATGCCGGCGCTCATCAGCGCGGCTGAAGTCACCGACGCCGAAGCCATCCACCCCGGCTATGGCTTCCTCTCCGAAAACGCCGATTTCGCCGAGCGCGTCGAGCAATCGGGCTTCACATTCATCGGTCCGCGTCCCGAGACCATCCGCCTGATGGGTGACAAGGTCACCGCGAAGCAAACGATGATCAAGACCGGCGTGCCGTGCGTGCCGGGTTCCGAGGGCGCGTTGCCGGACGATCCGCGCGAGATCGTGAAGATTGCGCGCACGATCGGCTACCCTGTCATCATCAAGGCGGCGGGCGGCGGCGGCGGGCGCGGGATGCGCGTGGTGCACACGGAAGCGGCGCTCGTCAACGCGGTCAACATGACGCGCGAGGAAGCGGGCCGCGCCTTCGGCAACCCGCAGGTCTACATGGAGAAGTTCCTCGAGAACCCGCGGCACATCGAGATTCAGGTGCTGTCGGATTCCTTCCGTAACTCGATCTGGCTCGGCGAGCGTGATTGCTCGATGCAGCGCCGTCACCAGAAGGTGATCGAGGAGGCGCCGGCGCCGGGCATCGCGCGGCGTCTGATCGAGCGCATCGGCGACCGCTGCTCCGACGCCTGCAAGAAGATGGGCTATCTCGGCGCTGGCACCTTCGAGTTCCTTTACGAGAACAACGAGTTCTACTTCATCGAGATGAACACGCGCGTTCAGGTCGAGCACCCGGTGACGGAACTCATCACGGGCGTCGATATCGTGCAGGAACAGATCCGCATCGCCGCGGGCGAAAAGCTGTCGATCCGCCAGAAGGACATTCAGTTCCGCGGCCACGCGATCGAATGCCGCATCAACGCGGAAGATCCGTTCAAGTTCACGCCGTCGCCGGGACGCATCACGTCGTGGCATACGCCGGGCGGCCCGGGCATCCGCGTCGATTCGCACGCGTACGCCAACTACTTCGTTCCGCCGAACTACGATTCGATGATCGGCAAGCTGATCGCGTACGGCGCGACGCGCGAGCAGGCGATCAACCGCATGCGCATCGCGCTGTCGGAAATGGTCGTGGAGGGCATCTCGACCAACATCCCGCTGCATCGCGAGCTGATGATCGACGCCAAGTTCGTCGAAGGCGGCACGAGCATCCACTATCTCGAGAACAAGCTGGCCGCGCGTCAGGCGGCAGTCGCCGAAGAGTCCTGAGAGACACGAGCATGAGTTACCGGGAATTGATCGCCGAGCTGGATCGCGAGCACGCGGAAGCGCTGTCCGACGCGCTGCTTGAAGTCGGCGCGCTGTCGGTGTCCGTCGAGGATGCCGACGCCGACACGCCCGACGAGCAGCCGCTCTTCGGCGAGCCGGGACTCGTGCCCGAGAAGAGTGCGTGGAACCGCTCGCGCGTCGTCGCGCTGCTCGCCGAGGACGCCGATCCCGACGTGCTGCTCGCCGCGGCGGCGAACGAGATCGGCCTCGCGGCGGCGCCGTCTTTCACTGTGCGCGACGTCGAGGAGCAGGATTGGGTGCGTCTCACGCAGGCGCAATTCGATCCGATTTCCATCGGCGAACGCATCTGGGTCGTGCCCTCGTGGCACGACGCGCCCGATCCGAACGCGCTCGTGCTCGAACTCGATCCGGGCCTCGCGTTCGGCACCGGCAGCCATCCGACCACGCGGCTGTGCATGGAATGGCTGGAGCAGTCCGTGCAGCCGGGGCAATCGCTGCTCGATTACGGCTGCGGCTCCGGCATCCTCGCGATCCTCGCGAAGAAGTGTGGTGCCGACCCGGTCGTCGGCATCGACATCGATCCTCAGGCGGTCGAGTCGGCGCGTCAGAACAGCGAGCGCAATCGCGCGGACGTGACCTACGGTTTGCCCGACGCGTGCCCCGCCGGCGATTTCGATATCGTCGTCGCGAACATCCTCTCGAATCCGCTCAAACTGATGGCGTCGATGCTCGCCGCGAAGGTGAAGCCGGGCGGCAGAATCGCGCTGTCGGGCGTGCTCGCGCGACAGGCCGACGAAGTGGCGGCGGTCTATGCCAAATGGATCGACATTGGCGTCTGGCGTGAGCACGAAGGCTGGGTATGCCTCGCGGGAACGCGGCGCGAAAGCCTTTAGAATAGCGCCATCCTCCACGATCAGGCCGTCAGGCCAACGGCACTTTCTATATGGCGCTGGCAACCCGCTGCCCTCACTGCGAAACCGTGTTCAAGCTGGACCCGCACCTGCTCGCGCCGCACGACGGCCGCGTGCGCTGCGGACACTGCCAGGAAGTTTTCGATGCCGCGCATCATCGCTTCGAGCTTCCCGATGAGCCGGCTGCGGCAGCTGTCGCCCAGCATGCCGCGATCATCGACGACGATGTCGCCGTCGGCCCGACGACCAGTTCCGGCGGCGGCCCTGCTCCCGATGTGCCGGTGCACGTTACCGCCCTGCCCGACGCCCCCCTGAAGCCGCGGCCATTCGCACCGCGCAACCTCGAACTCGGAGCAGCCGCGCCGGCAAACCACGCCGATGCACCGTCTCTGCCGGCAGGTTCCAGATCCGGCGCGGATAGCGAACGCACGGTCTACGGCGATGCTCCCGCGTTCGCGGGGGCCGCGGGACAGAATCGCCCTCCGCCGCCGCGCACCGAGCCGGCGCCAGCCGATGCCGCGAACGAGCCGTCGGCGCTGCCCGGGGAAGCGGGGCGCCCGAAGCAGTTCATCCGCGTGGGCGCGCCGCATGCCGACGCCGCGAACTCCGCCCAAGCCGGCGCCGATGCGCCGCTCGGCGAGCCGCCCGTTGCGCCGTTCGATCCGGTCGACGATCGCGCGGAGCCGTTCATCGGGCCGGTTCATGAGCCGGACGTGCAGCCCGTGCAACCTGTGCCGGAGCCACCCGTCGCACCGGCATGGCGCGACGATGCGGAGCCCGGCTTCGGCGGCAAGAAGCCGCCGGCCCCCGCGCGCCGTCTCAGCGCGAACGAAGCGTTTCCCGTTATCCGCGAATCGCGAGAGTCGCGGGGGCCGGCGCGCGTCGCCCCGAGGAAAGGCATGCGCATCGTGGGCATCATCGTCGCCGTGCTGCTGGCGCTGCTGCTGCTCGTGCAGCTCGCGTGGTGGCAACGCGAATCCGTGATGGTCCTCGTGCCCGGCTCCCACGTAATCTATTCGGACGTGTGCGATCAGCTCGGCTGCACGATCTCGCCGCCGCGCAACATCGACGGATTGCAGATCGAGAGCTCGGGCCTTCGTCAGGTCGACGGCCCGCACAAGCTCGAACTGAAGCTGTCGCTGCGCAATCGGCTGGATGTCGCACTGGCGTATCCGGCGCTCGAACTGACACTCCTCGACGACAAGAACAACGTCGCGATCCGTCGCGTGCTCTGGCCGCAGGATTACGCGCGACCGGGTACGATATTCGCCATCGGCCTTCCGCCGCAAAGCGCGCAGCCCGTCGTCGTCCGGCTGGATACGGGCGACGCGGTCGCCGCGAACTACCGGGTTCAGGTCTTCTATCCGTGATCGCGGCCTTGCGCCGTTCGTCACGCGCAAGGCGGCCAGACCAGTGCACACGACGCGCGTCCCTGCCCTCACGGCCCGGTACGCGCGATTTTCCTGTCAGCATCTGACAATTCTCTGGAGCGCAACATGAGTCAAGTTACCCTCGGCGGCAATCCCATCGACGTCAGCGGCACGTTTCCGAGCGCGGGCCAGCAGGCGCCCGAATTCACGCTCGTCGGCGCGGATCTCGGCGACGTCAAGCTCGCGAACTTCGCGGGCAAGCGCAAGGTGCTGAACATCGTCCCGAGTCTCGACACGCCGACCTGCGCCACCTCGACACGCAAGTTCAACGAAGCGGCCGCAGGCCTGAACAACACGGTGGTCGTCGTCGTTTCGGGCGACCTGCCGTTCGCGGCGAAGCGTTTCTGCACGACCGAAGGCATCGCCAATGTCGTGACGGCTTCGACGTTCCGTGGCCACGAGTTCGCGCAAGCCTACGGTGTCGATGTAACGAGCGGCCCGCTCAAGGGCCTGACGGCCCGCGCGGTGGTCGTTCTGGACGAGAACAACAAGGTGCTGCACTCGGAGCTCGTGCCTGAAATCAAGCAGGAGCCGAACTACGACGCAGCGCTTGCCGCACTGAAGTAATTTTTCTGGCGGACCGCTTTTGACGAAAGCGGTCCGCGCATACGAGGCGCGGTGAAACGCTCGCCGCGCGTCGTATGCGCATCTTTCTCCTCGGCCCCTATTCATAAAAAGGACGTTCGCCTTGGCTACGCTCATCTGCGGCTCGCTCGCCTACGACAACATCATGACCTTCCAGGGCCGCTTCGGCGACCATATCCTGCCGGACCAGGTTCACATGCTGAACATCAGCTTCCTGGTGCCGACGATGCGGCGCAACTTCGGCGGCTGCGCGGGCAACATCGCCTATGCGCTGAAGCTGCTGGGCGGCGATCCGAAGATCATGGCGACGCTCGGCGCGGCGGACTCGCAGCTCTACGTCGACCGGCTCGACGCGCTCGGCTTGTCGACGGAATATGTGCGCGTGCTGCCCGATCAGCATTCGGCGCAGTGCTTCATCACCACCGATCTCGCGAACAATCAGATCACCGCCTTCCACCCCGGCGCGATGATGGAGTCGCACCTGAACCGCGCCGATGAAGCGCGAGGCATCTCGCTCGGCATCGTCGCGCCCGACGGCGCGCGAGGCATGCGCGAACACACCGAAGGATTGGCGCGGGCCGGGGTGCCGTTCGTGTTCGATCCGGGCCAGGGATTGCCTATTCTCGAAGGTGTTGAACTTTGTCGCATGATTGAACTCGCCACCTACGTGGCGGTCAACGATTACGAAGCCAAGTTACTGAGCAACAAGACCGGCTGGTCGATCGAAGACATCAAGCGCCGCGTCGACGCCCTCGTGGTCACACGTGGCGAACACGGCGCTCAGATCTACCATGACGATGGCGTGCTCGACGTTCCCTCCGTGAAGGCGCATCAGGTGGTCGATCCAACCGGTTGCGGAGACGCATTCCGCGGCGGCCTCCTGTACGGTATCGAGAACAAGCTTGGCTGGGAGAAAACGGGTCGTCTTGCGAGTCTGATGGGTTCGCTGAAAATCGAACATCAGGGGCCGCAAACCTACGCGCCGACGCGTGCCGAAATCGAAGAGCGTTTCAAACAGGCCTTTGGAAGCAGCCTGTTCTGAGTGATTGGAGTGAAGGAATGAAAACGGTAAGTCGTATCGCGCTGGCAATGGCGCTCGTCGGCTCGGTCGCACTGACGGGCTGCGCCTACAACAGCAGTTCTTCCGACGTTTACACCGCGTCGCAGGCGCAGCGCGAGGAAACAGTACGCATGGCAACCATCGAAAGCGTGCGCGGCGTGAAGATCAGTTCGAACAACGGGCAGCCGACCGGCCTCGGCACGATCGGCGGCGGCGCGCTCGGCGGCGTCGCGGCGGCAAGCGCGATCGGTGGCGGCAATGGATCGATCATCGCGGGCATTATCGGCGGCCTGGCTGGCGCCGTCGCGGGTAACGCGGTCGAGAATAGCGTTGCAATGAAGAACGGTCTGGAGATCACCGTGCGCCTCGACAACGGCGACCTGCGCGCGATCACGCAGACGGCGAACGGCGAAGTCTTCCAGGCGGGCGAGCGGGTGCGTCTGCTGTCAAGCGGCGGAGTCACGCGCGTCACGCACTGACGTATTCGGCGGAGGAATAGACGCCGCAAGGCGAGCAATTCGTCCGGCACGAGCGCATGTATCGAAAGATGCATGCGCTTTTTCTTTGTGCGCTCGAACCGAGCGGCAAGCGCGATGAACTTCTTTCGCCGAAACGAAAAACCCGCCGCCGATTCCCGGCGACGGGTTCAGGCCGGGTAGGCTTACCCGGACTAGGGGCACAGCGCACTGTGCCTGGGTGTCGCGTACTGCGAGAGCTTACGGACGGCTTCCCGTCGGGAACGGCCATGCCGCTGCCGGGTTCAACGCCGTCTTGACCGCAGCGGCCGGAGCCGGAGCAGGCGCCGATACGGTCGTTGCCGTCGTTGCGGGAGCAGCAGCCGTGGTCTTCTTCGCAGCAGCGGCCTTCTTGGCCGGAGCTTTTTTCGCGGGGGCCTTCTTCGCAGCAGGAGCGGGCGCAGGCGCAGCGGCTGCGGTCTTCGCAGCAGCCTTTTTCGCAGGAGCCTTTTTCGCAGCAGCCTTCTTCGCTGCGGCCTTCTTCGCAGGTGCCTTCTTCGCTGCGGCCTTCTTCGCAGGCGCCTTCTTGGCTGCAACCTTCTTCGCGGCTACCTTCTTGGTCGCGACTTTTTTCGCAGCGGCTTTCTTCGCGGGCGCCTTCTTCGCCGCGACCTTCTTCGCTGCAACCTTCTTCGCCGCTACTTTCTTCGTTGCGACTTTCTTGGTTGCCACTTTCTTTGCTGCAACCTTCTTCGCCGCGACCTTCTTCGCCGCTACTTTCTTCGCTGCAACTTTCTTCACAGCGACCTTCTTGGCGGCAACCTTCTTCGCCGGAGCGGCCTTCTTGGCGGTGACTTTCTTTGCTGCAGCCTTCTTGGCGGCGGGTTTTTTCTTGGCAACTGCCATGGTTTTTCTCCTTCAGGTTTTAAAGATGAGAGTCAGTTCAAACAACACCCTTCGTCAAAACCCGCTTCCCACGCGTCGCCTCTCACAGCGCACGCTACGAAGCGGATTATTCATCGGCGTACGCTGATCCCACCTGCTTACGCTAATGAATACGGCAAGGCGCGCCGTGCCCCGAGGCACCGCGCGCCAAATTAAGTCAGCACCGCATCTTCGCGGCGCCGGCCATCGCTTGATCGAGCCAGCGAGCATGCCGCTGGCATTTTCCGGGGGGAAGTTTGCCCATCCCATTGAAGGGATCGCAAAACGCCTGTCTTCCATTCGTGCCGATAGTCGGCTCGCCAAGTCAGTAGGCGCACTTTGCATCAGGCGACCGTTCTCCTAAACCTTGTCGATCAGGCGCGCGTGAGCGACACGCTGCTGCCTGACCGTCCCATCGATTTCGTCTGCAACACGTCCTGGATTTTTATTATTCCCAGGTCAGCGCGCCGCCGGTTTGATACTCAATCACGCGTGTCTCGAAGAAGTTGCGTTCCTTCTTCAAGTCGATCATTTCGCTCATCCACGGGAACGGGTTTTCCTCGTTCGGGAAGAGCGGGTCAAGCCCGATCTGCTGGCAACGCCGGTTGCAGATGAAGCGCAAGTAGCTCTTGAACATCGACGCGTTCAGGCCGAGCACCCCGCGCGGCATGGTGTCTTCAGCGTAGCGATATTCGAGCTCCACCGCTTCCTTGAAGAGCTCGCGGATCTCGGCCTTGAAGTCGGCGGTCCACAGTTGCGGCTCTTCCAGCTTGATCTGGTTGATGAGGTCGATGCCGAAGTTGCAGTGCATCGATTCATCGCGGAGGATGTACTGATACTGCTCCGCCGCGCCCGTCATCTTGTTCTGGCGACCCAGCGCCAGAATCTGCGTGAAGCCGACATAGAAGAACAGGCCTTCCATGATGCAGGCAAACACGATCAACGACTTCAGCAATTTCTGGTCCGCTTCCAGCGTGCCCGTGGTGAAGGCCGGGTCGGTCAACGTCTGGATGAACGGAATGAGGAACTCGTCCTTGTCGCGAATCGACTTGACTTCGTGGTACGCGTTGAAGATCTCGCTTTCATCAAGACCCAGCGATTCGACGATGTACTGGTACGCGTGCGTGTGGATCGCCTCTTCGAACGCCTGGCGCAGCAGAAACTGGCGGCACTCCGGGGCGGTGATGTGACGATACGTGCCGAGCACGATGTTGTTCGCGGCGAGCGAGTCCGCCGTGACGAAGAAGCCGAGGTTGCGCTTGACGATGCGGCGCTCGTCGTCCGAGAGACCGTTCGGGTCTTTCCACAGGGCGATGTCGCGCGACATGTTCACTTCCTGCGGCATCCAGTGGTTCGCACAGCCGGCGAGGTACTTCTCCCACGCCCACTTGTACTTGAACGGCACGAGCTGATTGACGTCGGTCTTGCCGTTGATGATGCGCTTGTCGGCGACATTGACGCGCGCTTCGCTCTGCGCGGCGATTGCGCCGGCGGACGGTGTAGCGGCTGCGGGCGGAACGAAGCCATCGGAGAAGATGTTCGTCGTGTTCGCCTGAGCAGTCTGATGGGTAGCTTGATGAGCTTGCGCGAATTGCGCCGTACCTTGAGCGTTGCGCAACGTGTTCTGTTGCGAAGCGCTCGAGGGAGCTACGGCAGTGGTCTCGTCATCCCAGTTGAGCATAAATTCTCACCATCAATTTAGATCGGTTTGTACCATCTTTTCATGAGCGATAAAAGAGTTTGCTCATGAAAATTCTCGTTTTCATGCGATTTAGATTCGACGTTGCTACCTGCATACAACACTTGGCTCGCGGCCGTAGGTGTGAAGCTCGATGCGACATCTCTTGAATCGTGTGTGAAGCGGTCCTGATCGAGTGACTTCGGAGGCATCGCAGCGTGCTTGCGAGCGGTTTCATCGATGCCTTGAAAGCCTTGCCCCACGGTGCTTTGCGGCCGAGGCGCGATGCATGAAGCGAAGCACATCGCGTTTCGCTTCATGCATCGACTCAATGTCGTAAGTGCGGTCTCGAACGCATGGAAGCGTGACGCGCTTCGATCATCGATCGATGTCTCTCGACGACACTCGATGCGATGCAAAACATGTGTCGAGAAGCGAGCGGTTTGCTACCTTCACTCACCTCTTCGATGAGCTTCGATGCTCGTCATTGAACACACGCCGCACGCCACTCGAAGACACTCGCGCAGGTGTGCTGAACCGCTCGTCATTGCCTGCCGCATGCTTCGAATTCGTTGCCGAAGTTTAGCATTTGACGTCTCGTATTTCCACAATATATTGTGCTTGCAAAACAAGCTAATACAACCTATAGCGTGTTTACGCGACAACCCGTCTCAGCAAAAACACTCATCGCCCTCTCAACGGATCGAGCAGCGAGCGCAGGTTGTTGTGGTCGATCTCATGCATCAACGCGAGCAGCTTGCCGAGCTTGCCCTCTGGAAAACCCTCACGCGCGAACCACGCGAGGTAGTGTCCTGGCAGATCCGCGATGAGCCGATCCTTGTACTTGCCATAGGGCATCGTCTGCGTCACGAGACGTTGCAGGTCCTGCGGGTCCATCGTTTCTTCACTCCTCGTTTCAATGTTCATCGCACCACGCAACGCGCTTCGATCGCTCAGCGACTGCTCCATATCGGTGCCATAATCGCCGCTCTTGCCGCCGAGAGTTGATCGCGATTCGCCATGCCGCTTGCCGTCAAAGCTTTCATTGCCCCTCTCATCGTCGCGTGCGCGATGTTCATGGAAAGCGTCGACGCCAACGTCATCGTCACCGCGATTCCCGAAATGGCGCGCGCCTTCGGACGCGATCCAGTCACGTTGAAGGTCGCCGTCACGAGCTACGTGCTCGGGCTCGGCGTCTTCATACCGATCTGCGGCTGGGTGGCTGACCGCTTCGGCGCACGCGCCGTGTTCCGCGCGGCCATCGGCGTGTTCGTCGCCGGCTCGCTGCTGTGCGCGGCCTCCACTTCGCTCGGCCCCTTCACCGTCGCGCGCTTCATCCAGGGCGTCGGCGGCGCGATGATGGTGCCCGTCGGCCGCATCATCATCTTTCGCTCGGTGCGCCGCTCGGAGTTCATTCGCGCGATGAACTACCTCTCCGTGCCCGCAATGCTCGGACCCGCAGTCGGTCCGTTGCTCGGCGGCTTCATCACGACCTACCTGCACTGGCGTCTGATCTTCTTCATCAACATTCCGATCGGCATCGCCGGCATCTATCTGACCAACCGCTACATCGCCAATTCGCACGAAGATCATCCGGGACGGCTCGACTGGTTCGGCTTCTTCCTCTCCGCGAGCGCTGGCGTGTTGCTGCTGCTCGGCCTCTCCCTCGTCGGCGGCGAACTGATCCCGCAACGCACCGCTTTTGCGATGTGCGCAGCGGGCGCGCTGATGGTCGTGCTGTACTGCATCCACGCGCGCCGCTCGGAGAAGCCGCTGCTCGATCTGCGCTTCTTCCGCGTGCCGACGTTTCAGGCAAGCGTCCTCGGCGGTTCGATGTTTCGCATCGGGCTCGGCGCCGTGCCGTTTCTTCTGCCGCTCGCGCTGCAGGAAGGGCTCGGCATGACTGCGTTCAAGTCCGGCGCGATCACCTGCGCGTCCGCGTTCGGCGGCATGTTCATGCGCTCGCTTGCGTCGCGCGTGCTGCATCGCTTCGGCTTCCGTCAGACGCTCTTCTATAACGCGGCGCTGTCGGGCATCGCCATCGCGGCGTGCGGCTCGTTCTTCCCCGGCACGCCGACCTGGGTGATCTGGGCAGTCGTGCTGCTCGGCGGCTTCTTCCCCGCCTTGCAGTTCACGAGTCTCAACTCGCTCGCGTACGCGGAGATCGAAACGCGCGACGTCGGCCGCGCGACCAGCCTCGCGAGCTTCGTGCAGCAGGTGTCGCTCGGTCTCGGTGTAACGGTTGCGGGCATTACGCTCGAGCTATCGCAGTATCTGAACGGTCATTCGAGCGTGCAATGGTCCGACTTCTGGCCCGCGTTCGTCGTCGTTGGACTGTTCTCTTTTCTTTCGATGCCGATCACCGCGCGGCTCGCGCACGATGCCGGGTCGGAGATTTCGCGTGGCACGCGGGGGTGAGTTCTTTGTACGGCGTTGGTTCTTCCGTCACCGCGCTGTTTGTTCAACAACCGCCCCAATAGACCAACAAGAAAACGGACCCGCCGAAAGCAAAAAAAAAAACGGACCAGCACCGGAGCATTACACCGCTCCGATGCCGGCCCGCCCGACCGGCTCAATCGACGCTTACTGGCAAGCCTCGCACTCGTCGAAGCCCGGATCGCCGGGACGCATCATGCAGACGGGGCCGTCGGCTTCCACTGCCGGCGCGCTCGCTGCCGCGGCATTGAAACCGCCCACGCCCGACGACGCACCACCCGACACGCCACCGAACCCGCCTTGCGCACCTGATGCGCCCGAGCCACCATCGCCCGACGGCACCGCGTTCAGCGCGCCGTGCGCGACCGTCGACTTCTCGACGTGCGTCGCGGCCATCGTGCGGAGGTAGTACGTGGTCTTGAGGCCGCGAATCCACGCGAGCTTGTAGACCTCGTCGAGCTTCTTGCCCGACGCGCCCGCCATGTAGATGTTCAGCGACTGCGCCTGATCGATCCACTTCTGACGGCGCGATGCCGCCTCGACCAGCCACTTCGGATCGACTTCGAACGCGGTCGCGTAGATCGCGCGGAGATCCGCCGGAATGCGGTCGATGCGCGAGAGCGTGCCGTCGAAATACTTCAGGTCCGACACCATCACTTCGTCCCACAGGCCGCGCGCCTTCAGGTCACGCACGAGGTAGTCGTTCACAACCGTGAATTCGCCCGACAGATTCGACTTCACGTACAGGTTCTGGAACGTCGGCTCGATGCACGCCGACACGCCGATGATGTTCGAGATCGTTGCCGTCGGCGCAATCGCCACGCAGTTCGAGTTGCGCATGCCGTGCGTCGAGATGCGCGAGCGCAGTTGCGCCCAGTCCATCGTTTCCGACGTATCGACTTCGACGTAGCCGCCGCGCGCTTGCTCCAGCAGCTTCAGCGAATCCTGCGGAAGAATGCCGCGATCCCACAGCGAGCCGCGATACGTCGCGTAACGGCCGCGCTCTTCCGCGAGTTCCGTCGATGCGTAGTACGCGTAGTAGCACACGGCTTCCATCGAACGATCCGCGAACTCGACCGCTTCGCCCGACGCATACGGCGTGCGCAGCAGATGCAGGCAGTCCTGGAAGCCCATGATGCCCATGCCGACCGGACGATGCTTCAGGTTCGAGTTGCGCGCCTTCGGCACCGCGTAGTAGTTGATGTCGATGACGTTGTCGAGCATGCGCATCGCGACGCTGATGGTGCGCTTCAACTTCGCGTGATCCAGCGCGTAGCTGCCGTCGGCCTGCTTAACCATGTGCGCGACGAGGTTCACGGAGCCCAAGTTGCAGACGGCGATTTCCGTTTCGCTCGTGTTCAGCGTGATTTCCGTGCACAGGTTCGACGAATGCACGACGCCGACGTGCTGTTGCGGCGAGCGCACGTTGCACGGATCCTTGAACGTGATCCACGGATGGCCCGTCTCGAACAGCATGCCGAGCATCTTGCGCCACAGTTGCGCCGCCGGCAGCTTCTTGAACAGCTTGATCTCGCCGCGCGCGGCTTTCTCTTCGTAAGCGACGTAGGCCTTCTCGAAGTCCGCGCCGAACAGGTCGTGCAGGTCCGGGCAGGTCGACGGCGAGAACAGCGTCCAATCGCCGCCTTCGACGACGCGCTTCATGAACAGATCGGGAATCCAGTTCGCCGTGTTCATGTCGTGCGTGCGGCGACGGTCATCGCCCGTGTTCTTGCGCAGCTCCAGGAATTCTTCGATGTCGAGGTGCCACGACTCCAGATACGCGCACACCGCGCCCTTGCGCTTGCCGCCCTGATTCACCGCGACGGCCGTGTCGTTCACCACCTTCAGGAACGGCACGACGCCTTGCGACTTGCCGTTCGTGCCCTTGATATGCGAGCCGAGCGCGCGCACGCGCGTCCAGTCGTTGCCGAGACCGCCCGCGAACTTCGAGAGCAGCGCGTTTTCCTTCAACGCTTCGTAGATGCCGTCCAGATCGTCGGCGACGGTCGTCAGATAGCACGACGACAATTGCGAGCGATGCGTGCCCGAGTTGAAGAGCGTCGGCGTCGACGACATGAAATCGAACGACGAGAGCACGTTGTAAAACTCGATCGCACGCGCTTCGCGGTCGATTTCGTTCAGCGACAGGCCCATCGCGACACGCATGAAGAATGCCTGCGGCAGTTCGATGCGCGTACCTTCGACGTGCAGGAAGTAGCGGTCATAGAGCGTCTGCAGGCCGAGATAGCCGAATTGCAGATCGCGGTTCGCGTCGAGTGCGGCGCCGAGGCGTTTCAGATCGAATTGCTGGAGCTTGTCGTCGAGCAGGCCGGCTTCGACGCCGCGCTTGATGAACAGCGGGAAGTATTCGGCGTAACGCTCGCCCATTTCGGCTTGCGTCACTTCGTCTACGAGAATTTCGCGGCGGATCGTGTGCAGCAGGATGCGTGCGGTGACCTGGCTGTACGCCGGGTCCTTTTCGATCATCGTGCGCGCGGCGAGGATGGCCGAGTCGTAGACCTGGCTCATCGGCACGCCGTCGTACAGGTTCTTCACCGTTTCAGCGACGATCGGCTCGGCGGACACCGCGTCTCCGAGGTTCGCGCACGCCGACACGATCAGCGCCTTCAGCGCGTCGAGATCGAGCGGGCGCGTGACGCCGTTGTCCGTCACGTTGATCGCGCCTTCGGGCGACTGCGTGTTCTGCGTCTGCGCGCGCTCTTGCGAGCGCTGCTGGGTGCGCTTCTCGCGATACAGCACGTACGCGCGCGCAACGTTGTGCTCGCCGCCGCGCATCAGCGCGAGCTCGACCTGATCCTGAATGTCTTCGATATGGAACGTGCCACCATGCGGACGGCTGCGCACGAGCGCGCGCACGACGGCTTGCGTCAGTTGCTCGACGAGTTCGCGCACGCGCGCCGAAGCCGCGCCCTGGCCGCCGTTCACGGCGATGAACGCCTTCGTCACGGCGATCGCGATTTTCGTCGGCTCGAACGACACCACGCTTCCGTTGCGACGGATGACCTTGTAGTCGGCAAACGTCGTGTTCGGCGCAAGCGCTTGTGCTGCGCCCGTGGCCTGCGCACCTGCCATCGGCTGTGCGGATGCGCCTTCGAATGAAGTCGTGGCGTTGTCGGTGGTTTGCATGTGCAAAACTCCTGGTGTTCGAATGGTGCGGATGATCCGCGGATTTATCACTTATGCCGCGCGCGTCATGAGATCGTCATGAAAGTCGCGCGGTGTTTTGACGGTAAAGCCAGGCTGTGAATACAGCAGGCTGGAAACACGAATCGCGGCGCTCACGGCCCGCATTGTTCTTGGCGTCTATGCGGTGCCCGCGTTGGCGCGCGGTGTCGGTCGACGCAATTCGCGCTTGCTTGCATGCCTTCTTCACGGTGCTGCTCGCTGGCGCCCGATGCGCCCGACACCTCTCTCCTCGCAAGAAGAAGCGGTCTCGCGCATCGCCCCGGGCCAGCCCAACTTCTCTACGCCGGAAAGCTGGCGGCGCCGGCTCATCGGAGCGGGCGCCGCCTCAACAACACAAGATCTAGTGCAAAGTACGTCT
Organism: Caballeronia sp. INML3B; assembly: GCF_023631305.1. Lineage (NCBI taxonomy): Bacteria > Pseudomonadati > Pseudomonadota > Betaproteobacteria > Burkholderiales > Burkholderiaceae > Caballeronia > Caballeronia sp. INML3B. The sequence continues at coordinate 40,195 of NZ_JALQDI010000025.1, forward strand.
TTCGGCACCAAGTATAGTGGACATCCGCCGAGTCTCAAAAAGTTTTATTTGCCCTGAGTCCGCCGTTGCGGGGTTGACTTTTGCTATCGCGAAGCACGGCAAGGCCTCGCGCGCGACCCTGCTGCGCCGCAACGAGAAAGACCTTACGCAGCACTCAGATGTTGGACTGAAACGGAAAGAATGAAGGCGGCAGCGCGCTGTCGTGACGCAGGCGCGGCCAGTCGAAGTGCGGGCCGGGATCCGTCTTGCGGCCGGGCGCGATGTCGGAATGCCCGGCCACCGCGTCGATCGGATAGCGCTTCACGACGACGCGCACGAGCGCGACGAGCGCGCGGTACTGCGCGTCTTCGAACGGCACGCGATCGCTGCCTTCGAGTTCGACGCCGATCGAAAAATCATTGCAGCGCTCGCGTCCACAGAACGACGAAACGCCCGCGTGCCACGCGCGTTCATCGCAGGAAACGAACTGTTCGATCGCGCCGTCGCGACGAATCACGAAGTGCGCCGACACGCGCATGCCGCGCAGATGATCGAAGTACGGATGCGCATCGTGATCGAGCTTGTTGAGGAAAAAGTCGGCGATCGAGTTCGTCGTGAAATCGTCCGGCGGCAGGCTGATGTTGTGCACGACGATGAGCGTCGGCACGGCGTCGCCGGGACGCGCCTCGAAGTTCGGCGACGGCAGGCGCGTCGCGGTGCTCAGCCAGCCTTGCGCGTCGATGTGCGGATCGCCTTGCCTGGCGACATGCATGGTCATCGCGCGTCGCGGCCGGTCGGGCGGCTCGCGTAATGGCGTGCGTGATCGGCGCAACAAAAGCGCTCGCCCGCGGCGACGACCGACTCGCTGCGCGGCGTGTGCACGCCGCATTGCGCGCAACGGATCAGCGGATCGGCGAGTTGCGGCGTGCTACCCGCGGCGCCGTTGCCACTGCCATTGCGCGCACGATGCGCACCGTTGGCGCCGCCGGCGGCCGCGCCGCCTGCCTGGGCCTCGCCCTGCTGCGCGCGCTCGTTCGCGCGGCGCAGCTTCTTCAGGAGCCACTGGCTCACAAAGAAGAGGAGGATCAGAAAGAGGAAATTTCGCATCGATTCAATGCCGGTAAGGAGTGCGCCCGTTCGGGCCTTCACGCGTTCAGACGACCGCGCGATGCAGCAGCACTTCGAACACGAAGCGGCTGCCCACATACGCGAGCAACAGCGCGGCGAACGAGGCCAGCACCCAGCGCAATGCGGCGCGTCCGCGCCAGCCCGAGACGCGGCGCGCGGTGAGCAATGCGCCGAACATCAGCCAGGAGACGAAGGCGAACACGGTTTTGTGATCGAAGCGCAGCGCGCGATCGACCAGTTGCTCGTTGAACGCGATACCCGACACGAGCGTGAGCGTGAGCAGCACGAAGCCCGCCGCGATCAGACGGAACAGCAGCTTTTCGAGCGTCAGAAGCGGCGGCAGCGTGTCGAGCCAGCTCGCGAGCCAGCCGTTGCCCGTATGACGCGTCGCCATGCCGCGCATGCGCTGCAGACGGCGTTCGAGCATCAGCATGAGGACGGCGTGCAGCGCGGCGATCGCGAAGAGTCCGTATGCGATGTTCGCGATCAGGAAGTGCAGCTTGAACATCGGCGCCGCGGAGTACGGCAGCACGCGCACGCCGCCGAAGATGAGCGGCAGCAGCGACGCGACGCACGCAAGCGGTAGCACGAGCAGGCGCAGGCCGTCGAGCGGAAAGAAGAAACTTTCGATCCAGTAGATGCCGGCACCGAGCCAGAACATCGCGGAGAGCGCGAACGCGAAGCCGAAGACCATTGCGTTCTGGGGGAAGATGGTCGTGTGCAGCAAGAGGCCGTGGACCAGCAACGCTATTAATAATAGAGCGCGCCCCAATCCGCCCATGCCCGCCGACATCTTCGGCGCCGCCGTGGGCGCCATGCCCGCAGGCACGCCGGCCAGCGCCGGCTCGACGGCCGTGTGGCGATGCGCGCGCCAGCCCGCTACGGCAAGTCCGCCGTAGAGAAGCGCAGTGAGGGCATACAGTACAATATCCATGTTCGAAGTTTACACTAGGCCCTTGAATCGCGACGTTTTCCCCCTTGCGGCAACGCAGGGCGCCGAGTCGTCCCGCGCTGAAAAAGGGCCGCATTCTCTACCTTTTCCCCATGCTCGATAACCTCACTCAACGGATGGCGCGCGTCGTCAAGACGCTACGCGGCGAGGCCCGGCTCACCGAGGCCAACACGCAGGAGATGCTGCGCGAGGTGCGGCTCGCGCTGCTCGAAGCGGACGTGGCGCTGCCGGTCGTGCGGGAGTTCATCGCGAAGGTGAAGGAAAAGGCGCTCGGCGAAGAAGTCGTGTCGAGTCTCTCGCCGGGTCAGGCGCTTGTCGGCGTCGTTCAGAAGGAACTGACGGCGGTGATCGGCGGCGATTACGAAGGCAAGGCCGCCGAGCTGAATCTCGCCGTCGCGCCGCCCGCCGTCATCCTGATGGCAGGCTTGCAGGGCGCGGGCAAGACGACTACGACGGGCAAACTCGCCAAGCTTCTGCGCGAGAAGAGCAAGAAGAAGGTGCTCACCGTGTCCGTCGACGTGTATCGCCCCGCCGCGATCCGCCAGTTGCAGACCGTGACCGAGCAGGTCGGCGCGGACTTTTTCCCGTCGGAAGCGAATCAGAAGCCTGCCGACATCGCGCGCGCGGCGATCGATTGGGCGAAGCGCCACTATCACGACGTTGTGATCGTCGATACGGCCGGTCGCCTCGGTATCGACGAAGCGATGATGAACGAGATCAGCGAGCTGCACGCGCTGCTCAAGCCCGCCGAAACGCTCTTCGTCGTCGATGCCATGCTAGGTCAGGACGCGGTCAACACCGCGAAGGCGTTCAACGACGCGCTGCCGCTCACCGGCGTCGTGCTCACGAAGCTCGACGGCGATTCGCGCGGCGGCGCGGCGCTCTCCGTGCGGCACGTCACCGGCAAGCCGATCAAGTTCGTCGGCGTCGCGGAAAAACTCGACGGGCTCGAAGTCTTCCATCCGGATCGCATGGCGAACCGGATTCTCGGCATGGGCGACATTCTCGCGCTCGTCGAGGAAGCGCAACGCGGCGTCGATCAGCAAGCGGCGCAGAAGCTCGCCGACAAGGTCAAGAAAGGCGGCGACTTCGACCTGAACGACTTCAAGGCACAACTGTCGCAGATGAAGAAGATGGGTGGCCTCTCGTCGCTCATGGACAAATTACCCGCGCAGTTCCAGCAGGCCGCGCAAGGCGCGGACATGAACAACGCGGAAAAGCAGATGCGCCGCATGGAAGGCATCATCAATTCGATGACGCTGCAGGAGCGCGCGAAGCCCGAGCTCATCAAGGCCGCGCGCAAGCGCCGCATCGCCGCCGGCGCGGGCGTGCACGTTCAGGAAGTGAACCGCATGCTCAATCAGTACGAACAGATGCGCGGCATGATGAAGAAGCTGAAAGGCGGCAATCTGCAGAAGATGATGCGCGGCATGAAAGGCATGCTGCCCGGCATGCGCTGAAACGCCCTCACCGAGCCCGCGCTCTTTCGCCCGACGTGGCGCAGAGCGCGGGTTTATCATATGGCGCACGCCGCCGTTTTTTTCCACACTAAGAAGTCAGCCTCTCCCCCGCTTTCCCTATGAATCGCGAAGAAGCCCTCCATATTTTCAGCCACTCCGAAGAGATCGTGACGGCTGACGAAGTCAACGCATCGATCGGCAAGATGGCTGCGGCCATCAAGACGGCGACGCAAGACGACTTCCCGCTCGTGCTCTCGGTCATGGGGGGCGCGGCCGTGTTCACCGGCATGCTGCTGCCGCATCTCGACTTCCCGCTCGAATTCGATTACATCCACCTGACGCGCTATCGCAACGCCATCAAGGGCGGCAGCGAAATGCAATGGCGCGTGGCGCCGGCGGAATCGGTGAAGGATCGCGTCGTGCTCGTGCTCGATGACATCCTCGACGAAGGCGAAACGATGGCCGCGATCCGCGACCGCATCATGGCAATGGGCGCGAAGACGTTCCTGTCCGCCGTGTTGTGCGAGAAGATCATTCCGAAGGCGAAGCCGCTGCGTCCGGATTTTTGTGGATTCGAGGTGCCGGATCGTTACGTCTTCGGATGCGGGATGGATGCGAAGGGCTACTGGCGGAATTTGCCGACGATTCGGGCACTGACCGAAGGCGCGTAACCGCTCTTCGAAACGACGTAAAAAAAGCGGCCGAGGCCGCTTTTTTTATAGCTGATGCACGAAAGTGCGTATACCCGTAAGCATCATCTCGACGGAAATCGCCACGAGCACGAGCCCCATCAAACGCTCGAACGCCGTGACCGCCCGCTCACCGAGCCACTGCTGGATCTTTTCCGCGAGGACCAGCACGATCGCGCAGACGATCATCGTCACCGACAGCGCGCCGATCCATTCGAGCATCTTGCCGGGCGCCTGCGAAGTCAGCAGCATCACCGTCGCGAGCGCGGAAGGGCCCGCCAGCGCGGGAATGGCGAGGGGCACGATCAGCGGCTCGCCGCCGCGCGAATCGCCGCCCATGGGGCCGTCCGGATGCGGGAAGATCATCCGCAGCGCGATGAGAAACAGCACGATCCCGCCGCCGATGCGCAACGACAGATCCGTGAGGTTCATCGCGCGCAGAAACCGATCGCCAGCCAGCATGAAAATCAGCAGGATGACGAACGCGATCGCGACTTCCCGCAGGATCACGACGCGGCGCCGCTCCTTGGCGACACCGCGCAGCGCGTTGATGAAGATCGGAATGTTGCCGAGCGGATCGGTGATCAGCAGCAGCAGGATCGTCGCCGACAGAAAGTTGTACTGCATTACTTCCCGAGCGCGGCTCGCACCTTTGCCGTGACGACGTCCGCCGCTTCATCGACCGGCAGCAGCGTGGCCTCTGTATCGCGACGGCCCTGATACTCGAGCTTGCCTTCCTTCAGCCCGCGATCGCCGATCACGATGCGATGCGGCACGCCGATCAGTTCCCAGTCCGCGAACATCACGCCCGGACGCTCGCCGCGATCGTCCAGGATCACGTCGATGCCCGCTTGCTGCAGCGTCGCGTAGAGCTTGTCGGACTGCTCGCGCACGGCGTCGCTGCGGTCGTAACCCATCGGGCAGATCACGACTTCGAACGGCGCGATGGCTTCCGGCCAGATGATGCCCTTGTCGTCGAAGTTCTGCTCGATCGCGGCGCCCAGCACGCGCGTCACGCCGATGCCGTAGCAGCCCATCTGCATCGGCGCGGGTTTGCCGTTTTCGTCGAGGAAGGTCGCGCCCATCGAATCGGAGTACTTCGTGCCGAGCTGGAACACGTGGCCCACTTCGATGCCACGGCAGATTTCGAGCGTACCTTTGCCATCCGGCGAGGGATCGCCCGCGACGACATTGCGGATGTCCGCCACTTCCGGCTCGGGCAGATCGCGGCCCCAGTTCACGCCGGTCGTGTGGTAATCGACCTCGTTCGTGCCGACAACGAAGTCGCTCATGTTCGCGACCGTGCGATCCGCGATCACGCGCACCGGCTTCTTCGTGCCGATCGGGCCGAGATAGCCCGGCGGCGTGCCGAACCATTCGATGATCTCGGCTTCCGTGGCGAAGCGATAACCCTTCAGGCCAGGCAGCTTGCCAGTCTTGATGTCGTTGAGCGAATGATCGCCGCGCAGCATCAGCAGCCAGATCGTGGGCTCGGCGCCTTCGTTGTCCGTCGCGAGAACGATCGACTTGATCGTGCGTTCGAGCGGAATGTTCAAAAGCTGCGCGACCGCTTCGCACTTCGCTGCGCCCGGCGTCGGCGTCTTCTTCAGTTCTTCCGTGGGTGCGGCGCGCTGCGCGATGAGCGGCAAGGCATCCGCGGCTTCGACGTTCGCTGCGAAGTCCGAGCTCGGGCAATAGGCGATGTCGTCCTCGCCCGTGTCCGCGATCACATGGAATTCATGCGAGCCGCTGCCGCCGATCGAGCCGTTGTCCGCCGCGACCGCCCGGAACTCCAGCCCGATGCGCGTGAAGATGCGCACATAGGCTTCGTACATCTTGCGATACGACTCGGCGAGACCGTCGAGATCCTTATCGAAGGAATAGGCGTCCTTCATGATGAATTCGCGGCCGCGCATCACGCCGAAGCGCGGGCGGATCTCGTCGCGGAACTTCGTTTGAATCTGGTAGAAGTTCACCGGCAACTGGCGATAGCTCTTGATCTCGCGGCGCGCGATGTCCGTGACGACTTCCTCGTGCGTCGGTCCCATTACGAAGTCCCGCTCGTGGCGATCCTTGAAGCGCAGCAGTTCGGGACCGTATTGCTCCCAGCGGCCCGACTCCTGCCACAGTTCGGCGGGCTGCACGGCGGGCATCAGCAACTCCAGCGCGCCCGCGCGGTTCATCTCTTCACGCACGATGGCTTCGACCTTGCGCACCGAGCGCAGGCCGATCGGCATGTAATCGTAGATGCCGCCCGCGACACGACGGATCATGCCGGCGCGCATCATGAGCTTGTGGCTGACGATCTCGGCGTCGGCGGGAGCTTCTTTCAGGGTGCCGATGAAGAAACGGGATGCTTTCATTCAAATTTTCCAAAAGCGGCGCGCGCTTCGGAGCCGTTGCGGCGCCGGAGCAAGCGAAACGAGGGTGAACGACGGAAACGGTCGACGGCATTGCAAGGAAGAAGATTTTGCCGTCTTCCGCGTGGCCTGGCAAAGCGCCTTGCACCCTGCACGGGAAACGTGCCCCGAATTCGGGTTCGTGCCGGTGCGCGGGGTCCGTTAACTGTTTATAATCAAAGCAATTTTAAAGGATTTGAAGGTGGCTGTATGCTGGATCGTGAAGGCTTTCGCCCGAACGTCGGCATCATCCTCTTGAACGCGCGCAACGAAGTGTTTTGGGGCAAGCGGCTGCGTGAACATTCCTGGCAGTTTCCGCAAGGGGGCATCAAATACGGTGAGACCCCTGTGCAAGCGATGTATCGGGAGTTACACGAAGAAACCGGCCTGCTACCGGAGCATGTGAAAGTTGTTGGTCGCACGCGCGACTGGCTGCGTTACGAGGTGCCGGACAAGTTCATCAAGCGCGAGGTGCGCGGACATTATCGCGGTCAGAAACAGATCTGGTTTCTGCTGCGCATGGTGGGACGTGATTGCGACATCTGCCTGCGTGCGACGGACCATCCGGAGTTCGATGCCTGGCGCTGGAACGAGTATTGGGTACCGCTGGATGCGGTCATCGAGTTCAAGCGCGACGTTTATCAAATGGCTCTCACCGAGCTGTCCCGCTTCCTGCGGCGAACCAACTCCCGCGGCGAACGCGGCGAGCGAGCCGCGCATCATGGGCCGCGCTATCCACGCGTGCTCCAGACAATGACGATCGAAGCGCCTGCCGTTACTGCCTCCGGCGCGGCGGTTCAGGCAGAATGCACGGTCAGCGAAGAAGTGCATGTGATCGTGCAGCGCTCATCGTGAACCCGGGCGTGCGACTGATCGCAGCGGTTCCTCGCACACTTTGACACTCGACACGACTTCGATCGATGGCACGGCGAACTTCTCGCCGTGCCATTTCGCTTTGTTCCGCCGGGCGGGCGCTTCGTGTCCCGCGCGCATGTTTCCGGGAAAACTCAATTGAAAGTGAATGCCTCACTCGCGGTAATCGCGGCATCCGCGGCAGTGCTTGCCGTGCTCGCCGGCTGCTCCAGCAACAAAGGCCCGTCCACGCAGGACGACGGCGTCTTCACTTATCTGCTCGATCGCAAATCGACCTGGGCCGAGGAGAAGATCGACACCATGCCGCCTCTGCCGCAGGCGTCGAATCTGATCGCGTTCACCGTATCGCAGAACACGCCGCTCACGTTTTCCGTCGACAAGACGACGCTCACGGTCGGTCAGGATGGCGTCGTGCGTTACGTGATCGTCGCGACGAGCCCGGCGGGCGCGCGAAACGTCAACTATGAAGGCATTCGTTGCGACACCTACGAATGGCGCCGCTACGCGAGCATCAACGACGATCAGAACGGCTGGGATCAGGGTTCCGCGTTCGACTTCAAGCGTATCGAGAACGGCGAGCTGAACGCGTATCAGGCGGCGCTGTATCAGGACTACTTCTGCGCGAGCAAGCTGCCGGTCGGTACGGCGAAGCAGATCGTCAACAACATGCAGTACAAGCGCACGCAGAGCTCGATCAATCTGCGCTGATTTCACGGTGCGCCAAAGTGCAAAAAGCCCGCTGGATGAACTGACCCCGCAAAGTTGGACAGGTTTGGGCTAAGGCCGTGAGGGCTGAGTTCTGTACATTACAGGACTCAGCC
>NZ_JALQDI010000026.1:0-252 GCF_023631305.1 Caballeronia sp. INML3B
CCTCTACAGGAAGCGCTCGCGCGGATGGCGGCGCGGCATCAGGCGCGCGGACAAAAAAAATGAGCGGCGCCCGGCCGCTCATTCTTGTTCATCCGTTGAGGCTTTCAGTTAAGCAAACGCGGTCTGCGTGTCGAAACCGAAACCGCGCGGTGCGGTTTTCGTATCTTCAAATGTGACGATTTCATAAGCGTCTTCGTTCGCGAGCAACTCACGCAGCAGCATGTTGTTCATCGCGTGACCGCCCTTGTACGC
>NZ_JALQDI010000027.1:0-45310 GCF_023631305.1 Caballeronia sp. INML3B
CCACTGCTCCACTACCACCATATTTGCCTGACAGATAGTCTTCGACGACGGCTCGCTTAAATTGCGCGCTGTGCTTGCTCATAAAAAACACCCCAAGTCGTTGGACGGTTGTCCAACTTTTGGGGTGCAGTTCAGGATCAGCGGGCTTTTTCGTATCACACGAGCACCAGGTTGTCGCGATGGATCAACTCGGGCTCCAGCATGTAACCGAGCACCGTTTCGATTTCGCCGCTCGGCCGCCGATGAATCAGCCGCGCCTCCGAACTGCTGTAATTCGTGATGCCGCGTGCGACCTCCTGCCCTTGATCGTTGACGCAGGCGATCACCTCGCCGCGATCGAACGCGCCTTTCACGTCGATCACGCCGATCGGCAAAAGGCTCTTGCCGTCAGCGGTGAGCTTTTGCACCGCGCCGCCGTCGATCACGACGTGGCCGCGCACCTGCAAGTGATCCGCCATCCACTGCTTGCGCGCCGCGATGCGGGCCGTGCGCGCGATGAGCTGCGTGCCGATCAACTCGCCCGACGCGAGGCGCGTCAGCACATCGGCTTCGCGGCCGCTCGCGATCACCGTGTTCGCGCCGCTGTGCGCCGCGCGCTTCGCCGCGAGGATCTTGGTCAGCATGCCGCCGCGTCCGAGACTCGAGCCCGCGCCGCCGGCCATCTGCTCGAGCTCGGGCGTGCCGGCATCGGCTTGCTCGACGAGCGTCGCGTTCGGGTCCTTGCGCGGATCGGCGGTGAAGAGACCGCGTTGATCGGTGAGAATGACGAGCGCATCGCCTTCGATCAGGTTCGCGACGAGTGCGCCGAGCGTGTCGTTGTCGCCGAACTTGATTTCGTCGGTGATGACCGTGTCGTTCTCGTTGATGATCGGCACCGCGCCGAGGCGCAGCAACGTGAGCAGCGTCGAGCGCGCGTTCAGATAGCGTTCGCGGTCGGCGAGATCGGCATGCGTGAGCAGAATCTGCGCGGTGCGGATGCCGTGCGCGCCGAAACTACTTTCGTAGACCTGCGCGAGGCCCATCTGTCCAACGGCGGCGGCCGCCTGCAGTTCGTCGATTTCACGCGGCCGCTTGGTCCAGCCGAGCCGGTGAATGCCTTCCGCAATCGCGCCCGAACTCACGAGCACGACTTCCTTGCCCTGCTCCCGCAGCGCCGCGATCTGCGACGCCCAGCGCGAGATTGCCGCGTGGTCGAGCCCGCGGCCGTCGTTGGTGACGAGGCTGGACCCTACTTTCACTACGATTCGCTTCGCAGCGGCGATGACCGAACGCATCGTGCGCTTTCTCCTCGTGGTAGCGTTTATTCCTTCGCTGCGTCGTCGCGAAAGCGCACGTCGGCGGCGAGATCTTCCGCTTCCGCCGCGCGCGACGCGTCCGAATGCTGCGAAATGTAGTCGTAGATGGCGTAGGTGAGCGCCTCGCAGCCCTGGCCCGTCAGCGCCGAAATTTCGAAAACCGGGCCGTCCCACTCGAAGCGGCCGACGAAATCGGCAATGCGCGCTTCGCGCTCGTCCTCGGGCACCATGTCGAGCTTGTTCAGCACGAGCCAGCGCGGTTTCTCGTAGAGCGACTCGTCGTACTTGCGCAGTTCGTTGACGATGGCCTTCGCTTCGGCGACGGGATCCACGTTTTCATCGAACGGGGCCATGTCGACGAGATGCAGCAGCACGCCGGTGCGCTGCAGGTGACGCAGGAAGCGATGCCCGAGCCCCGCGCCTTCCGCCGCGCCTTCGATCAGGCCGGGAATGTCGGCGATCACGAAGCTCTTGCTCGGCCCGACGCGCACCACGCCGAGATTCGGCGCGAGCGTCGTGAACGGATAATCCGCGATCTTCGGCCGCGCGTTCGACACCGACGAAATGAACGTCGATTTCCCCGCGTTCGGCATGCCGAGCAGACCCACGTCAGCCAGCACCTTCAGCTCGAGCTTGAGCATGCGGCGCTCGCCCGGCTTGCCGTCGGTCTTCTGACGCGGCGCGCGGTTGGTGCTCGACTTGAAATGCAGGTTGCCGAGTCCGCCCGCACCGCCCTGCGCGATCAACACTTGCTGGTTATGCTCGGTCAGATCGGCGATGATCTCGCCTGTTTCCTGATCCGAAATGATGGTGCCGACCGGCATGCGCAGCGTGATGTCGTCGCCGCCCTTGCCGTAGCAATCCGAGCCGCGGCCGTTTTCGCCGTTGCGCGCCTGATGCTTCTTGGAAAACCGATAGTCGATCAGCGTATTGATATTGCGATCGGCGACTGCGTAGACGCTGCCGCCGCGGCCGCCGTCGCCGCCGTCCGGCCCGCCGAACGGGACGAACTTTTCGCGGCGCATCGACGCGCTGCCATCTCCTCCGTCGCCGGCGATGACTTCGATCCTCGCTTCGTCAATGAACTTCATGCGTTGCTCCGTCCCGTGTACTTGCAGCTATTTTGCCGTGACCTGACGTTGCCGGTCACCGATATCCTTGAATTCATCCAATGCGCCGTTTGTACGCATCAAATGAAAAAGGCCCCGCGAACTTCGCGGGGCCTTTTTTCGGTCCTGAAGCCCGTGCGTAAAATTTACGCTGCCGGGACAACGACGACCGTGTGCTTCTTCGCGGCGCCCTTGGTCACGAACTTGACGTGACCGTCGGCCAGCGCGAACAGGGTGTGATCCTTGCCGATGCCGACATTCTCACCCGGATGCATGCGCGTGCCGCGCTGGCGAACGATGATGCCGCCCGCGTTGATTGCCTGGCCGCCGTACACCTTCACGCCGAGGCGTTTCGACTCTGAGTCGCGGCCGTTGCGGGAAGACCCGCCTGCTTTTTTGTGTGCCATTTCATTAGCTCCTTAACCGATATCTGTGCGGAACGATCGCGCCTTAGGCGTTGATCGCGTCGATGCGCAGTTCGGTGTAGTTCTGGCGGTGGCCAGCGTGCTTTTGATAGTGCTTCCGGCGACGCATCTTGAAGATGGTCACTTTCTTGTGACGACCTTGCGACACGACGGTAGCCTTGACGGAAGCCCCACCCACCAGCGGCGTACCGAACTTAATCGATTCGCCTTCGCCTACTGCGAGAACCTGGTCGAGCGTGATTTCAGCGTCAATGTCTGCCGGTATCTGTTCTACTTTCAATTTTTCGCCAACGGCAACCTTGTACTGCTTGCCGCCGGTTTTTATGACCGCGTACATTGAGAACCTCACTCAAAATTCTTTTTCCACGCACCACGCGGGGAAAACACGCGATTATACATAGGGTTACGCTCGGCGTCAAAGTGTCGTGACGTCTCCCGCGCGCGCGGCACGGCACGCGATCCGGCCCCCAACCTCGGCGAAAATGGAGCGAATCATGTCTGAATTTCGCCGACGTCGCGCGAATCGACGCAGCCAAGTCCCGTCGTCTGTCGGATTCGCCTTATAATCCGCCGGATTACCTTTACTGCCGATCATGTCGTCCACCGCCACTTCCTCCCCCAACGCCGCCGCGCTGCTCGCCCCGATCGCCGAGGACATGCAGCACGTCAATCGCGTCATCCGGCAGCGCCTGGCATCAGAAGTGATGCTGATCAACCAGATCTCGGAGTACATCATCGGGGCGGGCGGCAAGCGGCTGCGTCCGGCGCTGTTGCTCCTCGTCTCCGGCGCGCTGGGCGACACGACCGGGCATCGCCACGAACTGGCCGCCGTGGTGGAGTTCATCCATACGGCAACGCTGCTGCACGACGACGTCGTCGACGAATCCGATCTGCGGCGCGGCCGCAAGACCGCCAATGCGCTGTTCGGCAACGCGGCGAGCGTGCTGGTCGGTGACTTCCTGTACTCGCGCTCGTTCGAAATGATGGTGAGCGTCGGCAAGATGCGCGTGATGGAAATTCTCTCCGTCGCGACCAACATCATTTCCGAGGGAGAAGTCCTGCAGCTGCTCAACATGCACGACCCGGACGTGGACGAAGCGCGCTACATGCAAGTGATTCGCTACAAGACGGCGAAGCTGTTCGAAGCGGCCGCGCAACTCGGCGCGGTGCTCTCGGGCGCGGATGCGCGCACCGAAGCGGCGGCGGCGGAGTACGGCCGGCGCATCGGCACCGCGTTCCAGATCATGGACGACTGGCTCGATTACACGGGCACGCCGGAATCGATGGGCAAGAACGCCGGCGACGACCTGCGCGAAGGCAAACCTACGTTGCCGCTCATCTATCTCATGGAACACGGCACGCCGGAGCAGGCGGCGCTCGCGCGCGAAGCGATCGAGCAAGGCGGCACGGATCGTTTCGAGACGATCTTCGACGCGATCACCACGTCCGGCGCACTCGATCACACGCTCGAATGCGCGCGCAAGGAAGCAGAAGCAGCGGCGAAAGCGATTTCTTCATTTCCCTCTTCCATCTACAAAGAGAGCCTGCTAGAATTATGTTCTTACTCGACGTCGAGACAGTCTTAAACGAGACTGAGACGGCGTAAGAGTCCAAGTTGGTCGAATTCGGGGTGTAGCTTAGCCTGGTAGAGCGCTACGTTCGGGACGTAGAGGCCGGAGGTTCGAATCCTCTCACCCCGACCAGAATTGCAAAACCCGCATGGTTCGCCATGCGGGTTTTTTATTTCCGGCAAAGAAAACCGCGTACGCTTGCCAAACGGCCAGGACTGGCTTTCCTGGCCCGTCTGCTATATTGCCTCCCATCTCCGCCCCTACTCGATCACCGCGTGGACAACCTTCCCTTATGGGCGCAAATTTGCGCCATCTTTCTGCTTCTCTTCCTTTCCGGCTTCTTCTCGATTTCCGAAACGTCGATGATGGCGCTCAATCGCCATCGCCTGAAATATCTGGCGAGCCAGGGGTCGCTACGCGCCCGCACGACGCAAGGGCTGCTCGCCAAGACTGACCAGCTTCTCTCCGTGATCCTGATCGGGAACAACCTGATCAACACGATCATCCCCGTGCTCACGACATCGATCGCGCTGCGCACCTTCGGTCATAACAACCTCGTGCTGTCGATCACGACGGGCGTCATCGCGTTCCTGATCATCGTGTTCGCGGAAATCGCGCCGAAGATCGTCGGCGCGACGTATCCCGAGAAAGTGGCGCTTCCCGCGAGCCTCGTGCTCGCGCCGCTCATGCGCATCGCGCGGCCGCTGATCTGGTTCGTCAACCTGTTCGCCAATGCGATTCTCGCCGCGCTCCACATCAACACGAAAAACAAGCGCGATCAGCGGATTTCGCCGGAAGAACTGCGCACCATCGTGCTCGAAACCGGCAGCTTCATGCCGACCAAGCACCGCAGCATCCTGCTCAATCTGTTCGATCTGGAGAACATCACCGTCGACGACGTGATGATCCCGCGCCGGCGCATCGAAGCGCTCGACTTCGACGCGCCCTTCGAACAGATCCTGCATCAGCTCGAGACGTGCTATCACAACAAGCTGGTCGTCTTCCAGGGCGATATCGACCGGGTGCTCGGCATCCTGCATGTACGCAAGACGCTCTCCGCGCTGCATAACCAGGAGCTCGAACGCGAAACGCTGCGCGAGCTGCTCACCGAGCCTTACTTCGTGCCGGCGGGCACTCCGGTGTTCCAGCAACTGCAGTTCTTCCAGGAAAGCGGTCACCGTATCGCGATCGTGGTCGACGAATACGGTGAATTGCAGGGGCTCGTAACGCCCGAGGACATCATCGAGGAGCTGATCGGCGAGTTCACGACGACGATCCCGCGCGGCACCGGCTCGCGCGGCGGCTGGGACGAGAATGGCGAATGCATCGTCGCGGGCAGCATGCCGCTGCGCGAACTGAACCGCTGGCTGCATCTGACGCTGCCGACGGACGGCCCGAAGACGCTCAACGGCCTGATCCTCGAAACGCTCGAAGACATCCCGGACGGCGACGTGTCGGTGCGCATCGCGGGTGTGACCTTCGAAGTCATGCGCAGCGACGATCAGGCGATCCGCACCGTCAAGATTTTCCGTCCGCTCGGGCCCGAGAAACGCGCGCTGCGTTAGCCATTCGGACGACTGGGCGGGGGCGATGCCGGGCGGGATGATCGGACCATCTCGACTCCGACGTCCCGACGCCCATGACTTCCCCTTCCCGCGACGCTTTCGACACGTTCGCGCGCCCGGCCCGCACGTCCGAGGCGGCCCGCGATAGCGCATCCGATCACGAAACGCCCGCCGTCTCGCTGCTCACCGAGACCCTGCGCGAGGCCGCCGAGCGCGGCGCATCCGACATCCATGTCGAGCCATCGGAGCACGACTGGCGCATCAGGCTGCGCGTCGATGGTGCGCTGCATGTGTTGAAGCGTCCGCCGCCGCACCTGCGCGACGCGTTCGTCACGCGCATCAAGGTGCTGGCGCGCATGGACATCGCCGAGCGGCGCGTGCCGCAGGACGGTCGGCTGCGTCTGACTCTTCCGGGCGCGCGGATCGGCGACTATCGCGTCAACTCGCTGCCGACGCTCTTCGGCGAGAAGCTCGTGCTGCGGCGGCTCGACGCGCTGCCGCCCGATCTGTCGCTCGCCGCGCTCGGCCTCGATGATGCGCAAAGCGGCACGGTCGAATCGGCGATTCGCGCTCCGCACGGTCTCATCCTCGTGACCGGCCCGACCGGCAGCGGCAAGACCCTCTCCCTCTACTGCTTCCTTCAAATGCTCAACGCCGAAGCGCGCAACGTGTGCTCCGTCGAAGATCCCGTCGAGATCCAGCTCGCGGGCATCAATCAGGTGAGCGTGCGCGAAAAGGCGGGGCTGACCTTCGCCGTGGCGCTGCGCGCGTTCATGCGTCAGGATCCGGACGTGATCATGGTCGGCGAAATTCGCGACGCAGAAACCGCGGATGTCGCGGTGAAGGCCGCGCAGACGGGACACCTCGTGCTCTCGACCTTGCATACCAACGATGCACCGGCCGCGATCGCGCGGCTCATCGATATCGGCGTGGCGCCCTACAACCTCGCGTCCGCGCTCAGGCTCGTCACCGCGCAACGGCTCGTGCGCAAGCTGTGCGAATCCTGCCGCACGCCATCGGCGCTGCCCCTCACGGACGGATTTCATCCGTTCGAAGCGCGCGGCTGTCCGGCGTGTCATGGCATCGGTTATCGCGGGCGGGTGGGCGTGCATCAGGTGATGCCAGTATCGGATGAACTACGGGAACTGATCGTCTCACGCGCGGCAACACATGCAATCGCGCGCGCGGCGCAGGCGCAAGGCATGCCCTCGCTACGCGACGCAGCCTTCGCCCGCGTCCGCGAAGGCGCGACGAGCGTCGCCGAAGCAGCCGAAGCGACGGAGACCGAATAATGAGTCACGCGCCCGAATTGCGTTTCGCCTGGCGTGGCATGGATAGCGAAGGCCGGCCAAAGCAGGGAAAGATCATTGCCGCCGACGCACTCTCGGCCCGCAGCTCGCTGCGTCGGGAAGGCGTGATCGTCACCGGACTCGACATGCTCGGTGCCGCGCCGCCGCCCAAAGCGAAGACGACGGAGGTGACCGTTTTCACACGGCAGCTCGCCGGCCTGCTGCGCGCAGGCCTGCCGCTCGCTGGGGCGCTCGAATTGCTGGCCGGCAGTGCGACGGGCGGCGGACTGCCGCGCATCGTGCGCGCATTGGCTCGCGACATCACGCGTGGCGTGCCGTTCTCAGCTGCACTCGCCGCGCATCCCGCGGCGTTCGGCCCGCTGTACTGCCAGTTGGTGTCGGTTGGCGAAGTGGCAGGCGCGCTGCCGTCCGTGCTCGCCCGGCTTGCCGACGATCGCGAGCGCGCCGCATCGCAACGCGCCAGACTGCGCGCCGCCCTCACCTATCCGGTCATGGTGCTGCTGCTTTCGCTCGCGATCACCGCGGGTTTGCTGGTCGGCGTCGTGCCGACATTCAAGACGATCTTCGACGGCTTCGGCGCCGCGCTGCCCGCGCCGACGCGTTTCGTGCTCGCACTGTCGGACGGCGTCGCGCATGCTGGCGTGCCGTTCGTCCTCGCGTGCGTATGTGCGGCGGTTGTGGTGTCGCGCTGGATGAAGCGTTCGCCGGATGCGCGCGAAACCGTCGATCGCGCGGCGCTGCGCCTGCCGCTCGCAGGCAGGTTGCTGCGCTCCCTTGCTGTCGCCCGATGGAGCCGCGCGCTCGGGACGCTGCTCTCGGCGGGCACGCCGCTGTCGGATGCTTTCGACTCGCTCACGCACGCCACGGGCAATCGCGTATTCGACGCCGCCACGCTCAACATCGCCGCGCGCCTGCGCAATGGCGAGCGCCTCGCGGTCGCCATGGGCGCCGCCGGCTGCTTTCCGCAAGATGTCGTGCAGCCGATCGCGGTCGCCGAAGAATCGGGCTCGCTCGACGCGATGCTCCTCGATCTCGCCACGCTGGCGGACCGTCAGGTGGACGAGCGCATCGGCGCGTTCGCGAGCCTGTGCGAGCCGATCGTCATCGCGGTGCTGGGCGCGCTCGTGGGTGGACTCGTCATCGCGATGTATCTTCCTATCATTCAGCTCGGCAACGTGGTGTAGCATCGCGGGCCAAAGCAACCGTTCGTCCATCATGCAGCCTTCGTTCGATCCGTCCGCCGCGCATTTCGCAAGCCGCTATCTGGCGGCGTTCGCCGCGCTCCCCGTCGCCATGCAGTACGGGTTCGCTGTCGTGTTCGGTCTCGTGATCGGCAGTTTTCTCACCGTCGTCGTGCATCGCCTGCCTGTCATGCTCGAGCGCGCATGGCGCGCCGAAGTCGACGCGACGATTCCTGAAGCTCCCGAATCCGGCAAACGCGCCGCCGCCGATTCGCACCCCGAACGCTTCAATCTCGCGGTGCCGCGCAGTGCATGCCCGCATTGCAAGCATGTGCTGCGCGCGTGGGAAAACATTCCCGTCATCAGCTATCTCGCATTGCGCGGGCGCTGCTCGGCGTGCGGCGCGCGCGTGAGCCCGCGTTATCCGCTGATCGAACTCGCGAGCGGCGCGCTCGCGGCGCTCTCGCTCTACGCCTACGGCCCCGCGTGGCCGGCTCTGGCCGCGTTCGGACTGTGTGCGACCTTGCTGACGGCCGGCCTCATCGATTACGACACGCGCTATCTTCCCGATGTGCTGACGCTTCCCCTGCTGTGGGCGGGACTCATCGTCAATTTCGGCGAAGGCGGATTCGCGACGCTTCACGACGCCGTAACGGGCGCGATCGTCGGTTATCTTTTTCTGTGGTGCGTGTACTGGCTCTTCAAGCTCGTGCGCGGCGTGGAAGGCATGGGCTACGGCGACTTCAAACTGCTCGCCGCGATCGGCGCGTGGCTCGGCTGGTCCGCACTCGCGCAAGTGGTCCTGATCGCTGCCGTAGCGGGCGCGGCGGTCGGCATCGTTGCGACGTGGCGCAAGCGCATGCGTTTCGAGGAGCCCTTGCCGTTCGGGCCGTTTCTCGCGGCGGGCGGAGTCATCACGCTCTTCGTCGGCACACCGCTCTATTCATTGCTGGGATGATCGAAGGGAGCAACGGATGTTCAGCATTGGTCTTACCGGCGGCATCGGCAGCGGCAAGAGCACCGTCGCCGATCTCTTCGCGGCGCGCGGCGTACCGCTTATCGATACGGATCTGATCGCGCACCAGATCACCGCGCCGGGCGGCGTCGCGATGCCGCTCATCGCGAGCGAATTCGGCGACAATTTCATCGCTGAAGACGGCTCGCTCGATCGCGCGAAGATGCGCGGGCTCGTTTTCGCCGACGACACTGCGAAAGCGCGGCTCGAACATATCGTGCATCCGTTGATTCGCGCTGAAACCGAGCGACAGAGACTTGCGGCGCAAGGTGCGTATCACATCGTGGTCGTGCCGCTGCTGGTCGAGTCGGGCGAATGGGCTGCACGCGTGTCACGTGTGCTCGTCGTGGATTGTCCGGTCGAGACGCAGATCGCCCGCGTCATGCGGCGCAATGGCTTCACGCGAGAACAGGTACTCGCGATCATCGCGAAGCAGGCGTCTCGCGAAGCGCGACTCGCCGCAGCGGACGATATCGTCATCAACGACGAAACGGCCACGCACGACGCACTGGCGCAGCAAGTCGACGCGCTGCACGCGCGTTATTTGTCGCTGTCATCCGGATATGGTGAGCCGATCGCCTGAGTTAGCCAAATCGTCGAAAAGTTCCCGAATTTGCGCCAAAACAAGCACTTTCGCGAGCGAATATGCCCCGATTTGCTAGGGTGAGGATGCGGCATTAGAATGTGCTCACTTCCGCTCATGGAAGCAACCGACCCACGCCGAGGCGAGCGCGCTTGATCCTTTACGAGTATCCCTTCAACGAGCGAATCCGGACGCTGCTGCGCCTCGAAGACCTGTTCGAGCGCTTCACGTTCTTTCTGACTCAGGAAGACGCGCGAGAACATCACGTCGCGCTCACGACACTCTTTGAGATCGCCGAAGTCGCTGGCCGCACGGATCTCAAGGCCGACCTCATGAAGGAACTGGAGCGGCAGCGTCAGACGCTCGCGCCGTTCCGTGGCAATCCTGGAATCGAACAGGAAGCGCTCGAAGCGGTGCTCGGCGAAATCGAGCAAACGCTCGGCGGCCTCACCGACATGCATGGCAAGACCGGTCAGCATCTCGCCGACAACGAATGGCTCGCGAGCATCCGCAGCCGCACGATCATTCCGGGCGGAACGTGCAAGTTCGATCTGCCGTCGTATTACGCGTGGCAGCAGTTGCCCGTCGAAGAACGGCGTCAGGACATCGCGAAGTGGGTCATGCCGATGCTCGCGTTACGCGACGCGGCGGCCATCGTGTTGCGGCTCGCGCGTGAATCGGGTCAGGCGTCGAAAGTCATGGCGATGCAGGGCAGCTATCAGCAGATGTTGTCCGGCCGCACCTATCAACTGATGCAAGTGCGCGTTTCGCCGGACACTCGCGTGATTCCCGAAGCGAGCGCGAACAAGTACATGCTGTGGGTCCGCTTCACGGTGCAGGACGGCGATCTGAAGCCGCGCGCCGTGGACGTGGACGTCCCCTTCCATCTGACGCTTTGCAGCCTTTGAATAGAATCAGCCGGCCCTATATGGATCAGATGTCGAACAAAGCCGGCGCGATTCGCCACGTCTTACCGTCATGACCACTGTCGTCAAATGCCCGACCTGCGGCAAGGATGTCCGCTGGGTTCCGGAAAACCGCTTTCGCCCATTCTGCTCCGAGCGCTGCAAGCAGATCGATCTCGGCGCGTGGGCAGCCGAGAAGTACAAAATATCGGGTAATTCACAGGAAACGCCGCCGGACGACGATACGCGCGGCGGCCTGAACTGACCTTCACTCGCGCTTATTCGCGCTCTTCCTCTTCGAGCCATTCGAGGATCGGAATAGCCGCAGGCAGAAGCGGAGCGACATCGACAGGAAGCGTTTGCCAGGCAATCGCCTGGCCTTCACGTCCAAGCGGCGTGCCCTTCCAGTCCGTGACCTTGCAGAAAAAAAGACGCACGTACGCGTGCGGGTAATCGTGCTCGAGCGTGCGCCAAAGCTGACATGCGGTGACGTCGATGCCGAGTTCCTCGTGCAATTCGCGCCCAAGTGCCGTCTCGATGCTCTCGCCCGGCTCGAGCTTGCCGCCGGGAAACTCCCAGTAGCCTTCGTACGGCTTGCCAGCGGGCCGCTGCGCGAGCAGATAACGCCCGTCGTGCTGCACCATCACGCCGACGGCCACTTCCGTTACCTTGCGGCCATCGGGCGCGATGTCGCTCTTCGGATCGGTCATTGCTTGCGTCCCGACCAGTCGCGCGCGAATTGCCACGCGACGCGCCCCGACCGCGACCCGCGTTCCAGCGCCCACACGAGAGCGTCGCCGCGAGCGCTTTCGACTTCAGCTTCATGGCAGCCGAAGTGCTTAAGCCAATGCGCGACGATCGACAGATAGTCGTCCTGCTTGAAAGGATAGAAGCTGACCCACAGCCCGAAGCGTTCGGACAGCGAGATCTTTTCCTCGACCACTTCGCCGGGGTGAATCTCGCCATCGGACGTGTGCTTGTACGTCTCGTTGTCGCTCATGTATTCCGGCAACAAATGACGGCGATTCGACGTCGCGTAGATCAGCACGTTGTCCGATTGCGCCGCGACCGAACCGTCGAGCGCGACCTTCAGCGCCTTGTAGCCCGACTCGCCTTCCTCGAAGGAAAGGTCGTCGCAGAACACGAGGAAGCGCTCGGGCCGCGTCGAGATCAGATCGACGATATCGCCGAGATCGTGCAGATCGTCCTTGTCGACTTCGATGAGACGCAGACCGTCCTTCGAATAAGCGTTCAGACACGCCTTGATCAGCGACGACTTGCCCGTGCCGCGCGCGCCCGTCAGCAAAACATTGTTCGCGGGCAACTTGTTCACGAACTGCTGCGTGTTCTGTTGGATCAGGCCTTTTTGACGATCGATGTTCTGCAGGTCGTCGAGCGAGATTTGCGAGATCGCCGGCACGGGTTGCAGGAAACCACGCCCCTGACGCTTGCGCCAGCGAAACGCCACCGCGGATTCCCAATCGATATCGGGCGCCGCCGGCGGCAACATGCCTTCGATGCGCGCCAGCACCGCCTCGGCGCGCGTGAGAAATTGTTCGAGCTTGTCCATGTTCGTATCGATGCGCGTCGCTTTTACGAGCGATAGTCGGCGTTGATGCTGACGTAGTCGTGCGAGAGGTCGCAGGTCCAGAGTGTCGCGTTCGCAGTGCCGCGTCCGAGCAGCACACGAATCGCGATTTCGCTCTTCTTCATCACACGCTGGCCGTCTTCTTCCTTGTACTCGGGATTGCGCCCGCCCGACTTCGCGACGAGAACGTCATCGAGATAAAGATCGATCTTGCCGACGTCGAGATCCGTCACGCCCGCATACCCGATCGCCGCGAGAATGCGGCCGAGGTTCGGATCGGAGGCGTAAAACGCGGTCTTCACGAGCGGCGAATGGCCGATCGCGTACGCGATCTGACGGCATTCGGCCGCGTCCTTACCGCCTTCCACCGTGATCGTCATGAACTTCGTCGCGCCTTCGCCGTCGCGCACGATGAGTTGCGCGAGTTCCTGCGCCACTTCCGTCACCGCGTCGCGCAGTGCGGCGTAGGCGGGCGAGTCCGTCGACGTGATCGCGGGCAGGCTCGACTTGCCCGATGCGATCAGGATGAACGAATCGTTGGTCGATGTATCGCCGTCGATGGTGATGCAGTTGAACGAGCGATCCGCAACGTGCTTGACCAGTTGATCCAGCACGGGCTGCGCCACGTTGGCATCGAACGCGAGGAAGCCGAGCATTGTCGCCATGTTCGGCTTGATCATGCCCGCGCCCTTGCTGATACCCGACAGCGTGACGACGTGACCGTCGATCGTCACCTGACGCGACGATGCCTTCGGCAGCGTGTCCGTCGTCATGATGGCTTGCGCGGCGTCGAACCACTGCGAGGCCTTCTGATTCGCGAGCGCGGCGGGCAGGCCGGCTTTCAGACGATCGATCGGCAGCGGCTCGAGAATCACGCCCGTCGAGAACGGCAGGATCTGTTGCGCATCGAGGCCCGCAAGCCGCGCGAGTTCCGCACATGTCTCGCGTGCGTGCGCCATGCCCGGCTCGCCCGTGCCGGCGTTCGCGTTGCCGGTGTTCACGATGAGCGCGCGAATGCCCTTGCCGCCCTTCGCCACGGCTGCCAGATGCTCGCGGCACACGGTGACGGGCGCGGCGCAGAATCGATTCTGCGTGAACACGCCCGCGACGCTCGCGCCTTCATCGACGCGAATGACGAGCACATCCTTGCGATTGGGCTTGCGGATATTCGCCTCGGCCCAGCCGAGCGTGACGCCGGCGACGGGATGAAGCGCTGCGGGATCGATCGAGGGGAAGTTGACGGCCATGTTCGCGTCTCGCTGAAGGTGGCGAGTGCCGGTTGGCTGACCGGCACGCTTTGAAAGACTGACGCCGCTCCGCTGAGCGGGACCGGCGCCGTGAAATATTGGACCTGCAAAGACAAACGACGCATCGCTGCGTCGCTTGAGTCTGGTCAGCAGCCGATCAAGCCAGCTTGCCGTGACAGTTTTTGTACTTCTTGCCGCTTCCGCATGGGCACGGATCGTTGCGGCCGACCTTCGGCACGTCGTCCGACGGGCGCGTCACGACGCTGATGTCGTCGCCGGCGGCCATTGCCTGGCTAACCATCTGCGCGGTCGCGCTCGCCGCGGCTGTGGCGGGCGTCGGTTCCGCGGCCGGCGCGTTGAAGTCCGCGTGCGTGAACGACACGTTCTCGAGATGGCTGCCCTTCTCTTCGTACTGTTCGGCGGCTTCCTCGAGTTGTTCCGGCGACTGGATCTGCACGTTCATGACGACGCGCGTGACTTCCTGCTTGACCGCATCGAGCATCGCGGCGAAGAGCTCGAACGCCTCGCGCTTGTATTCCTGCTTCGGGTTCTTCTGCGCATAGCCGCGCAGATGGATGCCCTGACGCAGGTGATCGAGTGCGGCGAGGTGCTCGCGCCAGCGGCTGTCGAGCGTCTGCAGCATGATCGAGCGTTCGAACGCGCTGAACGACTCGCGACCCACGAGCGCGACCTTCGCTTCGTACGCTTCGTCGGCGGCGGCGAGCACGGCTTCGCAGATCTCTTCCGCGTCGATCGAGTTCGACTCGTTGATCATCTCCTGCACGGCGAGGTCGAGGGACCAGTCGTTGCGCAGCACTTCTTCCAGTTCCGGCGCTTCCCACTGCTCCTCGATGCTGCCGGCCGGCACGAAGGTGCGCACGACGTCGCCGATCACGCTCTGACGCATCGCGGCGATGGTTTCCTGCACGTCGTTCGCTTCGAGCAGTTCGTTGCGCTGCTGGTAGATCACCTTGCGCTGATCGTTGGCGACGTCGTCATATTCGAGCAGTTGCTTGCGGATATCGAAGTTACGCGCTTCGACCTTGCGCTGCGCGCCTTCGATCGAGCGCGTGACCATTCCCGCTTCGATCGGCTCGCCTTCCGGCATCTTCAGGCGATCCATGATCGCGCGCACGCGGTCGCCCGCGAAGATGCGCAGGAGCGGATCATCCAGCGACAAATAGAAGCGCGACGAACCCGGATCGCCCTGACGGCCCGCGCGGCCGCGCAACTGGTTGTCGATACGGCGCGACTCGTGACGCTCCGTGCCGATGATATGCAGGCCGCCCGCGGCCTTCACGTGATCGTGCAGCGTCTGCCATTCGTCGTGCAGCTTCTGGATGCGCGCGGCTTTCTCGTTCTCGGGGATCGACAGATCCGCTTCGATGAACGACGCCTGCTTCTCGACGTTGCCGCCGAGCACGATGTCCGTCCCGCGACCGGCCATGTTCGTCGCAATCGTGACGACGCCCGGACGGCCCGCTTCCGCGACGATCGCGGCTTCGCGCGCGTGCTGCTTCGCGTTGAGCACCTCGTGCTTCACGCCCGCCTGAGTGAGCAGGCCGGACAGCAGTTCGGACGCTTCAATCGACGTCGTGCCGACGAGCGTCGGCTGACCGCGTTCGACGCAATCGCGGATGTCGCGAATGACCGCGTCATAGCGTTCCTTCGACGTCTTGTAGATCTGATCCTGCTTGTCGACGCGCTTCGGCGGACGGTTGGTCGGAATCACGACCGTTTCGAGGCCGTAGATCTCGTTGAATTCGTACGCTTCCGTGTCCGCGGTGCCGGTCATGCCGGACAGCTTCGCGTACATGCGGAAGTAGTTCTGCAGCGTGATGGACGCGAGTGTCTGGTTCTCGGCCTGAATCTGGACGTGTTCCTTCGCTTCGACGGCCTGGTGCAGACCGTCCGACCAGCGGCGGCCGGTCATCATGCGGCCCGTGAATTCGTCGACAATCACGACTTCGCCGTTCTGCACGACGTAGTGCTGATCGCGCAGGAAGAGCGTATGCGCGCGCAACGCGGCATAGATGTGGTGCATTAGCGTGATGTTCTGCGGCGCGTAAAGGCTTTCGCCTTCGCCGATCAGGCCCCACTCGGCGAGCAGACGCTCGGCCTTTTCGTGGCCCGATTCCGTCAGGAACACCTGGCGCGCCTTTTCATCGAGCGTGTAGTCGCCCGGCTTCTCGACGCCCGTGCCGTCTGCCTTTTCCTCGCCGATCTGTTGTTCGAGCAGCGGCGGCAGCGCGTTCATGCGCACGTAGAGATCGGTGTGGTCTTCCGCCTGGCCGGAGATGATGAGCGGCGTACGCGCTTCGTCGATGAGGATCGAGTCCACTTCGTCGACGATCGCGAAATTGAGCGGCCGCTGCACGCGCGCGGCGGTCTCGTAGACCATGTTGTCGCGCAGATAGTCGAAGCCGAACTCGTTGTTCGTGCCGTAGGTGATGTCCGCCGCGTACGCTTCCTGCTTCTGCGAATGCTCCATCTGCGACAGGTTCACGCCGCACGAGAGCCCGAGGAAGTTGTAGAGACGCGCCATCCATTCGGCGTCGCGCTGTGCGAGGTAATCGTTCACCGTGACGACGTGCACGCCGCGGCCCGACAGCGCGTTCAGATACGCGGCGAGCGTCGCGACGAGCGTCTTGCCCTCGCCGGTGCGCATTTCTGCGATCTTGCCGTAGTGCAGGACCATGCCGCCGATGAGCTGTACGTCGAAGTGGCGCATCTTCAGCACGCGCTTGCTCGCTTCGCGGCAGACGGCGAACGCCTCGGGCAGGATCACGTCCAGCGATTCGCCGCCCGCGACACGCTGGCGGAACTCGTCGGTCTTGGCGCGCAGCTGGTCGTCCGAGTACTTCTCGACGGTCGGCTCAAGGGCATTGATCGCCGCAACGGTCTTTTGATACTGCTTGACCAGCCGCTGATTGCGGCTGCCAAAAATCTTCTGAAGGAAACCGGTCGTCATCGGATCAGTGTCTGCGTCGCGGCTTCGGACGGGCGCATGTGCAAGCTGCGTCCGGGCTCGGAGAACCTCGGCGACTTAAGTCCATAGGGTGAAATTCGAATCGGGAATTTTAGCACGCGAGTTTGGCAGACCTTGCGTCTGCGTACCCGCGCGCGCGTCGGCGGGGCGCGACAGTCAACGGGTTGAAAGCTTTCCGGCAAGCAACGCCGGAAAAGGCTGTCGACCGGGAACAATAACTTGCGTCGCGTACAATCGAACCGTCCCGTCGGGCGTCCACCTAAAAAAATGAGCCGCTTTTCTACAAATTCAAGGTCGCGTTTCGATCCACGCAGGCCGCAAGCCGTCGCAGACGTGCTCGATCGCACCGATGCGTTTCGCGCGCTGCGTGCGGGTGTCGAGCAAGTGGCGGCGCTGCAGCGCGATTTGAGCGCGCTCTTGCCGGATTATCTGGCGTCGAACGTGGAGCCGGGATTCATCAAAGACGGCGTGCTCGCGCTCTTCGCTGCGCATAACGCGCTCGCCGCGCGTCTGCGGCATCTGGAACCGCGTCTGCTCTCGGATCTTCAGCAGCGCGGCTGGGCCGTCAACGCGCTGAAGATTCGAGTGCGTCCTCAATCGATGAAAGAACCCGCGCCGCCGAAGCAGGCCCGGATGTCGCCGGCAGGCGCTTCGGCGTTGCAGGAACTGGCCGAGACGCTGGAGCCGTCGCCGCTGCAGGAAGCGCTCGCGCGGATGGCTTCACGTCATCAGGGGCGCACGCAAAAAAAATGAGCGGTGCTTTCGCTGCCGCTCATCTCTGACCACTGAATCAATGCTTTAAATCAGGCAAATGCCGTCTGCGTATCGAATCCGAAACCGCGCGGCGCCTTCTGCGTATCCTCGAACGTAACGACTTCATAAGCGTCTTCGTTCGCGAGCAACTCGCGCAGCAGCATGTTGTTCATCGCGTGGCCGCCCTTGTACGCCTTGTACGACGCCAGCAACGGATGGCCGACTACGTACAGGTCGCCGATCGCGTCGAGCATCTTGTGCTTCACGAATTCGTCGTCGTAGCGCAGGCCGTCATTGTTCAGGATGCGGTATTCGTCCAGCACGATTGCGTTGTCCATGCTGCCGCCGCGTGCGAGTCCCAGTTCACGCATCATCTCGACTTCGTGCGCGAAGCCGAACGTGCGTGCGCGGGCGATTTCGCGCACGTAGGAAGTCGTCGCGAAGTCCACTTCGAGCGCTTGTCCGGTTTTATCGACGGCCGGATGGCGGAAGTCGATGGTGAAGCTCAACTTGAAGCCGAAATACGGTTCGAGACGGGCGAACTTGTCGCCGTCGCGCACTTCGACGGGCTTCGTCACCTTGATGAACTGCTTCGGCGCGTTCTGCTCTTCGATACCCGCCGACTGGATGAGAAATACGAACGAAGCCGCGCTGCCGTCCATGATCGGGATTTCCTCAGCGGTCACATCGACATACAGGTTGTCGATGCCGAGACCCGCACACGCCGACATCAAGTGCTCGATGGTCGACACGCGCGCGCCATCCTTCTGCAAAACGGATGCGAGACGGGTATCGCCGATTGCCATTGCGGACGCGGGGATGTCGACCGGCTCGGGCAGGTCGATGCGCGAAAAAACGATGCCCGTGCCAATCGGTGCGGGGCGCAGAGTCAGATTGACCTTGCGACCGGAATGGAGCCCGATCCCCACGGTTTTGACGACGGTCTTGATTGTTCGCTGCTTCAACATGATGTTCTTTCCGATTTAAGTTCCCTATAAAGAGAATCAATCGTGCGTTAAATTCTAATAGGTCGAATTATACTCCATTCGTCTCGCGCCGTCCTGATCCAGGAGGTATCAACTGTTTCCCAGTGTTACGTCGCGGCGGCCAATTATGAAGTAGAACGGGCCGATGCCCGGAATGGAGGCATTTCCGGTCATCGGCCCCAAGCTGCAGCTCAGTGCGAGGGCGCGTTTAGCGTTGCGCGCTGGCAACGCGGCGCCGCTGCACTCAGCGCAACGTCGCCAGGATGCTTCGAGCGTCGCTGACTTCGAACTTGCCGGGCGCTTCGACTGACAGCGTCTTGACCACGCCATCGTCGACCACCATCGCGTAGCGCTGGGAACGAATTCCCATGCCACGCTCGGACAAATCCTGATCCAGTCCGAGTGCCTGAGTGAAACGCGCACTGCCGTCCGCGATCATCTTCACCTTGCCCGAGGCTTGAAGATCGCGTCCCCACGCGCTCATGACGAACGCGTCGTTGACGGAAACGCACCAGATTTCGTCGATTCCCGCAGCGGACAGATCCGCTGCTGCTTCGACGTAGCCGGGCACGTGTCTCGCGGAGCATGTCGGCGTAAACGCGCCCGGCAATCCGAAGATCACCACGCGCTTGCCGGCGCACCGCTCGCGCACCGGGAACGCATTCGGTCCCACGGCACAGCCCTCGGTCGCCTCCTCGATGAACTCGAAGAGACCCACATCGGGCAACGTATCACCCACTTTGATCATGCTCGGTCCTTCCCTCATCAGGACTCGCGAACATCCTCGCGATTGCATCATCCCGCGACCTTGCCGAACGTCATTGCGGCAACTTCGGCTTCGATTTGCTTCCTCGACGTCAGGGGCAAATTCGTGGGGGTCGGCTGGCCACGGCCCGGCGTCCATTTTGCATCCAGGACGCGGCCTTGGACAGTCGCCCCACGCGAAGCCTGCATCATCCGCACGATATGTTCAGCGCGTGCACGCGGTGCGCTGCATGGCCATAGCTGACTCAGCAGCAAATAACGTGCGCCGCTCAGTCCGCCTGCTTGCGCAGGAACGCCGGAATGTCATACGTATCGACGCCCTTTTCCTGCAGAGCCTGCACGTGCGATGCCGCGGTTTCGCGCGTCGAACGCCACACGGCGGGGGTGTCGAGTTGACCGTAATCCGTCGTCGACTGGCCGTGCTGCGCGCCGTACGTGTTGTGCGAAGGTTGATGACCGTGCGCGACCGGCTGGTTATCGGTGCCCGTGCGCAGGAGGGTCATCGGCGCTTGCTGCTGCTTCTTCGCCGCGCGGCCCAAACCGGTTGCCACCACCGTCACACGCAGTGCATCGCCCATCGCGTCGTCGTACACGGCGCCGAAGATCACCGTGGCGTCATCGGCTGCGTAGCTCTTGATGGTGTTCATCACTTCGCGCGTTTCCGACAGACGCAGCGAGCGGCTCGACGTGATGTTCACCAGCACGCCACGCGCACCCGACAGATCCACACCTTCCAGCAGCGGGCTTGCGACAGCCTGCTCGGCGGCGAGACGCGCGCGATCGACGCCGGCAACCGTCGCCGTGCCCATCATCGCTTTGCCCTGCTCGCCCATCACCGTCTTCACATCTTCGAAGTCGACGTTCACGAGACCATCGACGTTGATGATTTCCGCGATACCGGCCACTGCGTTGTTCAGCACGTCGTCCGCGCACTGGAAGCACTTGTCCATCTCGGCGTCATCGCCCATCACCTCGAACAGCTTGTCGTTGAGCACGACGATCAGCGAGTCGACGTGATCCTCCAGTTGCTGCGAGCCGGCTTCCGCCACGCGCATGCGGCGGCCGCCTTCGAACTCGAACGGCTTGCTCACCACGCCGACAGTCAGAATGCCCATTTCCTTCGCGATCTGCGCGACGACCGGCGCCGCGCCCGTGCCCGTGCCGCCGCCCATGCCGGCGGTGATGAACACCATGTGCGCGCCGCGCAGTGCGTCGGCGATGCGCTCACGCGCGTCTTCCGCCGCTTCCTTGCCCTTCTCCGGTTTCGCGCCCGCGCCGAGACCGGTCATGCCCAGTTGCAGAACCGCCGGCGCGCGGGAACGCGCGAGCGCTTGTGCGTCGGTGTTCATCACGATGAAGTCGACGCCCTGCACACCCCGGTTGATCATGTGCTGTACCGCGTTGCCGCCAGCACCACCAACGCCCACGACCTTGATGATCGTTCCGTTGGTTTCCGTTTCCAGCATTTCGAAATCCATGTTGCCTCCGTCAAGAATGAAGATCGGCGTTATTCGACGAGAGATCGGGCAACCTTTCGTCGCGCGCCAGCCGCCGGTACCAGCGCGTAGTTCTTAACTGCGTTTTGCTTAAAAGTTCCCGAGGAACCAGTCCTTCATCCGCGAGAACACTTGTCCCATCGAACCGTTTTGCACCGCGACCTTGCGTCCGCGCATACGTTGCGAGCGTCCTTCGGCGAGCAGGCCCATCGCGGTCGAGTAGCGCGGATTGCGCACCACGTCGGCGAGACCGCCCGCGTATTCCGGCACGCCGATGCGCACCGGCTTCAAAAAGATGTCTTCGCCGAGCTCGACCATCCCGGGCATCATCGCCGCGCCGCCGGTCAGCACGACGCCGCTCGACAGCAGCTCTTCGTAGCCCGACTCGCGCACGACCTGCTGCACCAGCGAGAAGAGCTCCTCGACACGCGGCTCCACGACCGCCGCCAGCGCCTGACGCGACAGCGTGCGCGGACCGCGCTCGCCGAGGCCCGGCACTTCGATCATTTCGTCCGGATCGGCAAGCGCCTGTTTCGCGATGCCGTAGCTCACCTTGATATCTTCGGCGTCGGGCGTCGGCGTGCGCAGCGCCATGGCCACGTCGCTCGTGATCTGGTCGCCTGCGATCGGAATCACCGCCGTATGACGGATCGCGCCTTCGCTGAAGATGGCGATGTCGGTCGTGCCTCCGCCGATATCGACCAGCACGACGCCGAGTTCCTTCTCGTCCTCGGTCAGCACGGCAAGCGACGACGCCAGCGGTTGCAGAATCAGGTCGTTCACTTCGAGT
This sequence comes from Caballeronia sp. INML3B, assembly GCF_023631305.1. Taxonomy (NCBI): domain Bacteria; kingdom Pseudomonadati; phylum Pseudomonadota; class Betaproteobacteria; order Burkholderiales; family Burkholderiaceae; genus Caballeronia; species Caballeronia sp. INML3B. Next base: position 21,574 of record NZ_JALQDI010000027.1, read on the forward strand.
CCGCAGCGGCGCACGCACTTCACGATGTTCTGCGCGGCGCTCACCGCGCCCGTCACGATGTGCACCTTCACTTCGAGGCGGATGCCGCTCATGCCGATCGGTTCGCGCACGTCTTCCTGGCCGTCGATGATGAATTCCTGGGTCAGGATATGCAGCACCTGCTGATCGGTCGGGATGTTGATTGCCTTGGCCGTCTCGATCACGCGCGCGACGTCCGCCTGCGTGACTTCCTTGTCCTTGATCGCAACCATGCCGCTCGAATTGAAGCTGCGAATGTGGCTGCCCGCGATCCCGGTGAATACGTTCGTGATCTTGCAATCGGCCATTAGTTCGGCCTCTTCCAGCGCGCGCTGGATGGATTGCACCGTGGCCTCGATATTGACCACGACGCCCTTCTTCAGCCCCTTCGAGTCGCTCTGACCGAGTCCGATCACCTCGTAGTGGCCTTCGCCCTTCAGTTCGGCGACGATCGCGACCACCTTCGACGTTCCGATGTCGAGGGAAACCAGCAGGTCTTTGTAGTCTTTGCTCATAGCGTGCTCATGCCTGTGATGTCTGCTTACTTCTTGGCCTTATCGGTGTCGTTGATGAAGCGCATGTTCGCGGCTCGTATGGCGAAGCCGTTCGGGTACCGCAAATCCGCATATTCGATGTCTTTCCCCCATCGTCCCGTGACGGACGTCCACGACGCGACGAATCGCTTGCAACGGTCGTTCAGCGTGTCCTGGTTGCGCTCGCGGCCGAGTTCGATCTGCGTGCCGTTCGAGAGCTTGACCGTCCACGCAAAGCGCGGCGACAGCGTCACTTCCTCGGGCTTCGCATCCAGCGGCGCGAACCACTTCTGAAAATCGCGATACCGCGCAACCACTTCCTTCGCCGTGCCTTCGGGACCGTCGAACGACGGCAGGTCGTCGTCGAGTTCGCCCTGGTTCGCCGTGAAGAGATCGCCGTCGACGCTCACGAGTTGATCGTTGCCCCATGTGCCGAGCGGCTTGTATTCCTCCAGCGTCACTGCGAGCGCGTTCGGCCACACGCGCCGCACGCTCGCGTGGCGCACCCACGGCACCTGCTCGAAGGCGGCGCGCGCCGCATCCAGATCGACGGTGAAGAAGTTGCCCTTGAGATGACCGACCACGCTCGCGCGCACGACCGGCGAACTGACGTGGGTCGTGTCTCCGTCGATCTGAATCTCGCGCAGGCGAAACTCGGGACGCTGGATCGCCCAGTAACCCGCGGCGCCCAGAAGCAGCAGCACGAGCACGACGTGCAGCGCGTTGGCGGCGAGGTTGAGTTGGCGAACGTTGTTCCACATGGTTTCGCTTGTTCGTATCCTGTGAGTGATCGACCTAATTCTTCAGCGTGAGCGACAGCACCTTCACGACGAGATCCTTGTAGCTGATGCCGACCGCGCGCGCGGCCTTCGGCGGCAGCGAGTGATCGGTCATGCCGGGCGCCGTGTTCACTTCGAGGAAATACGGGTTGCCGTCCGAGTCGAGCATGAAGTCGGCGCGGCCCCAGTCGGTGCAGCCGAGAATCTCGAACGCGCGCTTGGTCAGCTGCTTCATGCGTGCTTCTTCGGCTTCGGTCAGGCCGCAAGGAATCAGATACTGCGTGTCGTCGGCGACGTACTTCGCGTGATAGTCGTAGAACTCGCCCGCCGGCACGATCTTGATGACCGGCAAATCAAGATCGCCCGCGATGCAGCACGTGAACTCGCCGCCGCCCTCGATGCTCTTCTCGACGATCACGATCTTGTCGAAGTTCGCAGCTTCAGCGAGCGCCGGCACGAGCGCTTCCGCGCTCTTCACCTTGATAACCGCGACACTCGAGCCTTCGCTGGCCGGCTTCACGAAGAGCGGCAGCCCGAGCTTCGCGACGATGTCCTGCGCGCGCGCCGCGTAATCTTCACCGCGAAAGACGGTTTCGAACGGCGGCGTCGGAATGCCGGTCTGCTGCCACACGAGCTTCGTGCGCAGCTTGTCCATACCGAGCGCCGAGCCGAGCACGCCGCTGCCCGTGTAACGGATGCCGTAGAAATCCAGCGCGCCTTGCAATTGGCCGTTCTCGCCATAGCCGCCGTGCAGCGCGATGAACGCGCGCACGAAACCGTCGGCCTTCAGTTCCGAAAGCGGACGCCGGGCCGGATCGAACGGATGCGCATCGATGCCCGCGTCGCGCAGACCTTCGAGCACGAGGCGCCCGGAATTGAGCGACACCTCGCGCTCGGCGGAATTTCCACCGAGCAATACCGCGACTTTGCCGAAGGCTTTGGGATCGATTTGATTCACCTGATTGCTCATGTTCTTGATACCGCTCTTACTGAGACTGGCCATTTGCCACGTTCGCCAGCTTTCCGCACACGCCGCCGATGGAACCCGCGCCCATCGTGATCACCACGTCGCCGTTACGCGCGATCGTCGTTACCGCGTCGGGCACTTCGTCGATCGTCTCGACGAATACCGGCTCCACCTTGCCCGCGACGCGAATCGCGCGCGCCAATGCGCGGCCGTCCGCTGCGACGATGGGTGCTTCGCCTGCTGCGTAAACGTCGGTGAGCACGAGCGCATCGACCGTCGACAGCACTCGTACGAAATCCTCGAAGCAGTCGCGCGTGCGCGTATAGCGATGCGGCTGGAACGCGAGAACGAGACGCCGGTCGGGAAACGCACCGCGCGCCGCCGCGATCGTCGCGGCCATTTCAACCGGGTGATGACCGTAGTCGTCGATCAGCGTGTACGCGCCTTCGCCGGTGCTCGCGTTCACTTCGCCGTAACGCTGGAAGCGCCGGCCCACGCCGTTGAATTCGGCGAGCGCACGCTGGATATCGGCATCCGCGACTTCAAGTTCAGTCGCAATCGCAATCGCCGCGAGCGCGTTCTGCACGTTGTGCGTACCCGGAAGGTTCAACACGATGTCGAGCGACGGCGCATCCGCGCGCAACGTGGTGAAATGCATGCGGCCGTCGCGCGCCTCGACATTTACTGCGCGCACTTCCGCTTCGGCGCCCAGGCCGTAGCGGATGATCGGCTTCGAGACGAACGGCAGGATTTCGCGCACGTTCGGATCGTCGACGCACAACACCGCGATGCCATAGAACGGCAGACGATGCGTGAACTCGATGAACGCCTGCTTCAGCCGCGCGAAGTCGTGGCCGTAGGTGTCCATGTGATCGGCGTCGATGTTCGTGATGACTTCGATCACCGGGAAGAGATTCAGGAACGATGCGTCGGATTCGTCGGCTTCCGCGACGATGAAATCGCCCGTGCCGAGCCGCGCGTTCGCGCCCGCGCTAATCAGGCGGCCGCCGATGACGAACGTCGGATCGAGTCCGCCCGCGGCGAGCACGCTTGCGACGAGCGAAGTCGTCGTGGTCTTGCCATGCGTACCGGCGATCGCGATGCCCTGCTTGAGCCGCATGAGTTCCGCGAGCATCACGGCGCGCGGCACGATCGGCACGCGGCGATGGCGCGCCGCGAGCACCTCGGGATTGTCGGGACGCACGGCCGTCGACACGACGACCGCATTCGCGCCTTCGATGTTCTGTTCCTGATGGCCGATGTCGACGCGCGCGCCGAGCGCACGCAACCGCTCGGTCACGGCGTTGTTCGCGAGATCCGAACCGCTCACGTGATAGCCGAGATTGAGCAGCACCTCCGCGATGCCGCTCATGCCGGCGCCACCGATCCCGACGAAGTGAATATGCTTGACGATATGTTTCATTAATGTGCCTCCCGAGCTTGCGCGTTCACACGCGCGCCGGCCACGTCGGCGCATATGCTCGCGACCTTTTCGGTCGCGTCCGGTTTCGCGAGTGCGCGCGAGCGCTCGGCCATTTGCTCGAGCGATGCGCGCGTCTGTACGCGTAGCAAGTCGGCGAGCTTTTGCGCCGACAAATCGCGTTGTTGTATCAGTTCAGCCGCGCCGTTCTTCGCGAGAAAGGCGCCGTTGGTCGTCTGGTGATCGTCGACGGCGAACGGGAACGGCACGAAGAGCGCTGCTACGCCCACCGCCGCAATCTCCGAGACCGTCATCGCGCCTGAGCGACAGATGACGAGATCCGCCGATGCGTAAGCGCCCGCCATGTCTTCGATGAACGGCACGAGTTGCAAATCTTCTCCGCGCGTGAGACCCGCCGCCGCGTAGTTCGCTTCCAGTGCTTCGATATGCTTCGCGCCCGCCTGATGAACGATGCGCGGACGCTCGTCCGGCGCCAGCATCGCGAGCGCCTTCGGCACGGTTTCGTTCAATGCGGCCGCGCCGAGACTGCCGCCGACGACGAGCACATTCAGACGCCCCGAACGCGCGGCGTAGCGTACTTTGGGTGGCAACGCGCTCGTTAGTTCCGCACGGATCGGATTACCGGTCCATTCGGCATTCGGCAGAGCATTTGGAAACGCGACGAGCACGCGTTTCGCAAGATGCGCGAGCACCTTGTTCGCGAGTCCCGCGATCGAATTCTGTTCGTGCAGCACGAGCGGGCAGCCCGCGAGCTTCGTCATGATGCCCGCCGGAAACGTGATGTAGCCGCCCATGCCGAGTACGACATCCGGCTTCACGCGACGCAGCGCGGCGAGGCTCTGCGAGCATGCGCGCAGCAGATTCACCGGCAGCATCAGCTTCGTCTTGATGCCTTTTCCGCGCACGCCGCCAAAGCGCACGTATTCCATCGGAATGCCGTGCTTCGGCACGAGCGTCGCTTCCATGCCGTTCGCATTGCCGAGCCATACCACGCGCCAGCCGTGGGCCTGCATCCAGTGCGCGACCGCGAGCCCCGGGAACACGTGGCCCCCGGTGCCGCCCGCCATCACCATCAAGGTGCGGCCGCGTTGCGCGGTCATACTTTTCCTCCGCGCATGAGAACCCGATTTTCGTAATCCACGCGCAGCAAGACAGCCAGCGCGACGCAGTTCAGCAAAATGCCCGAGCCGCCGTAGCTGACGAGCGGCAGCGTAAGACCCTTGGTCGGCAGGAGGCCGAGATTCACGCCCATGTTGATGAACGTCTGCGCGCCGAACCAGATGCCGACGCCCTTCGCCATCAGACCGGCGAACGTGCGATCGAGCGCGAGCGCCTGACGGCCGATCTCGAACGCGCGGCGCACGATCCAGTAGAACAGCAGGATCACGCAAATCACGCCGACGAAACCGAGTTCCTCGCCGATCACGGCAAGAATGAAGTCGGTATGCGCTTCTGGAAGATAGTTGAGCTTTTCGACGCTGCCACCGAGTCCGACGCCGAACCACTCCCCGCGTCCGAACGCGATGAGCGAGTGCGTCAACTGGTACGCCTTGCCTTGCGCGTAACGGTCGTCCCACGGATCGAGGTAAGCGAAGATTCGCTCGCGACGCCACGGCGATGCCCACACGAGCAACGTGAACGTGCCCACCGCCGTCGCCACCAGTCCGCCGAACAGCTTGCCATTGACGCCGCCGAGGAACAGCACGCCCATCGCGATGGCGGCGATCACCATGAACGCGCCCATATCGGGTTCGAGCAGCAAAAGCGCGCCGACCGCGCCGACCGCCACCGCCATCGGCAGGAAGCCCTTGCCGAAGCTGTGCATGAATTCCTGCTTGCGCACGGTGTAGTTTGCGGCGTAGATCGTCACCGCGAGCTTCATGATTTCCGACGGCTGCATGTTCGTGATGCCGAGCGGAATCCAGCGGCGCGCGCCGTTCACGCCTTTGCCGACGTGCGGAATCAGCACGATGACCAGCAACACCAGCGCGAAGAGAAACAGCTTCGGCGCGTATTTTTCCCAGGTCTTGATCGGGATCTTGAACGCGATGATCGCGCCGACGAGCGCCGTCGTAATCGAGATCAGGTGGCGCACGAGGAAGTGATAGTCGCGGTAGCTCGCGTACTTCGGAGAATCGGGCATCGCGATCGACGCCGAGTACACCATCACGATGCCCAGACCGAGCAGCGCGATCATCACCCAGAGCAGCGAATAGTCGTAGTCGAGCATGCGCGAGCGCGCGGGGCGCACGCCGTTCACCGCGCTCGAAATGCCACCGCGCGTGCCGGAATTCGAGCGGCCCGCGAGCGAGTCGCTCGGCATCGCGTTGCGCTGGCCCGTGAGTTTCGATCCGAAGCGGTCCGACCAGCTCATAGCATCACTCCCCGCGCGGCGGCGATATCTTCCACGGCGCTGCGAAACACGTCGGCGCGGTGTGCGTAGTTCCTGAACATGTCGAGGCTCGCGCACGCGGGCGAGAGCAACACGGCGTCGCCGGCTTCCGCGATGCGCGCGGCGGCATTCGTCGCGGCTTCGAGCGTCGCGTGGTCTTCGAGCACGACGCCCGTCGATGCGAGCGTTTCGCGAATGCGCGGCGCGTCGCGTCCGATCAGCATGACCGCGCGCGCCCAGCGTGCGACAGGCGCTTCGAGCGGCGAAAAGTCCTGGCCCTTGCCGTCGCCACCAGCGATCAGCACGATGCGTTGCGCGAGTCCATCGAGCGCGGCCACCGTCGCGCCGACGTTGGTGCCCTTGCTGTCGTCGACGTAATCGACGCCGTCGATCTGCGCGATCACTTCCACGCGATGCGGCTCACCGCGATACTCGCGCAGGCCGTGCAACAGCGCGGCGAGCGGGAGATCGATCGCACGCGCGAGCGCGAGCGCCGCAAGCGCGTTCGCCGCGTTGTGAAGCCCGCGAATACGCAGCGCATCGACAGGCATCAGTCGCTTCGAGACGACGTTCGGCTCGCTGACTTCCTGCTTGCGGCGACGCGACGGCGAGGGTTCATCGGCGGCGTCGCGATCGACGCCGATGGCGAGCCACGTCATGCCGTTGTCGCGCAGCAAACCATAGTCACCGACATGACACGGCTCGTTCAGCCCGAACGTCACGACGCGGTCCTGCGCGATGTTCTTCGCGAGCGCCATCGTGCGGGCGTCGTCACGGTTCAGCACGCGCGTCGTGCGCAATCCGAAAATGCGGCCCTTCGCGGCGGCATACGCGTCCAGGCCACCGTGCCAGTCGAGATGATCCTGCGTGATATTGAGCACCGCGGCCGCGTGCGGTGCGAAGGAATGCGCGGTTTCGAGCTGGAAGCTGGACAGTTCGAGTACCCAGACATCCGGGAGGGCGGTTTGATCGATCGCTTCGGTCAGTTTGTCGAGCATCGACGGGCTGATGTTGCCCGCGACTGCGACCGACTTGCCCGCACGCTCGCACAAAAGACCGGTAAGCGCGGTGGTCGTGGTTTTGCCGTTCGTGCCGGTGATCGCGATGACCTTCGGCGCATAACCGTTCGCGCCCAGTCCGGCGAGCGCCTGCGCGAAGAGTTCCAGTTCGCCCCACACGGGAATACCGCGTTCCTTTGCTGCGGCGATCAACGGCGCGAGATCCGGCGCGAGCGGCGAAAGCCCCGGGCTGATCGCAACGAGTTCGATGCCGCCATCGAGCAATGCGGGCGTGAACGCCCCGCCGATGAAGTCCGCATCGATCTTGTGAACCGCGAGTTCGGAAAGATTCGGCGGCGTTTCGCGCGTGTCGGCGATCTTCAGGCGGCAACCGTGCCTGGCGCACCAGCGCGCCATCGCCAGACCGGATTCACCCAGTCCCAGCACGAGCACCATCGGACTTTGCCGACCGACAAACTTCTCGCCAAACATCGCTTTACCTTTCCCAAAAACCTGAAACCGCGAAACCGCAAAAAAATCAACGCAACTTGAGCGTCGACAAGCCGAAGAGACACAGCATCAACGTGATGATCCAGAAGCGCACGACCACTTGCGTCTCGGTCCAGCCGGACAACTCGTAGTGGTGATGCAGCGGCGCCATCTTGAAGAAACGCCGGCCTTCGCCGTAGCGGCGCTTCGTGAACTTGAACCAGAAGACCTGCAGCATCACGGAAAGCGTTTCCGCGACGAAGATGCCGCCCATGATGAAGAGCACGATCTCCTGACGGACGATCACCGCGATCGTGCCTAGCGCGCCGCCGAGCGCGAGCGCGCCGACATCGCCCATGAAGACTTGCGCGGGGTGCGTGTTGTACCAGAGAAACGCGAGACCCGCGCCCCCCATTGCGGAACAAAAGATCAAAAGTTCGCCCGCGCCGGGAATGTGCGGGAACAACAGATATTTCGAATAAACCGAACTGCCCATCACGTACGCGAACGCGCCGAGCGACGCGCCCACGAGCACGACCGGCATGATGACGAGACCGTCGAGACCATCGGTGAGATTCACCGCGTTGCTCGAACCGACGATCACGAAATACGTCATCGCGATGAAGCCCCACACGCCGAGCGGATAGGTGATCGACTTGAGGAACGGCAGCATCAAGTCTGCGCGCGCGGGCAGGCCCATCGACAGGCCGCTCTTCACCCACGCCATGAAGAGATCGAACACGCGCGCGTTGTTCGCCTCCGAGACGCTGAACGCGAGATAAACGGCCGCGAAAATGCCGATCACCGATTGCCAGAAATACTTCTCACGCGAGGACATGCCGCGAGGATCCTTGTGCACGACCTTGCGATAGTCATCCACCCAGCCGATCACGCCGTAGCCAAAGGTGACGAGCATCACGATCCACACGAAGCGGTTCGTGAGGTCGGCCCACAGCAGCGTCGACACCGCGATGCCGATGAGAATGAGCACGCCGCCCATCGTCGGCGTGCCGGACTTGACGAGGTGCGTCTGCGGGCCGTCCTTGCGCACGGCCTGGCCGACTTTGAGCGCGCTCAGCTTGCGGATGACCCACGGGCCGCAAACCAGGCCGATCAAAAGCGCCGTCGCCGTGGCGCCCACGGCGCGGAACGTGATGTAGGTAAACACGCGCATGAAGCTGGCGTCATTCTGGAGCCATTGCGCGAGTGCGAGTAGCATGCTGGTCCTTCTCTTTCAGTGAATCAATGTGCCGCGGGCGCACTGCCCGCAGCGGATTGTTGGGAAGTCGTCAAGGCGTCCACTACGCGCTCCATCTTCATGAAGCGCGAGCCTTTCGCGAGATACGTTGCGTTGCTGCCGTAACCTGCGCGTTCGAGTGCGGCGACCATTTCGGTGACGTCACCGAAATGCGCCGCGGTTTGCTTCGATGCGCTGGCGGTGAATGCGTTCACCGCATCGACACTGGCTGCGCCGAGCGCGAAGAGCGCATCGATACCGCGCTCGGCCGCATACGCGCCGACTTCGCGATGAAACGCCGGACCTTCCTCGCCGACTTCGCCCATGTCGCCCATCACGAGCACGCGAGGTGCTGCCTGCGATGCGAGCACGTCGATCGCGGCGCGCATCGAATCGGGATTCGAGTTGTACGTGTCGTCGATGACGGTCGCGCCTGCGAGCGCGCCGAGGATCGCGCGCTTCACCTGCAGACGGCCCTTCACCGGCTGGAAGGATTCGAGGCCGCGCTTGATCGCATCGAGCGAAACGCCCGCGGCGAGCGCGGCTGCGGTCGCGGCCATTGCGTTGCGCGCATTGTGTTCGCCGAGCACGTTCAACGCGACATCGAGCGCGCCTTGCGGCGTCTGCATGCGCACCGTCGTGCCTTCGAGCGTGCCGGTGACGGCTGCCTTCGACGCGTCGTCCGTGAGCGCGAAGTCGATGATCGGGTTGCCCGTCGCGGCCGTGCGCCAGAAGACGGCGTATTGATCGTCGGCGGGAAACACGGCCGTACCCGTTTCACCGAGCGCGTGAATCACCGACGCGTGCTCTAGCGCGACCGCTTCGACCGTCGCCATGAACTCCTGATGCTCACGCTGCGCGTTGTTGACGACGGCGACGTCCGGCGCGGCGATCTTGCCGAGCACTTCCGTTTCGCCCGGATGATTCATGCCGAGCTCGACCACCGCGAGCTTGTGCGACGTGTTCAGACGGAACAGCGTGAGCGGCAGGCCGATGTCGTTGTTGAAGTTGCCAGCGGTCGCGAGACGCGATTGCTCGCCGACCGCAGCCGCGAAAATCGACGCGATCATCTCCTTGACCGTCGTCTTGCCGTTGCTGCCCGTGACGGCGACGAGCGGCATCGTGAAGCGCGTACGCCAGCCGTGCGCCAGCGCACCGAGTGCGGCGCGCGTGTCCTTTACCTTGATGACAGGAAGTGGCCAGGCATCAGCGTTGCTCGGGTCGCGTGACACGAGCGCCGCAGCCGCGCCGCTCTTTGCCACCTGATCGAGGAAATCATGCGCATCGAAGCGATCGCCCCGCACCGCGACGAACAGGTCACCGGCCTGAACGCCACGGCTGTCCGTGACGATGCGTTCGATAGCCACGTTTTCGTCGCCCTTAAGAACGGCACCGGGAATCATCGCGGTGGCTTCGCGCAAGGTGAACATCGTCATTCGCCACCTCCGCGCTGTTGCGTGGCGCGCGCGGCAAGTGCGAGCCGCGCGTGATCCTGATCCGAGAACGCGCGCTTCTTGCCCATGATTTCCTGCGTGGCTTCGTGTCCTTTCCCGGCGAGCACGACGACATCCTCGCGCGCCGCCGAGCGGATCGCCTGCAGGATCGCGCTCGCACGGTCCTCGATGCGGCGCGCTTTGGCGGCGTCGGTCATTCCGGCTGCGATCTGATCGATGATGGCTTGCGGATCTTCGCTGCGCGGGTTGTCGCTCGTGATGACGACCTGATCCGCGAGACGCTCCGCGATCGCGCCCATGAGCGGACGCTTGGTCGCATCGCGGTCGCCGCCGCAGCCGAACATGCAGACGAGCTCGCCGCCGCGCGCCTGCGCGATCGGGCGCAGCGCGGTGAGCGTTTTGTCGAGCGCGTCGGGCGTGTGGGCGTAGTCGATCACGACGAGCGGCTCATCGCTCTGAATGCGTCCGCCGAGGCGCTCCATGCGTCCGTTGACGGATTCGAGCTTCTCGATGCGCGCGATGGCGGCATCGAACGGCACGCCGACTTCGAGCAGCACGCCGAGCACGGAAAGCAGATTGCTCACGTTGAATGTGCCGAGCGTGCCCACTTCGACATCGGCTTCGCCCCAGTCGGACGACAAATGAAACGCTGTACCCGTCGCGGTCGCGCGGACCTGCGTCGCGAGCAGCATCGCGTCGGCGCTCGGCGCGGCATCGGCGGGCATTTCGACGCCATAGGCGATCGTGCGCACGTTGCCGCGCAGCGATTCGATCAGGCGCCGACCCGCCGCATCGTCGCGATTGACGATTGCCGTCTTGAGCGACGGCCACGCGAAGAGACGCGCTTTCGCTGCTTCGTAGGCGTCGAAGGTGCCGTGGTAATCGAGATGATCCTGCGTGAGATTCGTGAAAATGGCGACGTCGAAATCGACGCCATTCACGCGGCCCTGGTGCAGCGCATGCGACGACACCTCCATTGCTACGCCTTCCGCGCCCTGCGCCTTCAATTGCGCGAGATTGCGCTGCAATTGCGGCGCGTCGGGCGTGGTGAAGCCGCTATGTACGAGCTTGCCCGGCATGCCGATGCCGAGCGTGCCGACGATCGCGCACGGGCGGCCGAGCGCCGTCAACGCCGTGGCGATCCACTGGCTGCACGAGGTCTTGCCGTTCGTGCCTGTCACGCCGACGGTCAGCATCGATGCCGTCGGCTCGCCGTACCACGCGGACGCGATCGGGCCCGCGAGTTCGTTCAGCGCCTTCACGGCGAGCGTTTTCGATTGATCGGGCTTGCCCGCGAACCTCTCCGGCTGATAGAGCGCCGCGGCCGCGCCCGCGGCGAGCGCGGCGTCGAGATACGGGCGGTTGTCCGCGCCATCCACCGCATAGGCGAGGAACACGTCGCCGCTTTTGAGCGAGCGCGTGTCGGCGTGCAGTTGCGCCTCGGGCCGCGCGTGCGCGCGCAGCCACTGAACGGCATGTGATACATCCTTTTGCATTTTGCTCTGTCGGGCCTGCGCGCTCATCGCACGACTCCCGGGTGCGTCTTCGTGTTGCTGGACACCGCGACTTTCTTCGCGGTGTTCACGTTATTCCTGTTCGCCGGCTGCTGGGCTGCCGGTTGTGCGGCGGCGTTCGAATCGTCCGTCACGACCATCTGCTTGACCGGCATGTCGGGCGGCACGTTGAGCGCGCGCAGCGTGTCGCCGACGATGCCCGAGAACACCGGACCCGATACCTGACCGCCGAAGTGGCTACCGACCGTCGGCTCGTCGACGGACACCGCCACGACGATGCGCGGATTCGGCATCGGCCCCATGCCGACAAACGATGCGCGGTACTTGGAATGGTCGTAGCCGTGACCGCCGTGCTTGTACGCCGTGCCCGACTTGCCGCCGACGCGATAGCCCGCCACGGCCGCATCCGGCGACGTGCCGCCCTTCGCCGTCACGGTTTCGAGCATCGCGCGCACTTGGCGCGCGGTCGTGGGCGAGAATACCTGCTGACCGATCGGCGGCTGATCGCCGGGCGTGCGGAAAATCGAGACCGGCAGAATGGTGCCGTCGTTGGCGATCGCGGTGTACGCGCGCGCAAGCTGAAACAGCGACGCGGACAAGCCGTAACCATAGGACATCGTCGCCTGCTCGATGCGCCGCCAGCTTTTCCACGGCCGCAGGCGTCCTGTCACGGCGCCCGGAAAACCGACCTTCGGCGCCTGACCGAGCCCGATGCTCGTGTACATGTTCCACATTTCCTCAGGACGCAATTGCATCGCAATTTTGGTCGCGCCGATATTGCTCGACTTCTGAATCACGCCGCCGACCGTGAGCGTGCCGAACCCGGAATCGTCCGTGATGCGCGCCCCGTCGAGGACGAACACGCCGCCACCCGTTTCGACGAGCGTATTCGGCGTCACGCGATGCAGATCGAGCGCGAGCGAAACGGTGAACGGCTTCATGATCGAGCCCGGCTCGAACGTGTCCGTCAGAATGCGGTTGCGCAACTGCTCGCCCGTCATGCGCGAGCGGTCGTTCGGGTTGTAAGTGGGATAGTTGACGAGCGCGAGCACCTCGCCCGTTTTCACGTCGATCACGATCGCCGCGCCTGCCTTCGCCTTCGACTTCTCGACGGCCGCTTTCAGGTTCGTGTACGCGATGTACTGAATCTTGCTGTCGATCGAGAGTTCGACATCCGTACCATTGTGCGGCACGACTTGCTCGTCGACGTCCTCGACGATGTGGCCCATGCGGTCCTTGATGACGCGGCGCATGCCCGGCGTGCCGGCGAGAACGTTCTGGTCGCCGAGTTCGACGCCTTCCTGTCCCTTGTCTTCAATATTAGTAAAGCCGATCAGGTGCGCGGTGATTTCGCCTTCCGGGTAAAAGCGCTTGTATTCGCCGCGCGAATAGATGCCGGGAATGTCGAGCGCGGCGACTTTCTGCGCGACTTCGAGCGGCACCTGGCGCTTCACGTAGACGAAGGTCTTGTCCATCGAGAGCTTCGCGCGCAACTCTTTTTCCGGCATTTCGAGCAGTTTGGACAGTTGCGCGAATTTGTCCGCGCCGAGATCGTTCGGCACGGCCTCGGGAATCGCCCAGATGGCCTTCACCGGCAGGCTCGTCGCAAGCACAAGGCCGTTACGGTCGCGAATCTGGCCGCGCGTCGCCGGCATTTCGAGCGTGCGCTGATAGCGGCTCTCCCCCTGCTTCTTGAAGAACGCGTTGCCAGGCCCCTGAATCCAGAACGCGCGTGCGGCGAGGGCGACAAACGCCATAAAAAGCAGGAATACGACGAACTTCGAGCGCCACATCGGCAGGCGCACGGCGAGCAGCGGGTTCGGCGTATGAGCGACGTCTTTCTGCTTCGCGGATTTTTTCATCGCTTGGCTCCGCGTGCAGGCGGCGCCGACGCCGGCAGCGGCGGCGGCATGGGTGCGTCGGCGGCCTTGCCGGTCGCCGTGTCGTAGGTGAGATATTGCGTGCGGCCGGTCGTCACGGGCTGCATTTTCAGTGAGTTAGTGGCCAACTGCTCGATGCGCGACGTCTTCGAGAGCGCGCTCTGCTGATACTGCAACTGCGCGTAATCCTGCTGAAGTTGGCGCTCCTGCGACTGCGCCCGCTGCAAGTCGATGAAGATCTCCCGCTGCTGGTTCGTGGAGCTGACGACCGACAGCGCGCACCCGAGCACGACGATCAGCAGGAAGATATTGAGACGGTTCATGGGGCGATCCGCTCAGCGATACGCATCACCGCGGACCGCGCGCGCGGGTTGTCGGCGACTTCGGCATCGCTCGGAAACACGCGGCCGACCACACGCAGCGGCGGGCTGGGCAGATCGACCGCGCGGATCGGCAAGCGACGGTCCACCGCCGGCGCGCTCGCGTGCGCCTGCATGAACCGCTTGACGATCCGGTCTTCGAGTGAATGAAAGCTGATCACGACCAGCCGCCCCCCTTGCTCCAACAATGCCAATGCCGACTCGAGTACTACTTGCAGCTCCGCAAGCTCTTGATTGACGTGAATCCGTATAGCCTGAAAGGTGCGAGTTGCCGGGTCCTTGCCCTTTTCACGGGTTTTGACGACGTGACCCACGATTTCGGCAAGCTCGCTCGTGCTGTCGAGAGGCCCAAGACGGTCGGACTCTGCCCGGCGAGCAACAAGCGCCTTTGCAATCTGAAAAGCAAACCGTTCTTCCCCATAATCTCTGATGACCTCCGTGATTTCCTGCACCGTAGCCCGTGCGAGCCACTCGGCCGCCGACTCGCCGCGAGTCGGATCCATCCTCATGTCGAGCGGACCTTCTGCGCGGAAGCTGAAGCCGCGCTCCGGGTCGTCCACCTGCGGCGACGACACGCCAAGATCCAGCAACACGCCCGACACCCGCCCGACACCGCGCTCGTTCGCCGCATCGCGCAAAGCCGCGAAGCTGTCGTGCACGATCGAAAAACGCGAGTCGTGAATCTGTTGTGCCGTGGCGATCGCAAGAGGATCCTTGTCGAAGGCGATGAGCTGCCCCGCTTCCCCCAACCGTTGCAAGATCGCCCGGCTATGACCGCCGCGCCCGAAAGTGCCATCTATATAGATGCCGTCCGTGCGCGTGATCAGCCCATCCACCGCTTCCTTCAGCAGCACCGTGCGGTGCTGCAGCTCTTTTCCCGACGAATTCGCCATGTTCTTCAGCGCCGCGTCAGAAAGTGAAATTCTTCAGCGCTTCGGGCATGCCCTGCGCCATCGCCGCCGCTTCCTTCGCCGCGTAGGTCTGCGAATCCCACAACTCGAAGTGCGCGCCCATGCCGAGCAAGGTCACCTCTTTTTCCAGCGACGCGGCAGCACGCAGCTCGGGCGAGACCAGCACGCGCCCGGCGCTGTCGAGTTCGACATCCATTGCATTACCGAGAAAGATGCGCCGCCACCACATGGCTTCCATCGGAAGCGCGGCGACCTTGGCGCGAAAGACTTCCCACTCCGGGCGAGGAAAGAGCAACAGGCATCCATCCGGGCTCTTCGTGAGCGTCACCCGGCCCTCTGCCTGCCCTTGCAGCGCTTCCCGATAGCGCGACGGAACCGACATCCGCCCTTTCGCATCGAGCGTCAGCGCCGACGCCCCTTGGAACACTCACCCTCTCCCCATTTCGGACGCCCACCCTGACGCCCGTCCCACCTGCTTTTGCTTGAAAATGGCCTGCGAATCACACAAAAGACCACTTTCTCACACTGTCTCCCACTTTAGAGGAACGCATTTCCTCGGTCAAGACGCGTAACTTTTTTTCGAGTGGTTTTTATTCGCTAGAACAAGGACTTAGCGCAGGAGCTTGAAGTGACGGCGAAAGAGAAAACCGTTATGAATTAGAGGGCTAGTGCGGGATGTGAAGGTAGTACGTGAAATGAGCAGGCGAAATGAGGGAAATGTAACGGTTCTTCTGGCCAACTAGTGGTCCACTCGTGGGTTCGGACAGCGAGCGCCATGGGGCGCCACGCGGCGGCGATTGCCGAGGCGTCTAACACGCTATATGTAGTAGGCCGTGCGAGTCATCACTTTGGACGCTGCACGCATCAGGGCGCGAACCGGAAACGGCACTTCGCTGCCACCCGCGCCGATTGCCGCGGCGGCGTGCGCGCTTTCGTCGAGACGCATCTGTTCGACGATCGCGCGCGACGCGTGATCGTTCACCGGCAACGTCTTCATGTGACCATCGAGATGTTGCTCGACCTGGCGTTCGGTCTCCGCCATAAAGCCGAGGCTCGCACGATCGCCGAAGCGGCCCGCGACGAAACCGATCGCGAGCGCGCCCGCGTACCAGAGCGGATTCAATAAGCTCGGCCGCGACTCGAGATCCTTGAGCCGCGTCGACGTCCACGCGAGATGATCCTCTTCCTCGCGCGCGGCTCGCTCGAAGCTCGCTTTGAGTTCGGGCGAATTGGTGGCGAGCTTCTGCGCCTGATACAGCGCCTGCGCGCAGACTTCGCCGACGTGGTTCACACGCATCAAGCCGGCCGAATGAGCGCGCTCTTTCTCGGTGAGTTGTGATTCCTCCGAGAGAACATCGCCTTGCGCGTCCGGACCGGACATCGTCGATTCGGGAATCGGCCGCGACATGCGACTCACGCCGGTCATGGAGCGCAAGCCCCGATCGAACTCGCTGATGACTTCATCGAGCGTCATGTTGCCACCTCTCTTCATAGTTCGTGGTCACGGCGTTTGCGCGTTTTCAGCAAACCGTATGCGCTGGCTCCTCGGCGCTGACCGGGTGTTTCGTCAAGCGGCTGAGCGAGCATGCGAAGAAAACGCGGATTTTAGCGCACATCGAGGGGCCTCGAAGCCGCGCAGGCTTGTCAGGGCCTAGGTTTCAGCAGCCCGAAGCGCAGCCAGGCTCTTCGTGACAAGGACTATGGAACGCTTCGCGATCGACGCATCTGCGACTGCCGGCGACGCACCCCTTCGACGCGCGCGAGCGCACCGCAGACGCCCCTTCGCAAGCCCCGTTTTGGTAATTAGGGCAAACACGACTCGCAAAAGTCCTGCAAAACCAACATTTTAGCGTCTGTTGCGTAAACGTCACACGAGTCCGGCGGATCTTCCCCTTTTCCTTTGTCCTCCAAAGTCTCTTTGTTACATTACGTCTCAACTTCATTAAGAAGCCCGGCAGGGACCGTCAACACACTGGCGCTAAGAACAGTGACCTTGCCAAAAGTCGCAAACACTCCCTGGAGATCTATTCAATGAAAAAGTCGCTTCTCGCTCTCGCCGCATTGGGCGCATTCGCAGGCGCTGCACATGCGCAGAGCAGCGTGACGCTGTACGGCATCATCGACGCAGGCTTCGCCTACAACAACAACAGCAACGGTCAGAAGCTGTATGCAATGAACAGCGGCAACCTGCAGGGTAGCCGTTGGGGCCTGCGCGGCACGGAAGACCTCGGTGGCGGTCTGAAGGCCATCTTCGTGTTGGAAAACGGCTTCAACGTGTTCAACGGCCAACTGGGCCAAGGCGGCGACATGTTCGGCCGTCAGGCTTACGTCGGTCTGTCGACGGCACAATTCGGCACGGTCACCTTGGGTCGTCAGTACGACTCCGTGGTTGACTACACCGGCGCATTCGAAGTCGGTAGCCAGTGGGCGTCGTACTTCGGCGCGCACCCGGGCGACCTGGACAACATGAACAACTCGAATCGCGTGAACAACGCGGTCAAGTACACGAGCGCAAACTACGCCGGCTTCACGTTCGGCGGCCTGTACAGCCTCGGCGGCCAGGCCGGCCAGTTCAACCGCAACCAGATCTGGTCGGTTGGCCTCGGCTATTCGCAAGGTCCCCTGCAGTTGGGCGCGGGCTACTTGAACGTCAAGGATCCGAACTTCTCGTTCTTCGGCAACAACGCGACGAGCCGCACGGCGACCACGACGCCTTCGTCTTCGAACATGTCGAGCCGCGTGTACTCGGGCTTCGCATCGGCCAAGACGCAGCAAGTCATCACGGCTGGCGGTGCTTACACGTTCGGTGCAGCGACCGTCGGCGCGACGTATAGCAACACGCAGTTCAAGGACGTCAACAACGAAGCAGGCGCTGGCCTGAACCCGGCTGGGTACACGGGCGGCTCGGGCAAGTTCCACAACGCCGAAATCAACTTCAAGTATCAGCTGACCCCGGCCCTGCTGCTCGGCGCGGCATATGACTACACGAAGGGTTACGGCCTGACCAACGCCAAGTACCATCAGGGCATGCTCGGTGCGGACTACTTCCTGTCGAAGCGCACGGACGTGTACATCGACGGTATCTACCAGCACGCGAGCGGCACGGACTCGACGAACCAAACAGCGGTTGCGAACATCAACGGTCTGTCGCCGTCGTCGACGTCGAACCAGGTTGCCGCTGTTGTCGGTATCCGTCACAAGTTCTAATAAGGTCGTAACAAAGCAGCATCCTCTGAAAGGCGCCTTCGGGCGCCTTTTTTTCGTTCCTGTGCGTGCAGATCGCATGACGCCGCGTCGCGTGCGTCCAACAAAAAAGCCACCGCGTCTCACGACGCGATGGCTTTTCTGGTTCGTAGGATGCGAACGCTACGCGCGGCCGTCGCGCAACTCGCGCCGCAGAATCTTGCCGACATTGCTCTTCGGCAATTCATTGCGGAATTCGATCATCCGCGGGCGCTTGTAGCCGGTGAGCCGCTCCTTGCAGAAAGCGATGACGTCGGCTTCCGTCAGGCTCAGATCCTTGCGCACGATGAAGAGCTTCACCGCTTCGCCGGAGGCCTGATCCTTTACCCCGACCGCGGCGACTTCGAACACGCCCGGCAACATCGCGACGACATCCTCGATTTCGTTCGGATACACGTTGAAGCCCGACACGAGAATCATGTCCTTCTTTCGATCGACAATCTTGACGTAGCCGCGCTCGTCCAGCACGCCGACGTCGCCGGAGCGGAAGAAGCCGTCGTGAGTCATCACCTTCGCCGTTTCGTCGGGGCGGTTCCAGTAGCCCGCCATCACCTGCGGCCCGCGAATGCAGATCTCGCCCGGTTGGCCAAGCGGCACTTCCCGGTTGTCGTCGTCGCGGATCGAGACTTCCGTCGACGGAAGCGGCAAGCCGATCGTGCCCGTGTATTCGGTCGCGGTCACCGGATTGCAGGTCACGCACGGCGAAGTCTCGGACAAGCCGTAACCCTCGATGATCGGTACACCGGTCGCCGCAAACCAGCGCTTTGCGACGGCTTCCTGAACCGCCATGCCTCCACCGTTTGCCGCGATGAGCTTTGAGAAGTCGAGCTTGCCGAAATCGGGATGATTCAACAGCGCGTTATAGAGCGTGTTGACCGCCGGGAACGTGTTGATGGGAACGCCCTTCAATTCCTTTATGGTGCCCGCGATGTCGCGCGGATTCGGAATCAGCACGCCCAGGCCGCCCGTCCGGATCGTCAGCATCCCGCACACCGTGAGCGCGAAGATGTGATACAGCGGCAGGGCGACCACACAAACGAACTGGTCGATGTCGGGACGGCGCTTGCGGGCAGGATCGAGCCAGACTTCTGACTGGAGCGTGTTCGCGATGATATTGCGATGCGTGAGCGTCGCGCCCTTGGCAACGCCCGTCGTGCCTCCGGTGTACTGCAGGAACGCGACGTCGTCGGGAGTCTGGGTGACGGGCTGGAGCGTGAGGCGGCCGCCCTGGTCGAGCGCATCGTTGAAACGAATGCTGCCGGGCAGACTCCACTCGGGAACCATCTTCTTCACGCGACGCACGACGAAGTTGACCAGGAGCCCCTTCAGGCCCATGAGATCGCCCATCGCAGCGACGACCACATGTTTGATTGCAGTGTTCTTGACGACGGCCTGAAGCGTTACCGCGAAGTTCTCCAGAATGACGATCGCTTCCGCGCCGCTGTCTTTGAGCTGGTGCTCGAGTTCGCGCGGCGTGTAAAGCGGATTGACGTTGACGACGATATATCCGGCGCGGAGCACCGCTGCAATCGCGATGGGGTACTGCAAGACATTCGGCATCATCAGCGCGACTCGCGCGCCGGGTTTCATCCCCCGCTTCTGGAACCACGCGGCCAGCTTTCTCGACATTGCGTCGAGCTCTGCGTAAGTGATCGCCTGGCCCAGACAGACGAACGCGCGGCGGTCGCGGTTCGCGCGGAAACTGTCCTCGAGCAGTTCGGAAACCGACCGATACACGGAGGCATCGATGGACGCTGGCACGCCGGCCGGGTAAGACTGTAGCCAGGGTTTCTCCATACGGCGTCTCCTTTATATGATTTTAGAATGGTCGTGCGGAAGCGAGATCGTAGCTTTTCATCAAGCCTCCGACAACTGGGTTAGACGCCATACACCAGAATCGTCTGAGTCCGCCGTGTCATGCACAGCGATCCATCTGCTCCACTTCGACGAGGCAGTCGTAGAACGTCGCTGAGCCTCCGAGGTCCGTCAGCGCCTGGCTAGTCACCTGATTCGCATTGCAGCCATCCGGCGATAACTTCTTCCACCAGATCGACAAGCCAACGACGACGCCTTCGCGCGCGCGATCTGTCACGCGCGCGCGGGCCTGCATCGAGCCGCGATCGTTGAAGATGCGCACCAGCGCGCCATCGGCGATGCCTCGCGCCTGAGCATCGGCGGGATGAATGTCGAGATGCGGTTCGCGTTCCGTCGCGCGCAGGCTCTCGATGTTCACGAAGCTACTGTTCAGGAAGTTGCGGGCCGGCGGCGAGATCATTGCGAGCGGATAACGCGCGGCCAACTCCGGCGAGCCATCCGCGGATTCGTAGGGAGGCAGGTAATCCGGCAGCGGGTCGAGGCCTTCGCGTTTCAGGCGTTCGCTGTAGAACTCGCATTTCCCCGACGGCGTGCGGAACGCGCCCTCGGCCAGCGGAGCCTCTGCGATGTCGAGCTTCAGCCAGCCGGACGACTTCAGCTTGTCCCAGCTCTGACCTTCCAGCGTCCGGTCGTCCCAACGAAAAGCATTCGACGCGATCTGCTCGTCGGTTTCGAAAAGCGCGGGCTCGACGAGGCCCATCGCGCGCGCGAGGCCGCGAAATATCTCGGTGTTCGGGCGCGCTTCGCCGACGGGTGGAATCGCCGGCAGATTCGCCATCACATACGTGTGTCCGTACGACTTGTGGACATCCAGATGCTCGAGTTGTGTCGTCGCGGGAAAGATCAGGTCGGCGTAATCGGCAGTATCGGTCTGGAAGTGTTCAAGCACGATCGTGAACAAGTCCTCGCGCGCGAAACCGGCCTCGACCTTCGCCGAATCGGGCGCGACGGCTACTGGATTTGAGTTGTAGACGATCAGCGCTTCGATTTTGGGCCCGAACTTTTCGTCACCGGGATGGAGCAGCGCGTCACCGATCGCGTTCATGTTGACCGCGCGCGGCAATTTCGAAGGCCACCCCGGCAGCAAATCGGGGCGCTCGAGGGCGCTGCCGTTGATTGGAGTCCATCCTGAGGACGAAAGCAGCAAACCTCCGGCGCGTTCGCGCCACGCGCCCGTCAACGAGGGCAAGCAGGCTATCGCGCGAACCGCGTTGCCGCCACCGCGCACGCGCTGCATGCCGTAGTTCAGCCGGATCGCGGCCTTTTTTGTCGATCCGAACGCGCGAGCGAGTTCTACGACGACGTCCTCTTCGATGCCGCAAATCTGCGCAACGCGTGAAGGCGGATACTGCGCCGCGCGCGCCGCGAGTTCTTCGAAGCCTACGGTATGCGCGCTCACATACTCATCGTCGATGAGGTTTTCTCGAATCAGTACGTCTATCATGCCGAGCGCCAGCGCGGCATCGGTGCCCGGGCGCAGCGCGACGTGCTGATGACACTTTTCCGCAGTGAGCGATTTATAAGGATCGATCGCGATCAGCTTGGCGCCTCGCCGCTTGGCTTCCTGCGCGCGCGTCCAGAAATGCAGACTCGAGGCGATCGGATTCGCTCCCCAGATCAGGATTATTTCGCTCTCTTCGTAAAACTCCGCATGCATGCCTAGGCTGGCGCCGTACGTATAGCGCAAGCCCGCCGCACCGGCGGCGGCGCAAATCGTGCGCTCGAGCCGCGATGCGCCCAGCACATTGAAAAATCGGGCGGCGATGCTCTCTCCTTGGACGAGACCCATCGTTCCCGCGTAGCTGTACGGCAGGATGGATTCGGGCGCACGCCGGGCGATCGGTTTCAGGCGGTCAGCGGCGAGTCGCAATGCCTCGTCCCATCCAATCGACTCGAAACGGCCCTTGCCCTTTTTCCCGACTCTTCGCAAGGGAGTCAGGAGACGATCTCTGTGATGCGTGCGCTCGGCGTATCGAGCGACCTTCGTGCAAAGGACGCCCTGCGTCGGCGGATGATCGGGATCGCCGCTGATCTTGACCGCTTTGCCGTCTTTTACCGTTACGCGCATTGCGCAGGTGTCCGGGCAATCGTGTGGGCATACGGCGCGGGCGAACTCGGCTGGAGCGTTCATCGGAAAGTCCCGTTAATCAGAAGAAAGGCGGCAGATGAACGAATTCTATTACGGCTACTATGCGATCGACCGTCCGGTGCCGCAAATAGTGGCCGCGTAGAATGGATGACTCGCGCGCTCACTATGCGCGATCGGAATTCAAACGTGAGAGCAGTTCAAATGAATCTGATCCCAGAAATCGAAGCATCACACGATGAAATCAAAACGCTCCGACGAACGATCCATTCTCATCCCGAATTACGTTATGAAGAAGTCGGCACCGCGAAACTCGTGGCCGAAAACCTCGAACGTTGGGGGATCGAGGTGCATCGTGGAATGGGCAAGACTGGTGTCGTGGGAATACTGAAGCGCGGCACCGGAGGCGCATCGATCGGGCTGCGCGCGGATATGGATGCGTTGCCTATTCAGGAACTCAATACGTTCGGACATCGTTCGACGAACGACGGCCGCATGCATGCCTGCGGCCACGATGGTCACACCGCAATGCTGCTCGGCGCCGCAAAACATCTGGCCGAGCGTGGCAAGTTCGACGGGACCGTCGTTTTCATTTTCCAGCCGGCCGAAGAAGGTGGGGCCGGCGCCAGGGCCATGATCGAGGACGGTCTGTTCGACCGATTTCCAGTCGACGCCGTGTTCGGCATCCACAATTGGCCTGGCATGCCCGCGGGTCATTTCGGCGTGATCGAGGGGCCGATTATGGCCTCGAGCAATGAGTTTCGTATCACGGTCCGGGGAACCGGTTCGCATGCCGCCTTGCCGCATAACGGACGCGATCCGGTTTTTACGGCGGTCCAGATTGCGAATGGACTTCAGAGCGTCATTACGCGAAGCAAGAAGCCGATCGATACAGCAGTGCTGTCCATTACTCAGTTTCATGCAGGGGAAGCGGCGAATGTCGTACCCGATCTGGCCTGGCTCGGCGGGACTGTGCGTACTTTCACGGTTGCAACGCTCGATCTGATCGAAGAGCGCATGCGCAAAATCGTCGAAGCAACTGCTGCGGCGTACGATTGCGGGGTAGAGATGCACTTCAGCAGAAATTATCCGCCGACAATCAACGCGCCTGAAGAGACGAGATTCGCGGCAGAAGTGATGGCGGAAGTCGTAGGGAAGGATAAGGTCGACAACGCCGTCGAACCAACAATGGGCGCGGAAGACTTCTCCTTTATGCTTCTTGAAAAGCCTGGATGTTACGCGTTCTTAGGTAACGGCGATGGTGGACATCGCGAGCACGGACATGGCGCCGGACCTTGTATGTTGCACAACGCAAGTTATGACTTCAACGATGATTTGTTGGCTGTTGGATCGTCGTATTGGGTTCGTTTGGCCGAGCGATTTCTGGCTCGCTGACGGCTGCGGCGGCAAAACGGCCATCGCTTTTCGCTTTGAGTCCTCGCGTTGACAAGTTTGCGGTTTCCAAACGCAAAAACCCCACCTTTGCGGGGTGGGGTTTTTGTTTATCGCATGAGGAGCCTGACGATTACCTACTTTCACA